>NZ_CP058364.1:1922500-2232500 GCF_013391805.1 Galbibacter sp. BG1 | reverse complement strand
AAAACCCACCATTGAAGGTTTTCAAAAAGATGATATTACCTATAAAGGTTTTGTTTTTATCGGACTCATAAAAGTTGACAACGAGCCGTATGTTATAGAATACAATGTTCGCATGGGCGATCCAGAAACAGAAGTTGTTATTCCTAGAATAAAGAACGATTTGGTAACCATGCTAGAAGCTGTTGCCAATGGAAACCTCAACACCATCGAGCTTGAATTGGATGAAAGAACGGCCACTACCGTAGTTGCAGTTTCTGGAGGTTATCCTGAAGCTTACGAAAAAGGAAAAGAGGTCCAGGGGATTGAAAATGTAGAAAATTCCATTGTCTTCCATGCCGGTACGCAGTTAAAAGACAATAAAGTATTATCGTCAGGCGGTCGTGTTTTGGCCGTAACTTCTTATGGAAACAATTTTTCCGAGGCTTTAGAGACTTCCTATGGTAGTTTGGAAACTATCAAATTTGATAAAATGTATTACCGAAAAGACTTAGGTTTCGATTTATAATTGTATTTTTCAGTTGAATATGATTATGGCCCTATGAAACTGAAAAACACTAAACATATATATAATGAGGAGTATCGCAATAAAATGTGGATACTCCTTTTTTTATTCTTGTTCAACATACAGCTAGGTTTTGCTTCCTATATTTTAATCCCCATGGATGCAGAAACCCAGAAAGACCATTTAAAGGCCTACGGAATAACTTACTGGGTACTAAGTAAAAATGAAAAGGTTAAATGGTTGCTCAACTACCGTGGCGGATCTTTTTTAATGCCAGATGCCGAGGAAATAAGAAAAGAATGCCAAATTCGTGGAGTCTCTTTTGAAGTTTTATCAGATTCTAAAACAGAAGAAATCCTAACGGACATAAGCAGTCCTTCGAAAAACCAAGAAGCGGTGATCTTGGAAAAAGCACCAAAAATGGCTGTGTATTCCCCAAAAGGAAATCAACCTTGGGACGATGCTGTTACCATGGTTTTAACATATGCTGAAATACCATACGACGTTATTTACGATACCGAAGTCCTAGAAGAAAAATTGTTGCTTTACGATTGGTTGCATTTGCACCATGAAGATTTTACAGGGCAATATGGAAAATTTTATGGGGCATACCGCGCCACTCCTTGGTACATTAACGATAAAAAAGAAGCTGAAGCGCTGGCAGCCGAACTTGGCTACGACAAAGTCTCCCAAGAAAAACTAGCTGTAGCCCTTAAAATTAGGGACTATGTAATTGGCGGCGGATTTATGTTTGCCATGTGCTCTGCAACCGACAGTTTTGATATTGCACTGTCTGCCGAAGGAGTGGATATTTGCGAACCCATGTTCGATGGAGACCCCTCCACTCCCAACTACCAAAATAAAATAGACTTTTCTAAAACCTTTGCCTTTAAAGATTTTATTTTGGAGCGTAACCCCATGGAATATGAGTTTTCTTCCATAGACATGACCTCGAAAAGAAAAACGGTAAGGAAGGAAACAGATTATTTTACGCTCATGGATTTTTCTGCAAAGTGGGATCCTATACCAACCATGCTTTGCCAAAACCACACCTCTTTAGTAAAAGGTTTTATGGGCCAAACCACTGCTTACGACCCAAACACTATACGGCCGACAGTTTTAACCTTGGCGGAAAATAAAGTGAATGGGGAAGCACGCTACATACATGGAATCAAAGGGAAAGGCTTCTTTACCTTCTATGGAGGTCACGACCCAGAAGATTACCAACACCGCGTTGGCGACCCAAAAACCGAACTGGAGCTGCACCCGAATTCTCCGGGTTACCGACTTATTTTGAACAACGTTCTTTTCCCTGCTGCCAAAAAGAAAAGGCAAAAGACCTAATAAAATATTTTCTATATTTTCTACTATTAATTTCAATACACTGAAATACAACCACATACACCAACTTCTAGTCATTAATACTATTTTATCAATCTATTATCATATTGATAATTAAGTGCTTAAAAATCGATAAAGTGTTACTTTTTTAGGTCAAAAATTATTAACTATATAATTCTCAATAGATATTGAAGGAAATTTTATATAGCTAGCACTTCTTATTTATTGATTTCAAAAATCATTGGGTACCTGTGAATTTTTGAGGTTTTGTATGACGATACAACCATAATAAACTACCCATAATCATTAACTAATAACTTAAATTATTCAAAATGAAAAAAATTACTTTCAATTTCAAAAGTTTATTGGGATTGGCACTGCTGTGGTGCATCCCGCTGCTTACCTTCGGGCAAGCCATTAATACAAAGAAGAACTATATTCGAGTGGATCAATTTGGTTACTTTGAAGATGCTACTAAAATTGCCATAATTGCCAAGGCAGTAAACGGCTTTAACTCTGGTGCTGGAATAAACCTCGATGTTAATGTAAATGTTAAGCTTAAAAAAGCAAGTGACAATAATACAGTATACCAAGCAAAAGCTACTGTATGGAACGGCGGAAATACTCATGGACTTTCTGGAGATAAAGGTTGGTGGTTTAATTTTTCCTCCTATAAAACACCTGGTGACTATTATATTCAGGTAACAGAAACCGGCGGAAATACGGTTAACTCAAATACCTTTAAAATAAGCAACAATGTTTACGATGATGTTTTACGTGCCGCTGTGGAGATGTTCTATTACCAAAGGGTGAGCATTGAAAAAACAGCAGCTTATGGGTCTGGGGCAAACTGGACCGATGGCGCATGGTATACTAAGGCAAACCAAGATAACAACGCTAAATACCTCTACAGCTCGGAGCGTAGAAATGTAAGTAAAGGTTGGATTGATGCGGGTGACCCCAATAAATACATAACTTTTGCCTTGGAGCCAGTGCATAATTTACTAACTACCTACGAGCAACACCCTGATTTTTGGGATGATTTTACCTTACGTATTCCAGAAAACAACAACGATCTTCCAGATATTTTAGATGAAATTAAATGGGAAATCGATTGGATTAAAAATATGCAGCGCACTGATGGGAGTGTCCATAGTAAGGCCGGTATCAAAGAAGATTTTAATTACATCTCACCTCCAAGTACCGATACTAGAGAGCGTTACTACGCCCAAACCTGTCCGGTGGCATCGGTAGCTGCGGCTGGAATGATGGCACATGCTGCGCTGGCACTTCAAGATTTCCCATCCCAATCTTCGTATGTAAGCGATTTAGTAAGCAGATCGGAAAGTGCTTGGAATCATTATGAGAATTCCCCAGACAAAGACGCTGTTTGCGACAACGGGGAAATCGAAGCGGGAGATGCCGATGGTTCTGGAAACCATTATTTGGTAGAAAACGTAGCGGAAGCCGTTTGTGCTGCAGTATATCTATATGCATTAACCGGAAAATCCAAATACAATAATTTTGTAAAAAACAACTACTCCCAAGCTAGAGCCTTTGTTTCTGGAGACTGGGGAATCTACAGATCCAACCAAAGTGAAGCGATTCTTTTTTATACCACGCTGCCTAATGCAGACAACGCCACCAAAACAGCAATCTTAAATAAAAAGAACGCGAAGAAAACAGAGTCTCCAGGCCTATACACCATTAATGAAAATTCAGACTTTTACCGTATCAATCCGTTTTACCTCAACTGGGGAAGTAATAGCCTTATTGCCAGACAAGGAACTGATACGTATGACTTTATTAACTATAATATCGATCCATCTGAGCATGACAACTACAAAAAAGCTACAGATGGAATCCTACATTATTTCCATGGTGTTAATCCGCTTGGGCTATGCTACCTTACCAATATGTACAATTACGGGGCAGAACTTTGTGTAGACCAGTTATGGCATACTTGGTTTTTTGTTGACGACAAATACGATGGCGCACCAAACCCCTCGCAAGGAATTGTAGGGCCAGCACCTGGTTTTATGACCGGAGGAGCCAATCCACAAGCGCCGGGTGGTACCATTATAACCCTAAACGGAGTTCGCTACAGCAGCGCAACCTTGGGAAATCAACCAGGTTTAAAAGCCTTTGCTGACGAAAACAAATACATACAAGGAACCAATCAAGGTCCATTTGCCTTGGTAGAACCTGCCATTTATTACCAAAGTGGATATATTAAATTTCTTGCCAATTACGTAGCTACCGTTGGAGGAGGTTCCAATCCGCCAGGAAATGGCAATACAAGTGGAGACTTTGAAATTGAAAACGTTTTTCAAGTTGCCAACGAAGCTGGCACCAACAATACTGTAGGGCCAGATACTTATAACCCTAATGCAAGTGCGGGAGTTCATGTGCGTTTGTTTGATACCAACGACGAGTTATCATTTCCCTTTTCGGTAAGCGAAGCTGGAGATTATAAAATCGATATTCGTTTGCGTGTGGGAGAAGCTTCCGGTACCACCTCAAATTTAGCAGGGCAATACGAAATAAAGGTAAACAATTCCGTATCCAACTTTTCTTTGGACAATAGTTCCATTTCGGCATTAGACCTAGACACTTACTGGGGTAACCTAACCAATACGGTGAATTTAAATGCTGGTACACACACCATTAATATACGTGCAAAGGCCAATTGGTTAAAAGCAGATAAGTTTGCCTATGCCAAACAGGCAAATAACCTTCCAGATCCAGAGCCTACTTCTCCAGTATTTTATATTAAAAACAAACAAACTGGGAAATACTTGAAACCTTCTGGAACTTCCGTGGGTTCTAAAATTCAAGTTGCCGCAAATGACAATTCAAACCTTTTTAAATGGGAAAAAATAACCACTTCCAATGGATATTTTTATCTGAAAAATATTCAAACAGGACAGTATTTTAGACCCATTAACTCTGATGATGGTTCGCTTATGGAGACCCAAAACACAAGTTCCAGTGGCAATAGAACACAATGGATAGAGGTTTTATCTTCAGACAATTCTACCTTTCATTTTAAAAACCGGGAAACCCAAAAATACATCCGGCCACAAAATAGCAATACAGTTTCTGATGTGGAACAAAGGCCAACTTCCTACGATGGGACATGGACACGCTGGTCTTACGAACCCGCTACCGTTTCTACCAGCGGAGATATTGTAATTCGTGCGGCTGGTGACTGTGGAATAGAAGATATGGAGCTTCAAGTGGATGGGCAAGTAGTAAAATCTTGGAAAGATATTTCTACAAGTCTTACCAACTATACCTACAGCGGTTTTAGTGGTGGCGATGTTACAGTTCATTTTACCAATAACGACAATCCCGAAACAGGCTGTAGCGATAAAAACTTGACGGTAGATTGGATTGAAATTTGCGGAAATAGATTGCAAACAGAGACCGAAGCTACCGAAAATTCTACCTGCTGTAAAGATGCAAAAGAGAAGCTCTTTACCAATGGATATTTTGACTTTGGTTCGCGTTCTTGTACTCCATCAAGTGCTAAAACTTCGACCCCAAATACATTGGCATCTCCCCTGCTTGCAGAAGAGGAAGAAGAAACTATTGTAGAAGGGATTTCCATGTACCCAAATCCGGTTAAAGATGGAATTTTAAACATTTCTTCTGAAGACAATTTAAATATAAGCATTTACGACCTCGGTGGAAGACCGATGTTGTCTATGGAGAATTTAAGCGGATCGCAGGGCATTAATATTTCTAAGTTACATCCTGGAATATACATAGTAACTCTTGCTTCCCAAAAAACAGGAGAAAAATATACAAGGAAAATTTTAGTTGAGTAATAGTTAGCTTTGTTAAGATTGGGGCTGCCTACTTTAGGCAGCCTTTTTTATTTAGGCAGGTTTTCAGATTAAACACAATAGAATACTTGTTTTTTTATAGTACGTATCCCAAATTTGTAAAATGAAATTCTACCAAACAGAAATACGGCTAAAATCACAACGAAGAGGTTTCCATCTAATTACCGAAGAGGTGCTACAAGCCCTCCCAGAAATAAAGCACATTAATATTGGGCAGCTTCAGGTTTTTATAAAACACACTTCGGCAAGTTTAACCATTAATGAAAATGCAGATCCATCCGTTAGGACAGATTTTGAAAGCCATATTAACAAAATGGTACCCGAAAATGCACCTTATTATATCCACACCTATGAAGGCCCAGATGATATGCCTGCGCACATTAAAGCATCGCTTATGGGAGCATCGGTGCAAATACCCATCTCCAATGGGCGTTTAAATTTGGGAGTTTGGCAGGGAATTTATCTCTGTGAACATCGGGACCGCGGAGGGTCCAGATCGGTAGTAATCACTGCCTTCGGAAATTAAGCTTCTTTTGCGGTAATGAGTTGATCTAAAATATATTCAACTCCATTTTCGTCGTTGCTCTTCGTTTGGTATTTTGCTGTTTTAAGCACATTGGGATGGGCGTTTTTCATGGCATAACTAAAATCTGCCAATTCCAACATTTCCAAATCGTTGTTATAATCGCCAAACACCATGGTTTCTTCTTTGGTAACCCCTAACTTGTCTTGAAGCATTTTTAGGGCGAATCCCTTATTGGCATTCGGGTGGGATAAATCCAACCAGTTTTTACCAGACACTTTTACTTGCAACGAATCTTCCAAGTGCTTTACAGATGGATAGATATAATCTTCTGAACTTTCAAAATGGTATACTGCTATTTTTACAAGTTCGTCTGTATTTACCTTCATTAAGTCATCTACGATTTCATAAGCCGCATAAAATTCATGGAAGAAATCTATAAAACCTTCATCTTTGGTTTCAATGTAAGAAGAAGTTTTTCCGCATAGAACTACAAAAACATCATCGATCCCTCTCAAAAGCTCAATAAGTTCCGTTGTTCTTTCTTCCGGTAGATTTGTCACCAACAATTCTTCCTTCCCTTGCTTGGCAATACCTCCATTCTCTGCTATCACCGTGATATCATCGGCTATCAATTTTAGCTTATCGATAATACTATCGTACTGCCTTCCACTAGCCGCCGCAAAATGAATATTGTTTTGCTGTAATTTTTTAAATAACTCAAAAAAATTAGCGCTTACCTCACCTTTGCTGTTAAGCAAGGTCCCATCCATATCGGTAACAACTAATTTCACTTTTGATAAATCCATTTTATTAATTTAATAAGCCGCAAATTTAACATATATAAATCAACTAGAAGTTAATTGTATGTTAGGATGCTTATTTGGGTAAAGACATGAACCCTTAATTACAAGAATATACTTCTAAAAATTTTTGTTGAATAACCTTAGATATCAACTTAAACATAAATCGAATTCCGAAGTAAGGTATTTACTATAAAGTAAGAAAAGCGCACAACAGACGTTATGCGCTTCTCCAAACAACCTAACCAATAAATAAACAAATTTCATATGGAAATTGTAATGCTCTTTTTCATAGCGGTTTTCCCATACTAATTTAGCACAAGATACTAAATGTTTAATCATTTTACCAAATAGTTAAACAGAATATTGTGTTAAATTATTGTAAACTGCTATGTTACGCAATAAAAACCGGTTAAAGTGCAAATTCTGTCATCTTGTCACTGGTTTTACTATGGTATTTTTTTTGACTATTGAAAAGCTAAAATCATACTATTAAAATTCTATACATATGACAACCGGAAATATTAATGTATCTGTTGAGAATATCTTTCCGCTGATAAAAAAGTTTCTTTATAGCGATCATGAGATTTTTCTTAGAGAGCTTATCTCCAATGCCACCGACGCCACTTTAAAGCTAAAACACTTAACCAATATTGGTGAAGCACCTGGGGTGGATTTCGGGAATCCTGTTATCGAAGTAAAAGTAGATAAAGAAGTAAAGAAACTTCACATTATCGATCAAGGTATTGGGATGACTGCCGATGAAGTGCAGAAATACATAAACGAAGTTGCCTTTTCTGGGGCAGAAGAGTTCTTGGAAAAATACAAGGATTCTGCTAAGGATAGCGGTATTATAGGTCATTTCGGACTTGGTTTTTACTCTGCTTTTATGGTTGCCCACAAAGTAGAGATTATTACGAAGTCCTACAAAGATGCACCAGCAGCTCATTGGACGTGTGATGGTTCTCCAAAATATTCTTTGGAAGAAGCTGATAAAAAAGAACACGGTACCGAGATCATTCTTCACATTAATGAAGATTCTGAAGAGTTTTTGGAAGAAGGAAGAATTAATGAATTATTGACCAAGTACAATAAATTCATGCCAATCCCAATTAAATTTGGTACTCGCGAAGAAACCAAACAAGTGGGCGAAGGTGACGACGCCAAAGAAGAAAAGTACACTGTAGATAACATTGTAAACAATCCAGATCCCGCTTGGACAAAGCAACCTGCAGACCTTAAAGAAGAAGATTACAAAAACTTCTACCGCGAGTTGTACCCAATGCAGTTTGAAGAACCACTTTTCCATATTCATTTAAATGTAGATTATCCGTTTAACCTTACGGGAATTTTGTATTTCCCTAAGCTTTCGAATGATCTTACCATGCAAAAAGATAAAATTCAGCTTTATCAAAATCAGGTTTTTGTAACGGATAATGTAGAAGGGATTGTTCCAGAATTCTTGACTATGCTGAAGGGAGTTATAGATTCTCCAGACATTCCATTAAACGTATCCCGTTCTTACCTTCAGGCCGATGGAAATGTAAAGAAAATTTCTAGCTATATTACCCGAAAAGTGGCCGACAAACTAAAATCACTCTTCAATGAAAACAGAGAAGATTTTGAGAAAAAATGGAACGATATAAAAATCGTTATTGAATATGGAATGCTTTCTGAAGACAAATTCTTCGATAAAGCAGACAAATTTGCATTGTATCCAACCGTAGATGGAACTTATTATACTTTTGAAGAACTTCAGGAGAAAATAAAAGAAAACCAAACGGATAAAGACAACAAACTCGTTGTTCTTTATGCCAGCGATAAAGATGCACAGCATACATACATCAACGAAGCTAAAGAACGTGGTTATGAAGTGCTATTGCTAGATTCCCCAATTGTTTCCCACCTTATTCAAAAGCTGGAAACCTCAAAGGAAAACATTTCTTTTGTTCGCGTAGATGCCGACTCTATCGATAACCTCATCAAAAAAGATGAAGAGAAAATCTCTAAGCTTTCCGATGAAGAAAAAGATAAACTTAAGGGTGTTCTAGAAGAAGTAGTTCCTAAAGATAAGTTTACGGTTCAGCTTGAATCTTTAGACAGTAAGGCCTCTCCTTTTACCATTACCCAACCAGAATTTATGCGTCGTATGAAAGAAATGAGCGCTACTGGCGGTGGAGGTATGTTTGGTATGGGCAACATGCCCGAGATGTACAATTTGATAGTAAACACCAATCATGAATTGGTAAATAACATTTTAACTACCAAAACAAAAGCAAAACAAGAGCGTTTGGTAAAGCAGTCTTTAGATTTAGCACGCTTATCCCAAGGTTTATTGAAAGGGGAAGAACTTACCAATTTTGTAAAACGTAGTTACGATATGATAAAGTAAGTTGCTGTCTAAATTAATAATCTTAAGACTGCCTGAATTTAAAATTGTTCGGGCAGTCTTATTTTTTTGTTATCTTTTAAAACCTATTTCGTCTCACTAATAAAATTCTAAATATGCGCACTATCATAAAATTACTTTTTTTAAGCACCATTATTTTAACGGCTTGCAAAAACAAAGAAGAAAAAGCGGCCACCAAAGACGCTACCAAATCTACTTCGCCCTTTGTAGAAAGTGTTGAGAAAGCCCATAATAAAAAGGCGTTTTTGTCTAAAAACTATATTCAGTTCGATATCGATATCGAATTTGGAGGAAAACCACGTTTGGCAGGGACACTTACCATGAATACCAATTCCAGTGAAATAAGAATAGACAAAAAAGATGGCACTACCCTATTCTACGACGGAAAAAACGTATTGCTTTCTCCAGCAAGTACCGATGAGAAAGGCGCTCGATTCGATATGTTCACTTGGGCCTATTTCTTTGCCCTACCCTATAAATTAAACGATCCTGGAGCGCAAATAGAACAACTTAAAGATCATGAATTGGACAGTATACCTTTCGATACTGCAAAACTTACCTTCGCTAAAAACACAGGGGATGCTCCAGACGACTGGTACGTGCTCTACGCAGATAAAAACACAGGATTAATGGAAGCTGCAGGGTATATTGTAACTTTTGGAAAAAGTTTGGAAAAAGCAGAAGCAAATCCGCATGCCATAGCATATCACAAATATGAAAAGGAACAAAATATCCCGATTGCTACCCAATGGACATTTCATAACTGGACACAGCAAACCGGACTTGGAGACACCATAGGGAAAGGAACTTTGAGCAATATTAAGTTTGTACACAAAACCAGCAATTTCTTTAAGGCTCCCGAAGATAGCAAACCAATAACCATGGACTAAAAACAATGAGGCCAGAAAAATCAATCGAAGTTCGATCTGCCAAAGAATTAAGGGATTGGCTCACCGCAAACCACGATTTGAAAGACAGCTTTTGGCTGATTACCTATAAGAAACAGTCTAACTTTCCTTATTTATCTTATAATGACATTGTAGATGAGCTAATTTGTTTTGGCTGGGTAGATAGCATGCCCAAAAAACTGGATGTGCAACGTACCATGAGACGTATTTCCCCCAAGGCTTCTGAAAGTAACTGGTCTGGAGTAAACAAAAGAAGGGTTAAGAAACTTACAGCTTCTGGAAAAATGATGCCACCTGGCATAGCTAAAGTTAAAATTGCCAAAGAAAATGGCTCCTGGAACTTTCTGGATGAAGTGGAGCAACTTATAATTCCATACGACCTTGAGGCCGCTTTAAATTCGCAGCCACAGGCGTACTATTTTTTCAACCGTTTCCCAAAATCTTCTAAGCGCAATATTTTGGAATGGATTAAATCGGCTAAAAAAGAAACTACACGTTGTAAACGTATTTCTGAAACTGCTTTGAAAGCCTCCAAAAACCTCAAAGCAAATCACCCATCTGGAAGGGACGCGGGTCCTTCTTACAGTAATGCCTAGGTTTTGACATACTTTTTTTAAACCTTATCCGGTAAAAAATAATGTCAGTGTCCTCAGCATCAATAATTTAACGGGTTTGTCATCAAAATCGTAACTTTAATTGCAAGTACCTTTATTATTTTATTGAAAATGAAAGACTTCTTTAAGGACATTTTTGAATACCATCATTATTTCAATCAGAAAATTGCAGATGAAATTTTAGCACACTCCAGCATTTTACCTTACCGTACCAAGGAATTATTTTCCCGCTGTATGAACGCTCACCAAATAAAAATCCCTTAACTGCTATAGAAAAATTGGAGGAAGTTGTTTTTGTAATGAAGAATGGTAAAATCCATAAAAAGCAAGGTAAACATCAGGAGTTTTTTTATTAACCGCTGATGTTTAACAAATTCATTAAATCGTTTCCTCGGAGAACTCTTTTTCTTCAGCCTCTAAATCTTCGAGAGTGGATTCTTTTATTTTATTGAATTTTTCCACGTTTTCCAATTCCTCTTCATCACCAGAGAAATAAGGGAACACATCCATAATAGGAGATTCGGTAATCGTTGGGATGGTATAATCTCCCATGGTATCCTTCATAACACTTACCGTGTTATCGTAAGCTTCTTTAACATCGTTGGCCTGCACCAAAAGATACATATTTGTTTTCCGCTCCTTGCCACTTTCTTCATCGTAAGCGACCAAAGCTACTTTCGATTTAAACCAGCGATCAGAATTTTCAAACGGATGAATCTCTGCGTAATTGGCTACCTTGATATTGGTTATTTTAAACTCTTCACTTATGTAAGCCGACATCTCTTCGTTTATTCTCGACTCTGCTTCTGTATAAGAAACGGCATCCACTAAATAAGGTTCAGTAACCACTTTTTGTGCGCCTGTTTCCACTACTTTTCTATACTTTACTTTGCATTCGTACCACGTTGCACTCATAATTATCTTTTTTTAAGGGAGCCAAATATAACCGTTGACAAAAGATCTCAGTTGTCAATTTCGAAATAGATATTCACAATTTTTGTTGCTCTTTTACAGGTTGCTGATTTTAAATGTTTTGAAGGAATAGCTTCTCCATTTACATTCAGATACTTTCATATTCAAGATGAAAGCGGATCCAATATTTTTTTATAACTTGTAATAGCCATCTATACCTGTTTAAAACACTTACGAACCAATAATGCCTGGCGTTAGGCCTTGAAAACAAATTTATACTGAAACGAATGAAAACTTTATTCGAAAAATTAAAATTAGAGCACCAAAAAGAAATTTTAATCCTTAATGAACCCGAGGGTTTTGCGGAGGAATTGGAGGCTTTGGTCGATATCGATATTTATCAATCGCTTATACAGGTAAACAAAATGGAGTTTGCCCTGCTTTTTGTTTCTACCGTAAAGGAATTAGAGGATCAGTTTCATTCCTTGCATCCAAAATTAAAAGACGATGTAGTACTCTGGGTGGCACATCCACGTAAAAAATCAGAAAAATTAATTACCGATATTACCGATGAATACACTTGGGAACCTCTGGCAAAACATCGGTATGAGAAAGTGAAGAATATTAAGATTAATCCCGACTGGGAAGCAGTTCGCTTCCGTAGGGTAGAGTATATTAAGTAAACAACTAATCGCTTATACTAATTGCACTTAACAACTAATTCAATCAACATGAAAAAAATAATATTACTTCTGGCTGCTTTCGCTGCTTTCGTTGCGTGCAAAAACGACCCGAAAGAAGAAGAAAAAGTAGTTATGAAAACTCCCATCGATAGTGTGTTTCAAACGTACTACAATGAAAGTTTAAAACTCTATCCGCTTAGCGCTACCTATGCAGGAGACAATCGTTATAACGATTATTTGCCAAACGACTTGACGGTCTCTTTTAAACAACAGCAAACCGATTTTTACACTAAATATGTTTCCAAACTAAAAGAATATGAAAAAGATTCTTTAAGCAAGGAACAACAAATGAGTTACGATATACTTCTTTGGGAATGCGAGACGAGTTTAAATGCGTTGCAATATCCAACAGAACTTATGCCCATTAACCAATTTTCATCCATGCCACAAACTATTGGTCAATTGGCCGGTGGTACTTCTGCACAACCTTTTAAGACCGTGGAAGATTACAAAAACTGGCTAAAAAGGCTAGACGATTATGTAGTTTGGTGCGATACTGCTATTGTTAATATGAAGAAAGGAATTGAAATTGGTTATGTTTTACCAAAAAGCCTTACCCAAAAAGTGATTCCGCAAATGGCAAGTTTTTCCAGTGGAGAACCAACCGAGCATTTGTTTTATACCCCTGCAAAAAACTTTCCGGATTCCTTTAGTCAAACAGAAAAAGATTCGCTTGCCAAAGCCTATGAAAGCATGGTGGCTCAAAAAATAATTCCTACCTATAAAAAACTGGAAGACTTTTTTACCGATACTTATTTACCAGCTTCTAGGGAAACGTCGGGGATTAAAGCCATCCCAAGGGGAAATGCTTACTACGGACACCAAATACAGGTGTACACCACTACTTCCTTGGAAGCAGACTCCATACACCGACTTGGTCTAAGCGAAGTAAAAAGGCTTGAGAAGGAAATGAAAAAAGTAATGACCAAAGTCCGATTTAAAGGGGAATTAAAACAGTTTTTCAACGCAGTAAGAACTTCTAAAGAATTAATGCCGTTTGACAAACCTGAAGAAGTAATTGAAAACTTCAACGCCATTCATGAAAAAATGAAACCTCAACTGAGCAAATTGTTCGATCTTACTCCAAAAACAGAATTTGAAGTACGGAGAACGGAAGCATTTCGCGAAGCTTCCGCCAGTGCAGAGTACAATCCCGGTTCTTTAGACGGTACCCGTCCCGGCATTTTTTATGTGCCTATCCCCGATGTGAAAAAATACAATGTGTATTCTGATGAAGACTTGTTTTTGCATGAGGCCATTCCCGGTCATCATTATCAAATTTCGCTTCAGCAGGAAAATGAGAGTTTACCAGATTTCAGAAAAACTCTATGGTATAGTGCTTATGGTGAAGGGTGGGCGCTTTATTCGGAATCCCTGGGGAAAGAACTCGGACTATACGACGACCCGTATCAATATTTCGGAATGCTAAGTGCCGAGATGCACCGTGCCATTAGATTGGTGGTAGATACCGGCATTCATACCAAAGGCTGGACCCGTGAAGAGGCCATTCAATACTCCTTAGATCACGAAGCAGAATCAGAAGAAAGTATTATTGCCGAAATAGAACGCTATATGGCATGGCCAGGACAAGCGCTTTCCTATAAAATTGGCCAATTGAAAATTATACAATTACGAAACAAAGCCCAAAAAGAGCTTGGTGATAAATTTGATATTAAAACTTTTCACAATAAAGTCTTGGAATCTGGATGTATTCCTTTAAAATTGTTGGAAGCAAAAATAAATAATTGGATTAAAACCTCTAAAAATGCAGCATAGTTGGCACTATTACTTCATGGCCATTTTATACATTGTAGCCGGACTTTTACATTTTGTAAAACCGAAAATGTACGTATCTATTATGCCATCGTATATTCCTTACCAGAGAAGTCTGGTGTATTTAAGCGGAATTGCGGAAATAGTTTTCGGGTTGCTTTTATTCACCACTTTTAAAGAAATTGGCTTGTGGGGAATTATACTGATGCTAATCGCCTTTATCCCTGTACATATTTATATGTTGAAAGACAAGAAATTTGAAAAAGTGGCCCCGAGATGGGTTTTAATTGCCAGGATCCCCTTACAATTCGGTTTAATGTTCTGGGCGTATTGGTATTTGTAGAAATAGAAAGACATTAAATTTTATTGGTGCCTATTGCCTTAGTAAAGAAGTGATAAAATTAAGCACAAAAAAAAAGGGAGTGCTAACAAACTCCCTTTTCCAACTTCAAAATCTAATTGTAAGATTACAAGCTAACTGTTTTGTAAAATGTGCTTCCGTTGTGCACTACTTCAAATCTATAAGAACCAGCTCCTATAGTTGAGAAGTCAAATCTTTTTCCAACACTTTTTCCCGTTTTTAATACTTCTTCGTGTACAAGAGCGTTTGTTCTTTCGTTGTATACTTTAATCGACACAGGAGATTGATCGATAGTAAGAATGTTAACACTAATTACATTATTGTCTTTTCTAAAGTAAGGCTTGTAAACAATTTCACCTTTCTCTCTTTCAACAATAGTCTTAGTATTTGTAAAAACAACTGGTACTCTTTCAATTTTAATATCGTCTTCTAAAACAAAGAAGTAAGTTCCGTTAGGTAAATTATCAAACTTATAGCGCTTTGCACTGGATGGTAATTTTTTATAATCATAATTATATAAAATCTCCCCTCTTGCATCTTCAAATGAAATGCTCATTGGGTGATTCGATTGCTCTACGAATAAATCTACAGTTCTGTTGTCACCGCTTTTTACAGATAAGTAAAAATCGTTTGCTCTGGCCATCGCTAAAGTTGCAATACTCAATACTACAACTAGCATACTGTTTCTTAATGTGTTTTTCATCTTTTGCAATTTTAAGAGTTATACATTCATTTTAACTACGTTACAAAGATAGGTGGGCAATAGGGTCTACACTACTGCACAATTCTCCAGTTTATGCACTATTTTAACACAGAAGCAATGTTAAGAAAATGTAAAGGTTAAAATAGAACACTTTTACGTTAATTTTTCATATATTTGCCCTTTAAAGAGATACTATCTTTAATGTTTTAATTATTTGGTTATGAGTATTAAAAAACCTGCATTAGAAGTTATCAACCCTACTTTTGGTAGTTCTTTTTCTTTTATGAAGTATGATGAAAACCAAAATCAGAATACTTCATATTGGCATTTCCATCCAGAAATTGAATTGGTTTATGTAAAAGGGGGAGCTGGAAAACGGCAAATTGGGAGTCATATTTCCTATTACACCGATGGAGACCTTATATTAATAGGCTCCAACCTTCCACATTGCGGTTTTACCGATGAGTTTACTGGAAACGAAAATGAAGTTGTTATACAAATGCTTCCCGATTTTTTAGGGGCCGAATTAATGTCGAAGCCAGAAATGAACAATATTAAATTATTGTTTAAAAGGTGTAAAGGAGGATTGGCATTTACTGGAAAAACCAAGGATCGCATTGGGGAAAGAATTGAAGAACTGGAAAAAATGAACAGTTTTGAACGCCTTTTGGGCTTTCTCTCCATTCTTAATGAATTGCAACTTTCTGAGGAATACCAAATCTTAAATGCCGAAGGTTTTTCCATGCAGGCAGATGTTCAAGATAACGATAGGATAAATATTGTATTTAATTATGTAAAGAAAAACTTTCAGCAGCCCATTACCTTAGATGAAATAGCCAATATTTCTGGAATGACCGTTCCATCCTTCTGTAGGTACTTTAAGCAAATTACGGGAAAGACCTTTACTCATTTTGTAAATGAATATAGATTGGTACATGCTTCCAAATTACTTGCGGAAAAACCCATTGGAATTACGGAGATTTGTTTTGAGAGTGGATTCAATAATTTTTCGTATTTCAACAAATCGTTTAAAAAGTTCACTGGAAAAACACCATCCCAGTACAGAAACGAGCTTAAAACGGTTCTTGAAGATTAAAAAATAGCTTCTTCTAGTTATATTTCCGCTACAATATCCTCATATACGTTTTATATAAATATGTACTCCCTATCCCTTTAATTGAAGTAAACTGTCAATATTCCAAATAAAAAAGCCGCATTTCAAGAAAAAATGCGGCTTTTCAAAACTAACCAACTTAAAAAATAATCAAACAAATCTTTAATATGTTGTGTCTTTAAAAATAGAGCCGTACGGTTTGGGGGTTAGGTTTGGAGGAGTACGGCTCTGTTACTAATCAAATCAAAAAAAAACATCTATTATGAAAACTATTTTTAAAGAACGTATCTATCTTTATTTTACACTACAAAGATACCACCACTAGGTAATCCCAGACTTGTAAAAAACAATACAAAAATTTCCTTTTTAATTGGGGCGATATGGAAGAAAACTAGATTTAATCCCGACGCTAAAGGTCGGGATTAGCTTGCCTGCCCGCGTCAAGCAGCGCAGGTCCGACCGACATATTCCAATGTGCCTTCTTTCGAAATTTGGGTTCGCTTCCAGTTGAAAAATTAGATCCCGACGCTAATGGTCGGGATTGGTTCGACCGACATATTCCAATGCGCCTTCGGCTTTCGGAATTTGGGTCCGCTTCCAGTTATAAAATTAGATCCCGACGCTAAAGGTCGGGATTGGTTCGACCGACATATTCCAATGCGCCTTCGGCTTTCGGAATTTGGGTCCGCTTCCAGTTGAAAAATTAGATCCCGACGCTAAAGGTCGGGATTGGTTCGACCGACATATTCCAATGCGCCTTCGGCTTTCGGAATTTGGGTCCGCTTCCAGTTGAAAAATTAGGTCCCGACGCTAATGGTCGGGATTGGTTCGACCGACATATTCCGATGCGCCTTCGGCTTTCGGAATTTGGGTCTCACTAAAAAGAAAAAGCCGCATCTTTAGGGAAAATGCAGCTTTTTCAAACTAACCAACTTAAAAAATAATCAAACAAACCTTTATCCAGAACCTCAAAATTTAAGAGCCGTACGAATTGAGAAGATAAAGGCTTAGGGGGGGTGTACGACTCGCTAACTAACCAACCAAAAAAATCTAAAATGATGTGATGAAAACACCACTATGAAAAAAATTTTTAATGAACTTTTCTATTGCTTTTAAATAACGGTACAAAGTTACGGCACACTTAAAGTTGAAAACTTGTAAAATCTGCTTAAAAATTTTCTATTTTTGAATTAATTAACTCATTTTGTGATGTTTAAATCACTAAAACTAAATCCCCTCCTTTTTTAGGGCATTTTTAATAAGCTTTCTTTAAATGAAAACAAGCTTATTAATTAACTTAAACAATTAATTAAACGTGAACGGAGATATATTTCATGAAGGATTTTTATTGACGGAAGAAACTATTGAACAGAAGAAATCTTTTGAACATGGTCATAACTACTTCCAAATAATTTATATGAAGGAAGGAGAAGGCAATATTACCATAAATGGAGTTGATGTGGCTTACAAGAAAAAAAGCATCTTTCTTATGGCGCCCGAAGATATTTACGCCCTGCACCCACTGATGGAAACCTCCTATACCTCCATTAAATTTACAGAAATATTATTTTCCAACAAATCTAAACTTCCCGACAGGCATTATTGGTTGCAACAAATAGAGCACATTCTGCATCACCCAAACCTCATGCCGAGCGACTGTATTTCCATTGAAGAAGATAGAGACAGGCTATGGCGTATACATGATTTTATTGTGGAAGAATACAAGGCTAAAAATGAGTTTTATTGGAGTATTATTTCCAATGGTGTAACCACCACTATTAGTATTATTGCACGTAATATTATAAAAAGGTATACCCCGAACAAAGAAATAGACCCTTCGGTAAACCTAAAAAGAACCGATCAAATCCTGAGTTATATCCGCACCAATGTTTACGACCCGGAGCTGATGAAAATTGAAAATTTGGCCAATCAATTTAATATGTCTCAAGCAAATATTGTCAATCTTTTCAAAAAAGAAACTGGGGAAAGTATCCGGCAGTATATTATAAACTATAAACTTATGCTTACAAAGTACCGCCTGAGAAATACTAATTACACTATTTCCGAAATTGGTTATGAACTGGGGTTTACAGACGAAAGTCACCTTACCAAAGCCTTTAAAAAACATTTCGGAAAAACACCCAAACAGTACCGTTTGGAATCAATTAAAAACTAGAAGCGCCGCAAATAGCCAAACCAAAAATTAAAAAATAGTATCCAAAACCTTAGCCAACCGCAATCCCCCTTTTTCAAGTTGCTCTCGCACCGTATTAAAGTTATTGTACATATATCTATATCCTAACTTCTCCCCTACTTCTGCAGAGGAATATACTTGAATCGCAAGTGTTTGCGATTCTTTTACCCAGTCCAGCAGACTTCCAGCGGTAATAGCTTTTTTTTGAGCTTTTGTATAATGTGGCAAATTAGAAGCCAATTCTGTGTAGCTCATACCGTAAGAATCAATCATTTCACTGTCCCAAACACGATGTAGATTACTACCATCTCCAAACCACTGTACCTGTATATCGTTGCCTCCTTTATCTTCGGCCCTACCAACATGTAACGGTTGATGCAAATCCCCAACAAAATGAATCAATAACTTTAAATAAAAAACCTTGTCTTCTTTAGATGAATTATCATCTTTAATAACAGAAATACACTTCTCTATTCCCATTACAATATCGCCTTCCTTACTTGGCGTAACATCGGTGTAACTCTTATCAAAAGGGAAATTCACATAATGCCATGGGCTAAAACCCTTAAATCTCTTATCAGATTTTATATCATCGGCATAGGTAGCAACCATTGCCAGACTTTGTCCGCCTAATAGTTTTTCAATTTTTCGCTTCGTACTATTTTTAATGTTGTTGGCCGCTACTTCACCAACTACACGATGTCCTGTTTGCCCCCAGTACGGAGTATTTCCAAAGGTAAATTGGACAAAAAATAGAGCAACTAATAGTATTGATCGCATAGATATAAATTTTATTCAAAAATAAAATACTTTGTTTTAATTGCCTGTTAAATTAATGTTCTCTTTTAAAGCCTTTTGAAATTTTATTTTTTTAGGTGAAGGTTTATGTATTCGAAATTTTATTTTGAAGAATTTCTTACTATAATAATAAATAGAATTATTTTATTTTATTTGATTCACATTTGGTGTATATTTACACCTATAAATATGCATCTTATGGCAAGACAAAGCATCTCTCTTACGGAACCCAATGACGAATGGTTGAAAGCCCAAGTGGATAATAAAGAATATTCTAGCAAAAGTGAGCTTGTAAATGATCTAATCAGGCAAGCTAGAAAGCAACAAATTCAAATTGACTGGATTTCAGCTAAACTTGAAAAAGCTGAAAAGAGTGGATTTACAGACGACACCAAAGAACAAATATTGTCTGAGTCAAAAGCATTGCTTAATGGGTAACTACCGAATAAGCAATGAAGCAAAAGCAGATTTGATTCGAATTCATCAGTTTGGAGTTGAAAAATTTGGAATGAAGCAAGCCGATAAATATTTTAATTCCTTTTTCGATCATTTTAATAAAATTGCCGAACGACCTTTTTCTTTTGAATCTGTCGATTATATAAAAAAAGGCTATAGACGATGTGTTTGCGGCATTGATAGTATTTATTTTAAAATAAACAAGGGCCAGATAGAAATAATGGCAATTATAGGAAGACAAGATTTAAGAAACAAACTCTAAAAGAATGCTTAATTCTTCTTTTAAAGGGAGCTTGTTTGGAACTCAATCTATTAATTTAATGAAATTGGACATTTATTAAATATCATTCTTATTCAATATCCTGATGTAACCTTTACCAAAATCTATCAGAATTTCAACAAACAAAGAGCCTAGATATTCCAAGCACTTTATTAACTTTACAACCCAAAGGTTTTTAGACCCTTATCAACTTTTGGACCTAACAATTACCTACTTATTATGTTGTATTTGAAATTGACAAATGAAAATCAACAGAAACAAATTGAAATCAATGAACCTTAAACATACTACTTTAGGCGTAGTGCTTTTTTTCTTCTTTAACTTGGGTTGCGCCCAAATTCCCGAAATTGTTAAAAAAGAAATTCAGTATCGGGTTAAAAATGGAATAAATCCTTCTATCGCAGTAGGACTTATGGACTCTACAGGCACCCATTACTATGTGCATGGTTTTAAGGACTTGGCACAGAAACTTAAAGCCGATGAAAACACCTTGTACGAAATAGGCTCGATTACCAAAACCTACACCGGTTTGCTTTTGGCAAAAGGCGTTACCGAAAAGAGAATCCAGCTTAACGATCCAGCCAATAATTTTTTACCAGATTCGATTAAACTTACCGATAAAAAAGGAACCGATGTCACCTTGCAAAGCCTTTCTACCCATTCCAGTGGTTTGCCTAGGCTGCCAGACAACCTTAATCCAAAAAACCAAATGGATCCCTATGCCGATTACGGCAGAAAGGATATGTTTACTTTCCTTAGTCATTACATCCCTAAAACCGTAGACAAAAACTTTTCGTATTCCAATTTGGGAGCGGGACTTTTGGGTGAAATACTTGCTATTGAAAGAAAAGAATCTTTTTCAACCGCCTTGTACAATGAAATTCTAACTCCTTTAGGGCTTCAAACTACCTTTTTAAAAGTCCCAGAAGTGCAGAAAAACAATTTAGCCAAAGGCTATGTAGCAAACCAAGAAGTTCACCACTGGCATTTTAAAGCAATGGCTGCTGCTGGAGGCCTAAAAACAAATATTAAAGATCTTACCAAATACGGCAAAAGCTACCTAAAAGATAATAAACTGGCGGAAGCACAGAAATTGGCCACTACCAATAAATTCACCGATCCGGAAGGACAAATGCACGGCTTAGGATGGTTTATTAACAAAGACCAAGTAATTTTCCATGGTGGAGGCACTGGCGGATTTAGAACGTTTTTGGCAGTGGATAAAAAAAATAAAAGAGTAATCGCCGTTATGACCAACTCTGGCTCTAGTCCTGCGGAAGATATTGCCGAATATTTAGTAGACCCAAAAAGTAATCCGTTGGAAGTTGCCAAAGAAGAGGTAGCCATTTCAACGGAAGAATTATTGGAGTTTGAAGGTAATTATGTCAACGATGGACTTCAATTCTCTTACGATTTTATAATGAAAGAGGATACTTTACAGGCACAATTGAAAGGACAACCTGAATTTCCTGTTTTTTACCAAGGAAACGATACGTTTATCTATAAAGTGGTGAAAGCAAAAGTTGTATTCGAGCGTGATGAAAACGATACTATTGTAGGATTGACGCTTTATCAAAACGGACAGGAAATACCATTTATAAAAACGACACCATAAACATTTATGCACAAAATAATTTTTACGGATATCGATGGCACTTTACTAGGGCCAGAAAGAGATCTTACATTACCTACCATAGAACAGTTTAAAAAAATCAACCATATTCCGCTCATATTGGTTTCTGCGCGAATGCCGAAACAAATGTATCACTTGCAGGAAAAACTAAATATTGCAGGTGCTCCCCTTATCGCTTTTAATGGTGCCTTGGTCACTTCCGAAGAAAAAACCATCCACTCCACCGAAATACCGCTGGAAACTGTAAAAGCCCTAGTAGAATTTAATGAGCAAAATTCCGAAGAAAAGATTCATCTAAGCCTTTTTAACCATAACAACTGGTATGTGGAAGAAATGGACTACTGGGCTAATAGAGAGCAAAGCAACACCAAAATAACCCCTGAAATTAAACCCAATAAGGAGGTAATAGAACTTTGGAAACATGAAAAGAAAGGAGCCCATAAAATAATGTGTATGGGAGAAGTTGCCTTTATCGATAAAACATTTAAATTTTTAGAAGATACTTATGGCGACTCACTTCACCTCTACCGATCTAAGGACACCTACATTGAGGTAGCTAATAAAGAAGTTTCCAAACTTACAGGGATAAAGATTTTGCTAAAAGAAAAGTACCCTGATTTTACTTTAGACGATGTAATTGCCTTTGGGGACAACTATAACGACGTGGAAATGATTGGTGCCGTTGGGCACGGTGTGGCTGTAGAAAATGCCCGGGAAGAAGTTAAAGCGGTAGCAAAAGCTGTCACCAAGCACCATAAAGAAGATGGCGTTGCCATTTATCTAAAAAACTTATTTAAATAAAACGTAACAATTTAGCCCGCTAGCGGACTAACATAAAAATTGATAATTTATTGAAATGAAAAAATTAATATATACAATTCTTGCCGCCACTGCGGTAGCCTGTACGCCAAAAGTGAATGATCTGGTAACGAATGTTCCCGTAGATGCCAACATCGATTTGGTAAACGTAAAAAATGATATGGTACATGTTTCTGTAGATCCTGGAAGATTTACTTCGGAAACTATTAATTTTTACATCCCAAAAACAGTTCCCGGAACTTATAGCAATAACGATTACGGACAATTTCTTGAAAATGTAACAGCTTATGATTACAACAACAAACCAATGGAAATTTCCAGTGTGGATGTAAACACATGGAAAATTAATAATGCTACAAATTTTGACAGAATTGAGTATGACGTAAACGATTCTTTTGATTCTGAAACCGAATTTGAAGATCCCGTATTTTCCCCCGCTGGATCCAATATCGAAGCCAACAAAAACTTCTTTCTTAACCTCCACATGTTTGTAGGTTATTTTACTGATTTAAAAGAAAGACCGTACCAGCTAACTTTTAAGTATCCAGCAGGTTTTGAAGCTTCTACCTCCCTTACCAAAATTGAATCTAAAAATAAAGAAGCCAATAAAGATACCTTTGTAGCCAATCGCTATTTCGAAGTTACCGACAATCCTATAATGTACTCTAAACCCGATTCTCAAACCTTCTCTGTAAACGATATAGAAGTAACCCTATCGGTATATTCACCAAATAAGGTCTACTCCGCGCTTAGCATTAAAGACCCTATGGAAAAAATGATGAAAGCCCAAAAAACATTTTTAGGAGACATCAACGCCACCAAGAAGTACCATATTCTGCTTTATTTAGGTGCAATGGGTGAAGGGGACCCTACAGGATTTGGAGCTTTAGAGCACCACACGAGCACTACCGTGGTGTTACCGGAAACCATGCCAAGGGAAGCTTTGGTGGAAACCATGACAGATGTAGTTTCGCATGAGTTTTTTCATATTGTAACGCCGCTTACGGTTCATTCGGAAGAAATTCAATATTTCGATTACAACGACCCCAAAATGTCAGAACATCTATGGATGTATGAAGGCGTTACGGAATACTTTGCCAACCTATTTCAAATAAATCAAGGGTTAATAGACGAACAAGCCTTTTACGATAGAATTGCAGATAAAATTCAGAATTCAAAAAGATATAACGACAGCCTATCTTTTACTGAAATGAGTAAAAATGTTTTGGTAGAACCTTACAAAAAAAACTATGCCAATGTATATGAAAAAGGAGCGCTCATTGGTATGTGCATCGATATAATCATTAGGGAGCAAAGCAGTGGAGAAAAAGGCATTCTTTGGTTAATGAAACAACTTTCCCAAGAATATGGAGAAGACAAACCTTTTAAAGATGATGAACTATTCGATAAAATAATTTCTCTAACCTATCCTGAGGTTGGTGAATTCCTTAAAACCTATGTAGTTGGGGACACTCCAATAAACTACGAAGACTTTTTAAGTAAAGTGGGGTTAACTTTTGAAGATGAAATGGTAAACACTTCGTTTTTCCTAAACGGTCAAATTCCTTTTGTAGACGTAAAACCCAAAAATAACGAGATTTTCGTTAGGGATACACCTTTGAACTCATCTATGGAAGAAATCGGACTTAAAAGTGGTGATATCATAAAATCGGTTAACGGAACTGATTTTTCTGTGGAAGCCATTCGGAATGTGGTAATGAGTTCTATGGCGTGGCAACCAGATAGTGAGGTTATCTTGGTAGTAGATCGAGATGGTGAAGAACTTACCCTAAAAGGTAAAGCCGGAACACCTACCATTAAAAATAAAAACCTCAAAAAAAAGGAAAGCACCAGTGCAGCACAAGATTCACTTCGAAAGGCCTGGATGAAAGGATAACCCCATAAAACATAACAATATTAAAGACCCGTTAAGCCTAAAATCTTAGCGGGTATTTTTATTACGAAAAAATAAATATTAATTTTTTTGTAACATTTTCTTCACTTGTTACGTATAATTATCTGTACACCCAATTTATTCATTTAAAACAATCAGGAGAGAATAGATGAGACAGCTCAAAATCACGAAGCAGGTAACCAATAGAGAAACCGCTTCCCTGGATAAGTATCTTCAAGAAATTGGAAAGGTAGACCTAATTACGGCAGACGAAGAAGTAGAATTAGCACAACGCATCAAGGCTGGAGACCAAATAGCTCTAGAAAAACTTACAAAGGCTAATTTACGTTTCGTAGTTTCTGTAGCAAAGCAATACCAAAACCAAGGATTAACCCTTCCCGATTTAATTAACGAAGGAAACTTAGGCCTAATTAAAGCTGCACAACGTTTTGATGAAACGCGTGGTTTTAAATTTATTTCTTATGCCGTATGGTGGATTCGTCAATCCATTTTACAGGCATTGGCAGAACAATCCCGTATTGTTCGTTTGCCATTGAACAAAATTGGTTCTATTAACAAAATTAATAAAACCTATGCCTTTCTTGAGCAAGCACACGAACGTGTTCCTTCTGCGGAAGAAATTGCCAAAGAATTGGATATGTCTATAAACGACGTAAAAGAGTCCATGAAAAATTCTGGACGCCATGTATCCATGGATGCTCCTTTAGTAGAAGGTGAAGACTCCAACCTTTACGACGTTTTGCGTAGTGGAGAATCTCCAAACCCTGATAAAGACCTGTTACACGAATCATTACGTACAGAGATTGAAAGGGCTTTAGAGACCCTTACCCCACGTGAGGCAGATGTTATTAGGTTATATTTTGGTTTAGGAGACCAACACCCAATGACATTAGAAGAAATTGGAGAAACTTTCGATTTAACACGGGAGCGTGTTCGCCAAATTAAAGAAAAGGCTATCAGAAGGTTAAAACATACTTCTAGAAGTAAAATTCTAAAAACTTATTTAGGTTAGGTATTTTAGGGTATTTTTTTGTAATTTCCCATTAGAAAATAATGTTACCCAAAAATATATACAGCAACAACAGTTTATCATAAACTGTTCGTTTTTTGATTGATGAATAAACTCCGGCTGATTACCGGAGTTTTTTCATTTTAGCACTTTTTTTGCCTAACCCATTCAAAAAAAAAGCGGATGATAAAAACCATCCGCTACTAGCAATTTTTTCCTTTCAATACAATTATACCATTTTAATACAAAAAGTTGAGCGCTGTAATATCGTTGTTATTAAACTCTCCATTTGTACTAAAGCTAAAGCAAGACAACATGATAGATGTAGAATCGTACCCTGTAGGTGTTCCTGGAATATGAACGGCCCCTACGCCGGCAGTTCCTTCGTTTACATTTTGTCCACAGCTTTGACGACTAAACCAATCGGTATGTCTAAAACCAATGGAATGTCCAATTTCATGAGTAGCAACGTGCTCATTTACGTTGTTGCTGGCATTGTCCAACCCTGTGAAAATCTGGATGAACTTATTAGGATTCCCACCACTAGGAAAACCAGCGGAACCACCAGCCCCACTTTCAGTAGGGTTTCTATAAACCACCATATCTGCATTGGTACTTGCTGAAAAACTTAAAGACATGGTAATACCTAAATTAAGCCGATTGTAGTTTGCTACAGCCCACTGTAAGCCGGTTTGCATACTGCTAGTAAGGCCATAACCACCACCACCTGTATACCCGATAACCGATAAAGTTCTTGGAGAACTTACAAGATTATTGGTGCGGTACTGCTCTGTGGTAATTCCACCGTAGATACTCATTCCATCCAACTCATTTGGATCGATGGTGATATCTCCTTCTACGACATATCTAGATACCAGCGTCCCGTCTGGTAACGGGATATCTTTCACTACTACATCATTTGTATTTAATGATAAAGAACCAATTTTATCAAGCACTTCTTGACTAATAGCTTGCGAATCATCGGCTGGGTTTTCCACATTATTTACATCTTCTTTAGCGCAGGAAGTCATAAATAAGATTGCCGAAGCAACCATTGGCATAAGTAATTTCATTTTTTTCATTTCATAAAATTTTTAGTTAATAATAAATCAAAGTTGCGCATTTTGATATTCTTAAAATTAAGACAAATAGTGAATTTATAATGCGGATAATTTGTTAATTTAACATAATTTAAAAAGCTATATTTATTACGAAAACGTTATAGCTTAAATCGTAAGAATAAGCGTACAAAACACTTAATCGATGAAATGCATACTTTAGTCGTGTTTTTTACGTGTTTTATTTGAAACAAATTTGATTATAGACACTAATAATATAACAAATAGTTATAATTTTTTTAAATTATTATTAAAATTTAAGGGTGATTTATGATTATATTGCAAACAAATTATCTGAAATTGAAATACTTAGTCTTCTTGATTCTGCTTTTTGGAGCATGGCAATGCCATTCGCAGCAAAAAAGCACTTGGAAACAGTTCATTGATGATAAAAAAACGACCGCCAAATCGGTGAATCAAAAGTCATTTTATTTAATTGAAATTGAAGAAAGCGATCGTTTTAAATCTTCCCAAAATACTAATCTCCAAATCGAAAGAGTGCTCGATAAACATCACTTTATAGTTTCGTCTACCCATGTAGATTTGGAAACTATTAGCGGTTTGTCTTCTATCTATAATGCAAATAACCATTGGAAAACAGAGATCGATCTAACGGATGAGAAACACTCTACTTTTCTAGTAAAAGGAAAGAGTGTAGATTCTTTAAAACTACACCTCTCAAAGATTCCCGAAGTGACAATTTTGAATGAATTTAGAAACAACCTCATCATTCAAACAGAGACGGCAGTTATAAAAAAACAACTCCTCAACCATCCACTGGTTACCTATATTGGAGAAGAAAATTTGAATCCGATCTTAGAATCCATTGTATCTGATGCAGACCTTACCGTTAATAATATTCGTTATACAAACCATGTAGAGTCCAATATTTTAGGCGAAGGACTAACGATCTCAATAAAAGACGAACTGTTTGATGAAAATGACTTGGACCTGTTAAATAAAAAAATTGCTCAGACCGAAAACGAACCAGCCATTGGAAAGCATGCCACTGATATGGCAACCATCACCTCTGGGCTTGGAAATTCAGCAATTACGAGCCTAGGAGCGGCGCCCGCTTCCAACATCGCTTCCTCGAATTTTAACGAACTGCCACCTGATCTTAATACTTATTTTTCATCTAACGAAATTTGGATTCAAAACCATTCTTATGGAACCGAGATTGAAAATTTCTATGGCGCCTTAGCTTCTTCCTACGACGCACAATGTGAAGAGCTCCCAGAATTGCTACATGTATTTTCAGCTGGCAATAAAGGGGCAGACATCCCAAATGAAGGTCCTTATAAAAATCTTGGGGCATTCGCCAATCTCACCGGTAATTTTAAAAATGCCAAAAACGTACTCACCGTAGGCGCATGCAACTATAATGATGAAGTGATCGAGATTTCTTCCAAAGGTCCAGCTCCCGATGGAAGGGTTAAGCCCGAACTGGTGGCCTATAGCTCCTTTGGAACTTCCAACGCCGCAGCGATTGTTTCTGGTGCGACTTTGCTATTACAAGAGAAATATCTACAACTTTATAACTCCAAGTTACCTTCATACCTTGCAAAAGCCTTTCTCATTAATGGAGCAACTGATATCGAACAAAAAGGCCCCGATTATAAGAGCGGCTTTGGTAAATTGGATTTGTATGAAAGTATTTCGCAATTAAATCAACAACATTTTATCCTAGGGGAAATTATTCCAAACGAAACGAAAAGCTTTGTCGTTAATGTCCCTCAAGGCGTACAGGATTTAAAAATCACATTGGTTTGGCTGGATCCGCCAGCAAATCCCAACGATAATATAGCTTTAGTCAACAATCTTGATTTAAGTGTATCCAGTCCTTCCAACGGTATCTCACTCCCCCTGGTATTGGACAAAAGCCCATCGGAGGATATGTTGAGTAAAACCGCACAACAAGGGATTGATGCCATCAATAATGTGGAACAGGTAATTATAGATACTCCAGAGGTAGGTGACTACACTTTTACGATAAAGAGCACTAACCAAAGTACGCCTTCACAAAAATTTGCAATTGTCTATCATTACCAGGAAAATAACGTATTTGAATGGCAATATCCCACGGCGACAAGTAATGTTCCTTACAATGGGGAATCATTGGCAAATTTTAAATGGAAAAGTACGATCCCCGAAGATAAAGGAACCCTGGAAATAAGTTTCGACAACGGTGAAACATGGCAATTGATTGAGGAGAATATAGATCTTACCAAAGGAAGTTATCTTTTTTCTGATCTTCCTAAAACCAATTCTTCAGCAAAAATAAAAATTACGACGGTTGCTAATTCCTATGAATCGGAATCTTTCCCCTACAGCTTTTCCCCTAGAGCTCGTGTTACCTTAAACTGCAATAGTACGAAACAGGTAAGTTGGAATAAACTTAAAGATGTGGACACTTATCAGTTGTACACATTAGATATGGACAAAATGGAGCCCTTCACTACGGTTTCCGATACCAGCTATGCTCTTTCTGCTTCAGAAAAAGAAATAAACTATTTTGCTGTTGCCCCAATTTTAAACGATGGTTCGGTTGGAGCAAGGAGTGAAACTATAATTCTTGAAGCTTCCGAAGATATTTACTATATAAATAATTTCATTGCCAATGCGAATGAGACTTCAGCAGCTATTAATATATTTACCAACCTCAACAGTACTTTAAATATTGAACAAGCCATAATCTATGCCCTGAGGGGAAACGAAAGGATTCCGCTCACCAACCTAAACACAAATATAGCTAATGGTTTTGTTTATGAAGATATAGACCCAATTCAAGGGGTAAATCGGTATCAATTGGAAATCAAGCTAACATCCGGTGACATTATCCTTTCTGAAGTTGCCACGGCAGTATTCTTAACGGACACCCCGTTTTATATTTTTCCAAATCCTACTACTGATGGTATCAACATCTACACCAAGGAGTTTGATAGTGAGCAAGTCACTTTCTATTTGTTTAATATGAGCGGAAGTCTAATTTTTACCGCTCCAGTGACTTCCGACAGAGCCTATATAACATTTAATAATCCTGCTCCAGGAGTATATATCGCTAAGATAAAAGCAAGTAGTGGGGAGGAAAGTATTAAAAAAATTGTTATAAAATAAACCTTTCAGAAGTTCTTCTTAGTCTTTACAAATTGGAGATAAAATATAGCTACAGAAATTTGGCATCCTTTAGTTAGGTTTCATTCTATCTTTACCCAGAAAAAAATACTTTTAAAATCATATCCAATCATTCATTTTATAACTTTCATTTGGGTTGAATCATTCCAGTATTAGTGTATAATACTCAATTAAAGCAACATCTTTCTATTAAATCATTATTTTATTTACGCATAATACTAGAATTTGATAAAAAAATATGTATTTGAAATTATTATTAACAGTAATTTTGACTTTTAATAAATTAAGTTAAGAACTAACATCTGATAATTTGTGTTGAAAATACTATTGAAAGTTTGGCCACTTTCTTCCAAGTAATAGAAATAGAAACTCAAGTATAACCCGTAAAAACTTAAAATATATGCGATAACAATCACTTATACCATAAACCAATAAATACCGCTCTATTAATAGAAACCTTCTATTAATCAACCTTTCCCCAAGATTTTATACATACTTAATTAGACTAAATTGCTAACCTTAGAATTATGAAAATAATTGATTTTAAAAAAAATAATACGATTAAGAACATTTTTATTTATTTGTTTTTCTTCTTCACGACCGTTTCATTTGGTCAAGATTTCATTGAAGTACTACCTGTAACTAACAAAATTATTGCTTTAAAATTTGATGAGGGCCATATTGATTATGCCCAAATAGAATCTAACAACGTAGTCTACAGTTCCCCTTTAGACACTGTTGCTATTTATAACTTATATAATTATCAAATAAGGAGTACTACTGACAATGATTTTACCGAGGCCTTAAACCCAATTACCGTGGGCAGAAAATCCAAATCTAACGATGTTAACTCTATGTACCCAAAGTCTGGCGACCCACAATTTATTTTAGAACATTGGGTATATTTAGAACTACCTATTCCCTTAAAACAGGGAAATACTTATACCCTATCCCTAAATGGTCTTGCCGAAAATTTAAGTGAATATACATTTACTTTTGATGTTTTAAAACTAAGATCAGAAGCTGTACATACCACCCAAGTTGGGTATAAAACCAATGTCTCTAAATATGGCTATATTTCTCAGTGGATGGGGGATTTTTCCAATGGAAACATTTTAAATGGCAAAGGTAAATTTACCAATTACGAGGGTGAACGTTTCGATATAGTGAGGGTCTCCGATGGTGTTTCGGTATATAATGGAACTATAGAACTAAGAAAGAGCTTAGATACAGGTGGTCCCATGACAGATACACCAAACGATGGAGCTCCACTATGGTTCCCTTGTAACTGCGACTATGCCCAAAATTATACGTTTTCTGATGTTTTAGAAGCAGATTTTTCATCAGTAAATACTCCAGGCGAATATAAGTTAGTTGTACAAAACATGGGAAGTTCCTACCCCTTTAGTATTGGACCTGATGTGTTTAGAGAACCGCTAAATTATGTATTAAGGGGTCTGTTCTTTCAACGGCAAGGAATTGTACAACAACTTCCAGATGGTAAAATCTACCCAAGGGATTATCATCCAGACGATATTTCTGAATCAAGATTTAGATACGATTCGAACTGGAGATGGATAGACGACCCAAACCACGAACACGACACGCAAGAAGCAGATGTTACCGGCTACCTACCTGTTTGGGGTTGGTATCACGATGCGGGGGACTGGGACACCTACCCCATGCATGGCCATATTCCTCTAGCTTTGAATTTACTTTATGACTTACAACCCAATAATTTCATGGATGGGGATGTAGCGAACAAATATAAGCTTAGTGAAAATGATGCCAATTGGATAGATGAAGGAACCAATGGCATCCCAGATGTACTCGATGAAGCCGCTTGGCTTATAAAATACTACAAAAGAGCAAAAGACTTAGGCCTTTCCAGAGGACTTACAACGGGCGGAGTTCCTGGTGGTTATGGTGGTATTGATGCAGGCGCTCTAGATGGATATCCATCATGGGAAGACCCCAGGGAATTACATTTTTCTGCTGAGGATCCATTTCAAACTTATATGTACGCTGCTACTGCCGCATATTATGCTGCAAACTTAGAAAAAGTTGGTGATTTTTCTGCTGAAGCACAGAATTGGATTAATGAGGCGAAAGATGCTTGGAATTGGGCTAATAACAATACAGCTCCGGGAGATGAGAGTTTAAATAATTCCGCAGTAAAAAAAATAAGGATATTAGCTGCCGTTGCTTTATTTAAAGCTACTCAAAATACCTTCTATCAAAACGAATTTAAGAACGGACTCAGCAATTTAACACAGTTTATCAACGGAGAGGAAAGTTGGGAAGCGCCAGAATATTGGGAATATGCAGCATCCATTTATGCTATTTTGCCTTACAATTTTCCAGGTTTAGATGTATCTTTCCAAACCACTTTAAAAAATAAGTTAATTAGCGTTGCAGAAAGTGAATACGTAAATACCCACGATCGTCGTGGCTACCGTGTAGGCTTCGATTGGAGAAAAGCACATATTTTAGGAATGGCTTCTACCCCAATGCTTACCACTTTAATTGCAACCGCCAAATTTACGGGAGATCAAAAATATTTAAATGTAATACACAATTCTGCTAACTTTTTCCTAGGGGGAAATCCCGATCATCTTACTTGGATAAGTGGCTTAGGGGAAAACCCCATTAAATATCCATTCCACCCTAACTCCTGGTATCTCTTAGATTTAGATAGTAAAGTTTATTCCAATGAAATCTTGCCAGGCTACGTGCCTTATGGTAGCTATATGCAACCGGATTTTATGGGTTGGGGATATTCTTGGACAGGCGATGAGGATTTCAGCAAAACTTCCATGTATCCTACCTATGAATATCAAACATGGCCTATAATGGAACAAAGGGTAGAAAATAGAACGTCCATTGCCGGAAGTGAATTTACCATTTGGCAAAATATGGGACAGGCCGCCTTGGCCTATGGGTTTTTAACTAGTAGCCCATCTGGAAATTTCACATTTAACGACAGACCAACCGTAGTTTTAAATGTTGATGATGAAATTGAAAAACAGGGGCAAGAGTTAAAAGCAACCACCTCGGCAGATACCAAAAAAGTGGCATATTATTATAATGAACATTTTATCGGAGCCAGTACAGATGCCAACAATAGTTTTAGCTATTTATGGAAACCCTCTCTTGTATCTGGAACCGAAAATATTAAAATTACAGCTGTTGCCTACGACGATAAAGGGTATATTTCCCAGCCTTCAAGCAGCGGAGAAAAAATAGTAAGCATCGTTTCAGGTAATTTTATTGAAGTTGATTCTATTGCTATTAGTCCAAAATCCGGTTCCTTAGAAAATATTGGCGATCAGCTACAGTTATCAATAGAAGTCTTCCCATCGAATGCCACAAATAAAAAAATTACATGGGCATCTTCCAACAACACTGTTGTAACCGTTAATAGTGAAGGTTTGATTACCGGTAATGAAAATGGATTTGCATTTATCACGGCCACAAGTTTAGATGGTTCCAAATCACACAAAATAAAAATTACTGTTGGCGATTACACCCCTGTGGAAGCTATAAACTTTCCAAGTCCATCACTATCCATACCCATTAAAAGTATTAGAGAACTACAAGTGGAGTTCACACCTTCCAATGCAAGTCTTGAAAACCTTGTATGGGTTAGTACGGATCCTGACATCGCATCTATTGATGAGAGTGGAAATGTTAGCGCAAAGAGTCTTGGCACAACTACTATTACGGCGAAAAGTACAGAGCTTAATTTAGAAGCTTCGCTAACTTTAACCGTAACAGCGTTAAGTTGTAGCAATAGATTGGTGAATGGTGGTTTTGAGTCCGGGTTAAACAATTGGAACACTAATATTGGAAGTCCCACTACAACTTCAGATTCTATAGAGGGTGACCTGGCTGCCCAAATGCTTGGTGAAAGTGGTGTGGAGCAGACCTTCGATTTAGACTTAGAAGAAGGGAAAAATATTGTTTTACGTTTTTCAGCCAAATTAGATGCCAATAATGGATTTGCAGGTGCCGGTGTGGATTTTAAAGATGAGAACGGAAATACCATCGTTGCCAAGTATCTAGAAATAGAAAGCTTGGATTGGCAAGAGTATTATGTACAAGGAAAAGCACCGGCTGGAACCAAAAAAATAAACGTTTGGTTCTACACACAATCCGATTTACTAACCATCGATAATTTTTGTATGGATATTGAAGGGGAAACAGGAAACTCAAACCTTCCTATATCCGTAAACATAACCAGCCCGAATGACAACCAAGAATTTAATTTAGGTGACCCTATAGAAATAAAGGCGGAAGCTTTTGGCGGCAGTAGCACAGATCATGTTACTTTTTGGAGGGTTACTGATGGTAAATGGGTATGGTTAACAACCGATTATACCTATCCCTTTGTCTATTCGTTAACAAATGCAACCCTAGGAAATCACATTATTAAAGCAAGGGCTACAGACTCCGATGGAAATGCAAGTATAGACGATGAGATTACTATATCTGTAATAAATAGTGATTCTACGACACCTATAACAGTATCTGTTAATTCACCTCTTGAAGGGGATACATTCCAAACTGATGATACAGTGAATATTTCGGCTACGACCTCAGGAGGAAATGGTACCGATAGAATTACATTTTGGAGAATTACTAATGGGGAATGGATCTGGCTAACAACCGATTACTCCTCCCCTTTCACGTATTCATTAACAAATATTCCTCAGGGAAACCATATAATAAAAGCAAGGGCAACAGACAAAAACGGCAATGAAAGCCAAGATGACGAAGTTTCTATTACCGTGATGGAAAATTTAGATTTATCGAAAGGGCAGTTTAAAAGAAATTTCAAAAATTTGGAGTCTCTATTGCTCTATCCCAATCCACTTAAAAAGGGAAACCTTACTATTGAATTACCCAAATCTTTAGAAGGGGATATAGAAATAAGCCTGTTTGATATGTTTGGCAGGTTAGTTTATAAAAGGAATACAACAAAAACCAAAAATATTATTCATAAAAAGAACTTAGCTTCCGGCACCTATATTTTAAAGATAAAAACTATAGATTTGGAAGAGGACAGGACACTCATTGTTCAATAATTTTTAAATTTCAAATTCATCATTAAGTTTTTAAAAAGCTTAATGATGAATTTATTTTTAAATTTTCCTATTTCGAAAAAAATAGGCATCACTTAGTAGCTCTTTCCCAATCTTCCGTAGAGAATGAGCTTGCAGGCAATCCCTGCTTGTTAAAAAGATTTGGATCTACGGTGTTCTGCCAGGCATATCTAACGGCCACGGGATTTTTAACTTCTTTACTCGAAACCACTACCTGATCTTTTAAAATAAAAGCATTTGCTTTATAAAATTTATGGTCTGAGCCTGCTATTTCAAAATTCTCCAATTTACCATCCCTGCCTATCAAACCGTCTCCCACGTAATCAAAGCTTACAACTATTTTATCATTTTCAATGGTGTAATCCCTATAAATAGGGCCAGAAGGCACTAAATCTTTACGGTACGTTTTGTTTAGTGCCCACCTCGACAACCTTTCCCCTACATCTCTTTTATTTTTCGGATGTATATCTTTAAAGTTTCCAATATCTGAAATTACAGCCATGCCCGTATAGGGAACATTCTTCATTGTTAGTAATTGCGCTTCTCTCAATTCTACACCTACAGGATTCATTCCATAATTGAAAGGAGCTATCTGAACAAAATAAAAAGGCATTTTCTCTTCTTTCCATTGATGACGCCAATCACTTATTAAATTTGGGAATAAAGTTCTATACTGATAGGCGCGGGATGCATTACTTTCCCCTTGATACCATACAACCCCTCTTATCTTATAGTGTAAAAGGGGGTGAATCATAGCATTGTAGAGAAAAGAAGGATAATTTTGGTCTCCATTAATACCAATCCTCGGTAATCGCGAAGCTATTTTATACCTCCACAGACCAGCCAAAGAAATCGGTTTAACTTTAGTGTCGCTTGGGTACAATCTTAGCTGATGCTCGTGCCCATAAATACCTCCTTGCGCCCGACTGTTAGCAACCCTTATTGCAATTTGTAGGCTTGTTTTTTTATTATATTCGGTAGGTACTTTATAACTTCGTTCTTTTTGCCAATCGTCTATATTTATATGTTTTCCTACCAGATTTCCATTAACATATGTGGCATCCATTTCGTCTATGGGTCCAAGTTCTAAAGTAAGTTCCTTTCCTACCCAACTTTTTGGAATTTCTACTTTTTTTCTCATCCATACCACACCTTCAACCTCCCCTATTTCTTCCAAAGCCGTCCATTCCGAAGGACACTTGGCAGCGATCCATTCTGAATCATTGAAACTGGGAGATTTCCAATTATTTTTAACACCTATATTAGCTTGGTTGTTATAATCTAAAAGAGCAGGCTCTAAAAGTTTCAAGCTGTCTTTTCGCTTATAGATTTCTTGAATATCCAGTTTTTCCTTAGGTATTAAAGTATCCTTCAGTTGTTTGTCAAAATCTTTCATTGTAAGTAACGTTTCTTTACTCACCCAAGCTTCTGCGGGGGTTCCGCCCCATGAGCTGTGAATTAAACCCACTGGGATGTTTAAGTTTTCATATAACTGTTTCCCGAAGAAATAACCTACAGCACTAAATTGTTTTACATTTTCTGGATTGCATAACTGCCAAGTACCGTTTACATCTTTTAAGGGATAAGGAGCCACGGCTTTTTCAACTTGAAACAACCTTATATTTGAATAATCAGCCTTTCTTAATTCTTCTGCACCACTTTCTGCATTTTCCAAACTCCACTCCATATTAGATTGCCCAGAACAGAGCCAAACCTCTCCTAGCATTACATTATTCAGTTTAATAAGTGTATCAGCCTCAATAGTGATTTCATAAGGTCCACCATGGCTGGTGGTTGTTACAAAAGCACGCCATTTACCACCGTTATCTGTTGTTACTTTATAAACCGAATCATTCCAACCTACTCTAATTTCTATTTCTTTTTTTGGGTTTGCCCAACCCCAGATCTCTACATCGTTTTTTTGCTGTAAAACCATATTATCACCTATTAATGAAGGAAGCCTTAAATTGGAGGAATTATCATTTTTACATGAACAGAGTAAAAATAAAAAGATCGTGCACCCTTGAAGGATAAGCTTTATTTTCATTTTTTGAATGACATACATTTCCATAAAATTTTAATTATTAATTGAAGCTATCTATAAAATTATATCGGTTTAGATAGCCTTGGTAATCCAATTTTATCAAAAGTGCAGTGTATTATTTCAATGGAACAAAAAAAGTACAATTGGTTCCGTTAAAATTTTATCTATTTTATATTTTTGAATTAACGACAACTAGGATTCACCAATACCAAAACCACCATGCACAAAACATTTTTGTTGAAATTATCAGTAATCACACTTTTAATATCACTTAATTCTTGCAAACAGGAACAAGCGCAGGAAATTACCTTTTCTTCTCTAAATAACACCATCAAAAGCAAAATCTACACACAAGAAGGATTTCTTTTTTACGACCTATACTTTGAGAGCGATCCCGTAATAAAAAATGCCAAACTAGGTATTGTAAGAAGTGATGCTGACTTTTCTAAAGAACTTTCGATCAAGTACGTATCGAAAGATAGTAGTTTTACCCAAAGTTATAAGCTAAAAACCGGTAAGCAACTGGACGTTACAGCTTCTGGAATACAAAAAAGAATTACCGTACAAAATGAGTCGGGCAAAACCTTTGATGTTGAGTTTCAATTATACGACTATGGATATGCCTATCGTTACGTCTTCCCAGAACAATCGGAACAAGAGGTATCTATAAAAAAAGATGTGAGTACCCTAAAATTTGCTGCCGAAGGAAAAGCATGGCTAATGCCCCAGGCGAAACCCACAAAATGGGGGCCTGCCTACGAGCAATATTTTGAGGAAATCACAAATTTATATGAAAAATCCCCTACTGAAGAAGGATGGTGTTTCCCAGCTCTTTTTAAACTTAATGACACATATGCTTTAGTAAGTGATGCAGGTTTGGACACTTCTTATGCAGGATTACATTTTAAAGCAAATTCACGGGAAAAGGAATATGAAATGGTTTTTCCTAACCAAGCGGAGGCCGAAGGAAAATATGATACCAACCCTTCCCATACGCTTCCATGGAAAACTAGCTGGGTTACTGTAGCTCTATCCAAAGACCTTAATGAAATTGTTAACTCCAATCTAGTTACCCATGTGAGTGAAGAAAATCAATTACAAAACACCTCTTGGATTGCTCCCGGCAGAGCATCATGGAGTTGGCTAGCAGATCATGATAGTCCGCAAGACTTTAATAAGTTGAAAGAATACGTAGATCTAGCTTCAGAAATGGGCTGGGAATATTCTTTGGTGGATGCCAATTGGAATAAAATGAAAGGCGGTGATATTGAAAACCTCGTAAAGTATGCCAATTCCAAAAATGTCGGTTTGTTGCTATGGTATAATTCGGGTGGCCCGCATAATACCGTTGGTGAAGAACCAAGGGATAAAATGCATTTAAAAGATATTAGAAGAGCTACTTTTAAAAAGCTTCATGATTGGGGCATAAAAGGTGTTAAGGTAGATTTCTTCCAAAGTGACAAACAGAAAATTTTAGAACTATACCCTGAAATTCTTAAAGATGCAGCCGATTTTGAGATTTTAGTGAATTTTCATGGAGCGAGCATCCCAAGGGGTTGGGCCCGCACCTACCCCAATCTTGTAACTATAGAAAGTGTATTAGGTGCCGAATGCTATTCGTTTAAAAAAACTTACACACAGAGAGCACCCGTAAACAATACTATTTTGCCATTTACAAGAAATGTAATTGGTTCTATGGATTATACTCCAGTATTATTTTTAGATAATAAAATGCCCCATATTACCAGCTACGCGCATGAACTTGCTTTATCGGTTCTATTTGAATCTGGAATTCAGCATTTCGGAGGGTCTAAAGAAGGTTATGAATCTATTCCAGCCTACGCAAAGGATTTTTTAAGAAATGTACCCACCACATGGGACGAAGTTAAGTACTTGGCAGGAACACCTGGTAAGGATGTTATATTGGCTAGAAGAAAAGGTGATTGTTGGTATTTTTGCGGAATTAATGGGGAAGACAAGGCAAAGACTTGGACGGTAGACACCTTATTCATTGAAGGTGAAGCTTATTTTGACATTATAAGTGATGGAAAGTCCTCAAGATCTTTTAATTATTCCCCAAAAGCCAAATCTATTGAAGTTACAGTATTGCCTTACGGAGGTTTTGTTGCTCGATGCAATAAATAATCCGTTTAAGAAAGTACAACCAATCGTAAAAATTATAAAAAATAACTGTTGCTAATTGGATACTTTTTGGTGCTGCTGTAGACTTCACTGTAAACAAAAAAGTTTGGCTTACTAGTGGTGAATTTAATGGAGATATGCAAAATAGGGCTTCCCTCTTCTATATCTAGTTTTTTGGCTATGGCTTCATTGGCATGTATGGCCCTTAATTCTTGTTCAGCACCTTTTATTTCAATCAAATGATTTTTACTTAAAGTTTTAAAAAATGAATTGTCTACAAACTTATTTGCTGAAATTAATGGCAAATGGCTTAACGAATAAAAAGTTTTATCTACCATGATGGGAGTTCCGTCTAAAACGCGAAGACGTTTGAAAGTAACCCACCTAGCGTCCTTATCGTCATCGAAAAGTCCCATCAAATAATCCTGTGGTAATTCATTTTCATTGGTGTCTTCAAGAACAATGGTTTGAGACTTTTTTCCTGAGACTTCAGAAAAACCCTTCACAGTCAATAACCCAAGAGCTTTATTTTTTTCGATAACAAGGCTTCCTCTTCCTCTTTCCTTCTTAATAAAACCGTCGTTTAACAACTCATCTAAAGCCTTTCTGGCGGTAGTACGGGTTATTTTAAACTCTTTACAAAGCGCATTTTCTGAGGGTAAATAATCCCCTGGCTCGTAAACTCCTTTTTGGATTTTCTTCTTTAAGTAGTCTCCTACTATTTGGTATTTTGGAATATGTTTGTCGTCACTCTTCATCAATACGCATATATTTATAAATAAAATTTGCAGTGTAGCTCTTCAAATAATAGAATTTTTAAATAAAAAATACTTCCGCAAAAATTATTTTAGAGTTTTCAGGATCTTTTCACTTTTAGCTTTATCGCAAAGAATTAACAGGAAATCGCTCCCTCTTCCAATAGACCAAGGCTCAAATTTCATAATATTTTCATTAGCTTGGAAGTCACCTATTTCTTGAATACTTCCATCCCGTGGGTTAAACCAAAGCGCATAGATGGTTTTATTATTAAAAATTTCCATCAAAGAATCCTCTTTCAATGTAACTGGGCGTCCAAAAGGCGTATAAGCAACTACCAATTGCTTTTTTGCTATATTGGCAACGGTAATATGTGTTTCGTCTTCTGGATTATCTCCTGAAAGAAGCGACTGTGCAGGTTGTAATTCGTACCATGGCAAGGATTCTAAAATTTGTTTTAAAAAGGATAATTGGCGACACCCTGGCAAATGCAATGATTCTTTCCAATGAGTCCTTACATAATTTATAGGTTCTTTGCCGGGACTAAACATTTGCCAGATATCATGGGTACCATAGGTATACCCTGCGCCCCCAGAGAGAAAAGTCCAATAAGCGGAGGCCCTTACATCCGAGGCATCCATCCAACCATACATATCTGGTTTAAATCTATCTGGATGGTTTTCGTATCTAGGCTCTCCATTGATCACTGGTTTGGACGGACTCATTTTTAAACTTTCCGCAACAAATTGATAATCTTTAGCCAACCGGTCATGACCTGTTTGAAAAAAGTCAAAATCCAACCAAGAAGTATCAAAATAATCCCGTGCCTTTTTACCACCGTTCGGATGATATGTAATTAAATGATTTTTGTCATTAGCCAAAATCCCTGATGCCATGGCATTTACAATATCTTTATCTTCCTTATCCTCTGGCCATCTATCGCCTCCCAAAACCCAAATGATGTTAGACTGATTCTTATATCTTTTCGCTAGGATTTTACCAAAAATCTGCGCATTATTAGGTGTGAAAATTTCCGGGCCTTCCCCCCAGGCCTTATTAAATTTATCTCCCCAAGTTGGTAAGAGGGCTACATATATTTCTCTTTTTTGTGCTTCTTCCAAAACATAATCAATAAATTTAAAATAAGGTTCATTAATACTGGTTGGATCTTGATTTATAAGCGGTATGTCTCCATTGGCGTTTGGCGTTTTTAAGCCGTCCAACTCAGCCAAAATAACGGCTTGAATTACCGTAAACCCCTTTTCTTTTCTATCATCCAAATAAATTTGCACCTCTTCTTTTGTAAGTCTATGAAATAATTCCCAAGCAGTATCTCCCAACCAAAAAAATGGTTTTCCATTTGCCGTAGATATATACTTTTTGTTTTCACTTATCATTAATTTGGGCAATGGTTCTTGAGCCCCTATTTTCAAAGTGAGGATAAATATAAGTGCGGATATGTATATTTTCATAGAGTAATTAATATGTTTAAATTGATTCTGTTAATGATAGCTAGCAGTATTTAAAAAAGTGAAAATAATAAATTATTAAGGAGTTGAAGCTTTGGTTACTTCAAAAATTTTACCACCATAGGGCTTTGGGATTTCAATTTTAATACCATTCTTCATTAAAAACTCCCCTTTTTCTTTTAATACTATTTTTTCTGAAACTGCTTCCCTAATCTCATATGTATCTTTTGGATTAAGTTCTGTTAAAAACACTTGCCTATCGCTTTCTAAGGCCCCTTGCTTAAATACTCCAAAAATTCCACCGCTTTTAGTTTGGAAATTAATGCGTTGCCATCCGTCCCACATACCTTCATTGGGTTCACCAAACCCTTTTAGGTCTTTTCTATAAGACATGTAGTCATGTTTTTTCTGCATCGCTTTCAACCAGATTGCCCATTTGTGAATAAGTTCTTTCTTTTCACTCCAAATTTTTCTCGGATCTCCAAGAACGATTGGTACGGTACCAATGAGCGATTTAAATCCAAACATAAAATCGGGATCGTCCATAGGTAAGTTTCCAATAACCAGTGAAGATGCTGGTAAAGCTGGACTTCTCCACCAAGCCATTTGCCGAACCCTCAAAGCTCCTACTGGCGAAGCCTCTTCAAAATTAGACAGCCAGTTACCTTCTGCATTTTTAGCCAAAGCATAATCCATCATATGAAGCTTTCCTGCCGTTTCAAAAGTACAATCAATAAATAGATCTGGAGCCTCTTTATGGAGTTCATCAAAAAAACTAATAAGCTCATCATACAGAACAATAAGCGATTCAGGTTGATCCTTATATTTTGGATGGTTTTCAGCATAAGAACCAGCTATAGATTCATTATTAACGTATGGGCTGCACACTACGGCCAAGTCCAATTTAGCATAAGCCAGGCCATAATCTTTTACTAACCCCAGCAGTATACCTTTAATATAATTTTTCCATGGGGTACCAAAGGAAGCCGTATAAAAGCCTTGGTCTTCTTTGCTGTCGAAATGGAGGTTCCCTATCGCTCCTTCTTCATTTCTCACAAACCATTCGGGATGCTCTTGAAAGACCTTGGAGTCTTTGGTGGCAGAACCAATGGATATCCATAAACCTGGCTTCATCCCTAGCGATTTAATATAATCGAATACAGGTTTTAACCCGTCTGGAAACTTATTTTTATCTACCAACCAATCGCCGTAATTCTCTCCCCATCCACGAATCGATGATTGTCGGTGACTATTAACCTGCCATCCATCATCTATTACAAACTCTTCAATTCCACACTCTGCAGCAGCTTTGGCCACAGATCTAATAAGGGAATCGTTTATATGTGTTCGAAAAGGATACCAAGTATTATAGATAAAAGTGGGTTTTTCCTCCATATTTAAAACCCTGGGCTTCATATGTTTTTTTATAAAATAATTAATTTCATTGTTCACAATATCGAAGCCGTCGTTTCGATTATTATAGAGTCCGATAAACACTTTTGGAATTTCCCATTTTTCGTTCGGTTTTAACCATTTTCTAAAGGCATAATCTTGATCGGGCTGAGTGAGCCCTATTTCTATATTATTTTTTTCCGTATGAAAAGCAGTTCTTTTAAGCACTCCTATCGTTTCATTCCCCAAGGCGATCCCTTTTTGCTTACCCATATCATGAACAACAACCAAGGCGTCGTCCCAATCTCCAATATATTTCATTAAATGCTTCATTCTGGCATAGTTTTGATATACCCAACTGGATGTCGCTTCTAAAGTAGTATTAAGACTTTCTATAACCATCCCTTCTATTTTAATTTCTCTGGATGAGATATTTTTAATGTTCATCCATTTTCTTGTAATAGGAAGGTTTGGATACATTACGTAAAAAAGGGTCACTTCAATGGTAGGACTATTTATTTTCTGTTGAAGTGTAACGGAAAAACCGTATCCCCCATCTTTGGTGTTAAGTGATTTCTGATTTTTAAATTCCCACGAGCTATTTCCCGTTATAAGCTCATCATCTAAAAGAAAAGAAAAATCTTCGCTTCGGCCTATCAGGGTGTCTTTCCCTTCAAGAATCCCAAAACGAGCTGTGTTCCACCGATTATCAGAAAAGGAAAAAGTCCGTTTTATAATTCCATTGTTCAATGTAATGCTATCTCCGTTGAATCTCGTATAGTTTTGGCCAAGCATAGTTCCACTAAAAACAATTGGAAAGATCCATTTTAAGAAAGTTTTCATCAATAAAAAATTTGATTAAAAATAGAAAATAAAACTTGTACGTACAAGTTTTATTTTCTATTTTTGAGTTTCAACCAACGTTATGAAAAACAACCAACCATCCAGAAGAAAATTTATAAAAAACTCTACATTATTCAGTGGGGGAATTTTAGCTGGCTCTTCCTTAGCCTGCAATAATGAAAATGCTAAAGAGATATATTGGCAAGATTATAGTTTTAGTCTGCCAGATGATTTTTCTTCCATAAACACCAAAGTAAGCGGTATTCTTTACTCGCAAATAGGTTATAATTTAGGAGAGACTGTTAAAATTATAATTAGGGTTCCCGAGAAAGAACTAATGACTGTTGATACTACATGCAAACTCATTCCAGAAAAAAATGAAGACGAATACCAACAACCTTTTACCTACTGGGGAGAACAATGGAAAAGCCATTGGTGGATTGCGGAATTTAAAAACATTGAAGAAGAAGGAACCTGGAAAATCTTGGTAAATAAAGAAAATGAAATCTTGTATAAACAATCAAACTTACGGGTAAAAAAAGAAATTCTCTGGCAGGAGACACATCTTTGGGCTTCGGTAGATATGTTGGAAAGACGAAAACATTTTACCGGAGTTGGGGCAGGATGGCAAGACGCAGGAGCCCTCTGGGCAGAAAGCCCAGCTCAAAGCGCGATGATAATTTGTTTGACTGACATCGCTGAATACAAGCATTCAAGTATTGATGAAAATTACCTAAAACGGGTTTACGAACAAATAACCGTAGGCGCGGATTATTTGGTTATGACCCAAGAAAAGGCCAAGGAATTAGGCTATCCTGAAGGCGCCATGTCTCATGATCTTCTCGGACATGAAGATTTTATTTTGCCAAATGATGTGGCAAAAGCTGTAGTAGCTCTATACAAATCTGCCAAAGTTTTACCAGAACAATATTCAGAAAAAATAGAGAAGTACGTAAATACAGCAGATACATCATTAGATTGGCTCTTAAATAAAGCGACCCCAATGGGGGACTATGGATACAGTAAATTCCAAAGAGGTTTATCAGAAAGTACAAAAATCCCGAGCGATGAATGGCTAACACGAGATTTGATTTTTCTATGCTGGGGAGCTTTGGAACGCTACAAAAAAGGAGATAAACAATACAAAGAAATAAGCATTGCCTACGCCAACCAAATTTTGCAAAGACAAATCCCTATCGATACCCCAGAACAGGGGTACTATGGCCATTTCAAAGAATTTGACAGTTTGCCACACAGTGAAAATTTGTGGGTGCATGCCATAAAACATAAAGAATATGGAGCAGATGCCGGTGGCCTGTTTCCAAATTACCTTATTCCTTTTTTTGAGATGCTCGAACTTTGGCCCAATCATGAAAATGCCTCAAAATGGAAAAAAATGCTGAAAAACTATGCAGATGGCTTTTTAATCCCGTCCTGCTTTGAGAATCCGTTTCTAATTGTCCCTAACGGAATATTTGGAAACGAAGGGCCTATTTGGTTTGCTGGATTTTTTCACGGAACCAACAGCATTTACGGCTACACAGCAGCCATTGCTGCCAAGTTATACGGCTTATTTAAAGATGAAAAGCTTAAGGCTATTGCATTTGGTAACCTTCAATGGATTGCCGGATTAAATGCTGGGGTTACCCATGATTGTTTAAAAGGATCTGTTATCTATTCAGAAGATATTCCAAAAAACCAAGCACTGCCCAGAAGTATGGTAAATGCCATTGGAAATAAAACTGCCGGAACATGGTTTAATACTCGGGGGGTGGTTTGCAACGGTTTTTCTACTGGAAAACAGTTTGAGATGGATGTAACTCCTAAAAAAGAAAATGACGGTCCGTTTTCCTTAACGGATGAAGATTGGATACCGCATTCAGCAGCCTTTCTTACAGGGGTCATGGAACTCAATAAAATATCAATTTAATACTACCTAAAATGAAGCAAGAAATTTCAAAAATGATTGATCATTCAATCCTACACCCTTCCCACACCCATAAAGATTTAATGGAAGGGTGCCAAATAGCAGCAAAATACAATGTAGCCTCGATTTGCGTAAAACCCTATATGGTAGCAGATGCTAAAAAGATGCTTGAAAATACTGATGTAAAAATAGGCTGTGTGATAGGTTTTCCAGCTGGAAATTCAACCATAGACGTTAAAGTATTTGAAGCCGAAACAGCTTGTAAGGACGGCGCTGAAGAAGTAGATATGGTCATTAATATTGCCAAAGCTTTGGAAGAAGATTGGAAGTATTTAGAAAGAGAGATAGGTTCCGTTACCAACGTTTGCCACCAACATAAGGCAATCGTAAAAGTTATTTTTGAAACTGATTACATTACAGAGGATAAGATCATAATTAAGTTATGTGAGATTTGTACAAAAGTAGGGGCAGATTATGTAAAAACATCGACAGGTTTTGGTTTTGTGAAAAATGAAAATGGCACTTACGCTTACACAGGGGCTACCATTGAAAATTTAAAATTGATGAAAAATAATATTGGTCCCAATGTAAAAGTTAAAGCCTCTGGTGGAATAAGGAGTTTAAATCAGTTACTAAAAGCGAAAGAAGCCGGCGCAAACCGGGTTGGGGCAACTGCTACAGAATCGATCGTTCAAGAAACCGAAAAATAACATTAAGAATAATCGCTAACAAATTCTTTCCACATGTTTATTGTAGACTCATATCCAATGGCAGTACTATTCTGCTTTATTACAATGCTTGGTTGGGGTTCGTGGATCAATACCATGAAACTCACCAAGAACGAAGATTGGAAGTTCCCACTCTATTACTGGGATTATTCTATCGGCCTTGTTTTAACTGCTTTAATTTTTGGTTTAAGCATAGGTAGTCACGGAGAATACGGAAGAAGCTTTTTGGAAGATCTAAGTCAAGCTAGCACTGTAGTCTTGGGTTTTGCTTTTCTGGGCGGCGTTATTTTCAATCTTTCAAACTTATTGATTGTAGCCGCTACAAATATAGCTGGGATGGCCGTAGCTTTTCCCATTGCTGTGGGCCTGGCTTTGATTATTGGAGTGGTTGTAAACTATATTGCAGATCCCATTGGAAATCCATATTTACTTTTTTTCGGACTCCTATGCATCGTTTTGGCTATTGTTTACAATGCTAAGGCTTATAAAAAACTCCCGCAAGAAAAAGCAGGAAACAAAGCCAAAGGCATATTATTATCTATCTTATCTGGTTTTTTAATGGGCTTTTTCTATCGTTTTGTCGCAGAGTCAATAGCTCCGAACTTTAAGAATCCAGCACCTGAACTATTAACCCCATACAGTGCGATGTTTGTTTTCACGTTGGGGATTTTCTTTTCAAACTTTATTTTTAATACCTGGTTTATGTACCTTCCCGTAGAGGGTAAAAAAGTAACTTATACGGACTTTTTTAAAAAAGGAAATACGAGAATTCACCTTATCGGTATTTTAGGAGGTTTAATTTGGTGCACTGCTATGGAGTTTAATTTAATTGCTGCCGACAAAGCTGGTTTTGCCATTTCGTATGGTCTTGGCCAAGGAGCCACTATGGTTTCGGCCGCATGGGGTGTTTTTGTTTGGAAGGAGTTTGACGCTGCCAAAAGAGAAACAAAACCGCTTTTAACCGCAATGTTTACGCTCTTTATATTAGGACTTTTTTTAATAATTATTTCAAGATTAAAATAAAACAATGGGAAATAGAATCGTGGTAATTGGAAGCTCGAATGTAGATTTAATTATGAAAATGGATCGGCTCCCAAAAGTTGGGGAAACTATAACCAATGCCGAATTTCAGCAAGTTTTTGGTGGAAAAGGAGCAAACCAAGCCGTGGCTGCAGCAAGAGCTGGAGGAGATGTTACCTTTATTAATTGTGTAGGCAAGAACGATCCTTACCACGAAAGAATGATTCAAAATTTTGAAGAGGATTCTATTAACACCCGTTATATTCATAAAATGGATAATCTCGTAAGCGGCCATGCGTTAGTTATGATTGGCGACGACGGAAAAAACTACCTCTCAGTAGCACCCGGAGCGAATTATGCCCTTACACCCAAAATTATTGATAAGAGTATTTTGGTAATCGAAACTGCCAGTATTATTTTATTGCAATATGAAATTCCAAAAGAAACCATAAAATATGTTTTAGAGCAGGCTGCTGAAAAAAACATACCTGTGATGTGGAATTTTGCCCCAGCTCAAGAAATAGATAAGCGTCTTTTTAAATCGGTACATATATTAGTGGTTAATGAAACTGAAGCTAGTTATTTATCTGGAATTACCGTTGAAGATATAGAAACAAGTGCCTCCGCCGCTAAAGAGTTAAACAAACTCGGGCCGCCTATTGTTATTATAACCCTAGGAGAAAAAGGGGTTATTTATTTTGCAGATCATCAGGTTTACCATGTACCGGCATATAAAGTGAATGCTGAAGACACTACTGCAGCAGGAGATGTATTCTGTGGAGTTTTTGCGGTAGCATATTCAGAAAAAAAAATATTAAAGAGTGCCATAAAATTTGCCTGTGCTGCTGCTGCACTCTGCGTGCAAAAAGTAGGGGCTCAACCGTCCATACCATCACTAAAGGAAATTGAGGACCTCTACAGAACGTGAATTATGAAAGGTAAAGTTTGATTAAATTAATTTAAGAATATATAGACAAAAATACTTGTACGTACAAGTATTTTTTCTTACTTTAAGTGCAGGTTAATTTTTTTAAACTGAACATTATGAGTACTTTAAAAAACATTCATTGCGAGATCACACCTTTATCTAAACAGGACTGTTTTTTAATTTTTAATGAGGTAAAAAGTAAGTTTAATTGTCCGGTTCACTATCATTCCGACTATGAATTAAAATTTATAAGGAACGGAAAGGGCATTAAAAGAATTATTGGCTCTAATATTGAAAACATAGATGATATTGAACTCGTCTTAATCGGGCCACACTTACTTCATGGCTGGGAAACTTGCGAAAAGCAGCATAAGAACATTTATGAATTGACAATTCAGTTTCAAGAAGATCTATTTACCGAGGAGCTTCTTTGTAGAAATATCATGAATAATATCCGGAAGCTTTTATACAAATCTATTTATGGGGTAAGCTTTTCCAAAGAAACCGCCATAGCTATAGCCGATGAAATTCAAGCTGCAATTAAACTGGAAGGCATGGATTATTTTTTAAAAATGATTTCTATACTCCAAATTCTTGCTAGCTCCAAAAATCAAAGGATTCTTTCTTCTCTTATCAATTTAAAAGCAGAATATAAGGGAGTTGAAGACATACAAAAGGTTTATGATTACATTCATAAAAACTTTGCCAGGAAAATAACCCTTGACGAAATGGCGAGCCTAATTAATATGAGCCACGTATCCTTTAATCGTTTTATGAAAAAACATACGGGTAAAACACTGATAGATTACCTCAATGAGGTTCGTATAGGGCAAGCATCTCAAATGCTAATAGAAAAGGATTATACTGTTTCCGAAATCGCTTATCTATGCGGGTATAACAGCATAGCCAACTTCAATCGGGTTTTTAAAAAAATAAAGCAATACACGCCTACCAATTATAGAGAGGAATTCTCTTTACTAACATATCATGTTTAAGTTATATTATTCTTCATATAATCTATTAGTAGAAAAACAAGGCATACCGTCCACCATTTTAAAATGAATCCGCTTAAACAAAGAAAACGAATAATTCCTGCCAGATCAGTTGGTTTCGGTAGCTTTGGTCAGCACATTATTATTTGGCACAAAGAATTGCTTATGTGCAATTAAAAGTAGCCCTTTGATTATTATTACAGCACTACGGATTGGTTTCGACAAATGAATTTACCCTTTTCGCCATTTTTTTAAAATCTTGAATATTTAAATTGGGATCTTTCTGCTGTGTATAACCCCATTGATCTTCAAACGTATAAAAATCTGGAGGCTGTGGATTATTCCCTTCCAGTACCGATTCTAAATAATCGAAATACATTTTCCACCGTTTGTAGTAGAAGCTGGATAATAAACCGTGCCATTCCCTATAAGCATAATCGTGAAGGTCAGCAGATCCAGGCTCGTCAGCCCAAAGAGTAATAAGGCGATTGGCATTCCATAAAAATAATTCTGACTCTTTTTTTGAATGTCCAGATTCAAAAGCTTTTTGTTGCCAATCGTATAAAGAAAAATGTGGCAATACTGAAACTAGGGAGTCTGTAAATGCTATCATATTCAAAAAATCATTGGCATGCTCTTTAAACGCCTCGTTCTCCTTCCGTTCGAAAGCATCTTTAATCTGTTGATGTTTTTCGTAAGCAGATGCGGTTAGCAATTGTCTTCCTATATTTACTAAATCTACTTTATAAGTTTCAGTTTGAATTATATAGTCGTCGCTTACACTCATTAAGTTTTCAAAAGATTTCTTGAGGGTTTCTTGGCTGTAAGGCATCAAATTATAATCCGGTGCCCAAGTTGTGGTTTGTTTAACCGCTAGGGAGGGGCGGGCACACATAATATTTTCCGTCCGAAAAGGAATGTTATATACGCTTTCCGCAAGGTTTTGAATCGCTTCTTCAGCATTTTTATTATACCGGCCATACCTGTAAGTAGCGTAATCAGCGAGCCAGTTATCCTTGTTAAAGGAATCATCTTCCCATGCCATATCAAAAAACAATTCGTACACCAAAGGATCGGTAAAAACACCTTCCATAGCCATTCCTATTCCCTTATAATATTTTTCGTAAGGTGGTTTTGTCAACTTAAGCGGAACTTGGGTTATGCTATCTATATTGGCATACATATAGGTATTGTTACCAAAATTATTGACATTACACCATAGAAAATCCCTCTTGCCAAAAATATTCCTTGTGGCATAGGCCGGCACCCCTTCCCCTGAAAGATTAAGAACTAAAGTGGCATCTGCATCTGTGCCTGTCAACAGTTCGTCCGTAGGGTTTTCTTGCCATCCTGTTAAAAGCCATATCGCATCTTCGCTATGCTCCCTCATGGCCGATTGAATTCCCATTGCCGCCTGTGTTGGATCCCCCATTTTTTTTCCACCTTCATGAAATGGATCCCCACTAAAAAAAGATGCTTTTCCAAAAAGCTTCTCTTGTTCATCATAAAACACCTTAGCCATACTTGTGAAGAGTGAATCGTTTGGATCTAAAAAAGCGGGTCGCTGAAATCCTCCCCATAAGGTATCTTTGTAGATTTGATTATTTGGATATTTCTCACGTAAACTATTTGGAACCATCCCGTAAAAAGCTGGTAATACTGGCTCTATCCCTAATTCGTCCATGCGTTCAAGTATTTTCTTTTGTAATTCCACCTGTTCGTCAATCCAATTTTGCGATACAGGACCGCCCCACCCCTCTAAATTGTCCATTAACCACCAAGAAGTATAAGCTGGTCCAGGCAGAAATTCCTTTATTTCTTTATCGTTAAAATCAATTTTTTTTAAAGTATTCTGCCAAACCGCTTCCATCCCAATGGGAGCAAGCGCCAAATTAATTCCTTGAAATGCCATCCAGTCTAACTCCCTTTCCCATTCTTCCCAAGAATAGAAAAGATAGCTATAATTGAAAGCTACATAGTTTAAATAATAACGATAGGTAGCATTTGATTTTTTATAAACAGGCTCCGCTATTTCTGGTAAACTATCGTATTTAGGGATTTGCGTTCCCAAACGAGAGACATTACCCTTCATAAAATGACGCATATAATGATAAAAAGCTTTGGAGAAAGCCGATTTGTCGGTAGCCCTTATGTGTACGCAGCCATCTAAAGAGCTAATTTCAAATGCACTTCCCGTTGTATCGCTTTTTAACTCCTCTAGGATAAAGTTTTCTGCATGTTCGGGTAAAGTCCTTTTTATTAATAAATGGATCGCATCCAGATCTTTTTCTCCATCGTTTTTACATGAATACGAACATAATATAAAGAACAAAAGAACTAAAGGTACTAACTTAGAATATTTCATTTTTAGAAGGTTTGGTTTGGTTGAATTTAAAGAAACATTCTGACGTTTTCTTCTCTTAAAATAACGATGTCTTCTGTTTTTCTAAACATTTTAAACTCATTTCGCTTTTAAATCTATTACAGTCGATATATCTCCATCATATTCAAATATCTTCTCTAAAAAAAATAGTTATAATTATGTTGACTTCTTCATCAGAAAATAGATCTGGCAGATTTTATTTGGAAAGCAAAACACAAAAGTAATTAAGATAAACCATGAAATAATGAAAATATAAAGCTCTCTACAATCTTACTTTTTATATAGAAACTACTGTAAGTATCCACTAATTTCTACTGAAAATTGGAGTTCGAAAAAATAAAAAGTTTATTCAAATCAGCAGTGAAGGATTGAAGATCCCATTGCGTTCCCCTTTGCAAATAGAAAACCCGCAATGCCAACGCATTGCTGTTTCTTGTTTTCCCAAAAAACTGAAACTTCGTTTCGCTTTTTTAGAAAACAAGAAACCACGTCTATCGACGTGGTTTTCTGCTTGTAGTGACCGCGGAGGGATTCAAACCCCCAACCCTCAGAGCCGAAATCTGATGCGCTATTCAGTTGCGCCACGCGGCCTTATTTTACTTTTCAAATATTCTATTTTCTAAACAATTGGTATGAACCTTATAAAGTCTCCCATCAATCTCACTTCTTTAAACATATGCATAAAACATATCATCTTTTTTGCGCCCTGCCGGCAGGCAGGCAGGCAGGTATTCAGTTGCGCCACGCGGCCTTATTTTTTAACTTAATTTGCTTTTTACTACAGTAGAAATGGTTTTACCGTCAGCTTGACCAGCCAATTCTTTGGAAGCCATACCCATTACCTTTCCCATATCTTTCATTCCCTCTGCTCCTGTTTTTGCAATTATAGCGTCTACTACTTTTGCAATCTCCTCTTCACCTAATTGTTCCGGTAAAAACTTTTCAATAATCGCTGCTTGTGCCAACTCCGGTTCTGCTAAATCTGCCCTACCCTGTTCTGTGTAAATTACAGCACTATCCTTTCTTTGTTTTACAAGTTTTTGTAACAGCTTAATTTCCTCCTCTTCAGAAAGTCCGTCTTTTGTCGCTGCATTGGTGCTTGCCAATAGCAATTCAGACTTTACTGCTCTTAAAGCTTCCAATGCGGGAGCATCTTTTGCTTTCATAGCGGTTTTCATTTCTGCCATTACTTTATCCTGTAAACTCATAACCGTCGTGTTTAAGTATAACTTTTTTCGCTGTGCGAATATAAAAAAATAACCCGAAACCTTCATTAAAAGATTTCGGGTTTATTAACTATTAACAATCAAATTAATCTACATTATCGTGTAAAAAAGAATTGTTACTCCTTAATTGAATTTCTTCATTGCTATCGGAGCCCACACTCATTCTTGAAGATTGATCGGTGTTTCTACGATCTTCTAAATCGATGCCCATACGTTTGTAGGCCGGTTGCTTCTCGATTTCTTCAATTTTTGATGCGTTGTTGTGAAACTTGTAATTAAAATCCTTCAACTTACGTCTGCGTTCTTCCGCGCGGCTTCTTAGACTGTCTTCAATAGAGCTGTTCATTGGGTCCACTTCTTCAGAAGTATTTTCTTGAGTAGGTTTCTCCTCTACCACCTTCTTTTTAAACGCCAGTTCTTCTTCTACCTTTTCCTGCTTTTTCTCCGCAGGTTTTGCATTGTTCAGCTGATCTTCCATTTCCATATAATCATCTAAACTATAACGCTTGGTGCCATCTTGGGAAACCTCAGTAACTGGAACCACCTCTACATGATCTTTTACCTCATAATCGTTTACATCTTCAGAAAAATCGAAAGTAACTGTATTTGTTTCTTCCTCTTCTTGGCTATCATCATTTAACGGCATATCAAAAGACAACATAGTCTGTTGCTTAGATTCCGGTTTTAAAATTTCAGGATCCACCACATTGATGTCTTTAATTTTTGCAGTGGTATCTATAATAACAAAGTCGTCGTCGTTTTCCAAAGTTACTTCGTCGTAAACGACATTTATATTTTTAATTAATTCTGAAGTTGGAATCAACTCCATGCTTTGTTCTTTTCGGTACTCTTTTTCTTCAGTATCATCCACCAAAGTGTGCTTTACCACTTTTTCCTCCTTGGGAGTTTCATTGATGGGTTGCTGCTGAGATTCTTCAAACTGATTGGAAAATTGAGTCGGATTATTCTTAGGAGTAAGGTCATGAACCGCTTTTTGTTCATCTTCTAAGGTGTGAATAATCTTTTTTGCCTCTGTATTAACAATTTCATGCTGCTGGTCTGCATTAAATCCCGTAGCAATTACAGTTACGGCAATAGCATCCCCAAGGCTTTCGTCTTCACCAACCCCCATAATAATATTGGCATTATGGCCAGCTTCGTTTTGAATGTGATCGTTAATTTCTCCTATTTCGTCTAGGGTAATTTCCTCGGCACCAGAAACAATAAGTAGCAGTACGTTTTGAGCACCAGAAATTTTGTTGTCGTTTAATAAAGGAGAGTCGAGCGCTTTCATAATAGCTTCGGGTGCACGGTTGGCTCCAGTAGCAGTTGAAGACCCCATAATGGCAGTTCCACTATTAGAAAGTACGGTTTTAGCATCCCGTAAATCGATGTTTTGCGTGTAATGATGTGTAATAACTTCGGCGATTCCCCGAGCCGCTGTGGCTAAAACTTCGTCTGCCTTCGAGAATCCGGCCTTAAAACCAAGATTTCCGTAAACCTCACGTAGTTTGTTGTTATTAATCATAATCAAGGAATCTACATGCTGTCTCAACTTCTCAACACCACGTTGCGCCTGCTGGTTTCTCATTTTTCCTTCAAACTGAAAAGGAATGGTTACAATACCAACGGTTAAGATATCCATATCCTTGGCCAGTTTTGCAATTACAGGAGCAGCTCCTGTACCCGTTCCACCGCCCATACCAGCGGTAATGAAAACCATTTTTGTATTGGTATCCAGCATCGATTGAAGCTCTTCTAAACTTTCAATGGCCGCTTGCTCCCCAATTTCTGGATTGGCTCCTGCTCCAAGACCTTCCGTCAAGGAAACCCCTAATTGAACCTTGTTGGGAACCCCAGTATTTTGTAACGCCTGCGAATCGGTATTACAGACTACAAAATCCACACCGTTTATACCTTGCTGAAACATGTAATTTATTGCATTACTGCCGCCACCTCCAACGCCAATAACTTTAATTACATTGCTTTGATTTTTTGGTAAGTCGAATGAGATGTTCCCTAAATCTGTGTTGCTACTCATAATAATTTTTTTTACCCTATTTTCCTGTTTACTACTTACTACTTAATTTCTTTAAACTTGCATCTTTAGTGTTGGTGAACTACTCTGCGTTGTCTAAAAAATCTTTTAATTTCTCTGACCATTTTTCTAAAAAGCTTCTGCGCTCTCTCGGTGGTTCAGTTGGTTGGGGCTCTGTTTGATTATAATCAGTTTGTTCTAATTCTTCTATATTTTCTTTGCTTTCCGTTTGTTTCGGACTTTCTTTTTCCGCTACTCTAGCTCCATTTTTCTTTTGTTGCTGAATAGCGTTCATTACCAAACCAACGGCTGTTGCGTAAACCGGACTAGCAACTTCGGCATCGGAATCTCCAGCCAAATGCTCGTTTGGATATCCTATTCGGGTATCCATGCCCGTTATATATTCTACCAATTGTTTTAAATGCTTTAATTGGCTACCGCCTCCAGTAAGCACAATCCCGGCAATTAATTTTTTCTTTTGTTCCTCATGCCCATAGTTTTTAATTTCCATGTAGACTTGCTCTACAATTTCCACCACTCGGGCATGGATTATTTTAGAAAGGTTTTTGAGGGTTATTTCTTTCGGTTCCCTTCCTCTTAAACCAGGGATGGAAACAATTTCGTTATCCTTGTTTTCCCCAGGCCATGCAGAACCAAATTTAATTTTCAATAACTCGGCTTGCTTTTCAATGATCGAGCAACCTTCCTTTATATCTTCCGTAACCACATTTCCACCAAACGGTATAACTGCGGTATGTCGTATAATTCCATCTTTAAAAATGGCCAAATCGGTAGTTCCACCACCTATATCAATTAGTGCCACACCAGCTTCTTTTTCTTCTTGGCTCAACACCGCATTTGCAGCTGCTAAAGGCTCTAAAGTAATCCCAGCTAAATCCAGTCCGGAGCTTTTTACACATCTACCAATATTTCTAATGGAAGATACTTGCCCAACTACCACATGAAAATTAGCCTCCAAACGGCCTCCGTACATTCCAATGGGTTCTTTTATTTCAGCCTGACCATCTACCTTGTATTCCTGCGGAAGTACATGAATAATCTCTTCCCCTGGAAGCATTACTAATTTATATACTTGATTGCAGAGCTTATCGAGGTCCATATCACTAATAACTTCTTCCGAGTCTGGTCGAGTAATGTAATCGCTATGCTGCAAACTTCTTATGTGTTGCCCTGCGATACCTACCACGCAATCATGGATTTTCAATCCAGATACACTTTCCGCTTCTTGAACGGCCTGCTGTATCGATTGTATGGTTTGTGTAATGTTATTAACCACTCCTCGGTGCACCCCCAAGCTTTTAGATTTTCCAATACCTAAAATCTCAATCTTACCATAATCGTTCTCACGACCAATCATAGCCACAATTTTTGTGGTTCCTATGTCTAATCCTACCGCGTATTTAGTATTTTCCATAATCTATTTTTTGGTACACACTACTTGATTATCAAAACTAAGATTCACTGCTTTATATTTTCCTAAAGTCTTATCGTGCAATCCTTTTTGATAAAAAGCCTTAAAATTGTTGAACTTCGCCTCTAAGTTTTCAATCGCGCCAAGATTGACAACAAAGTCTTCCGTTCTTAACTTTAATTCAAAATGATTTTTCTTTTGATGAATTCCAATAATATTCTTTTTTAGAAAGTCATCATCGTATATAAACTTGGTAAGCTTATACAAACTTTCCATCTCATTTTTTGTACTTACCCCTGTTACCAATGGCACCCTGGCAGCATAAACAGGAGACAATGGCATTTTCTCTCCTTCTATATCAATATAAAAAGATGGATTGGCTGAAACGCGCGCAATAGGCGTTCTCTGGCGGATTTTTGCCCCAATCTCCCCAGTTACAGATACATAAACGTCAGCCTCTTGAACCATTTCGTTGGAGTTAAGAGCCTGTTCCATTCTATTCAAAGCTAATTTTTCTTTTCGTACGCTCGAAGCATCCCCTTCATTTTGTATCAACAATTTATTAACTGTATTTCTGGTAATAAAATGTCCATTATCATTCAAGAAAACTATGTCTGAATCTTTGCTTAGCGAACGATTTTTATTCCTGTTATTCGAAAAAGAATACAAAAATACCAATGCCAAAAGCACTGTGCCAATTTTTATGTAATTAATATACTTTTTCATCTATTCTTTTTTAAAAAAAATCGGTTAGACCCGCTATGCCCGCAAATGGAATTATTTGCAAAATTCTCAATTTACCTCTAAAGGTCTCAGCAAACCATTGGTTTCATCTTTGACCATTTAGGCTGGTAAAACTTAACTGCTGCGGCTCATTTCACTTAACGTTTTTTTTATGGTGTTAACTTCTAGTCCAATATCTCCCGCACCAAGAGTTAAAAAAACCTGTGCATCGCTATTTAAAACAGCGGTAGAAAGATTTTCCTTACTAACTTTTTGTTTGTTGGGATTCTCAATCATCTCCAACAACCAATTAGAAGTTATTCCTTCTATAGGTTTTTCCCTGGCCGGGTAAATGTCCAATAAAATTATTTCATCAAAACGGGTTAAGCTCTTCGAAAACTCCGGGGCAAAATCTTTCGTCCTTGAAAACAAATGAGGTTGAAAGATTGCAGCAATTTTCTTATTGGGATGCGCACTTCTCACAGCTTCATAAACAGCGTCTATCTCTGTAGGATGGTGTGCATAATCGTCTATATAAACGAGGTTTTCTTCATTTATCTGATATGAAAACCTTCTTTTTATCCCTTTAAAACTGGCAAGCGCTTCGGCAAGACGACTTAGGGGGGTGCCTAGAGTTGTCGCCATTGCCAATGCTGCCAATGCGTTTAACAAATTGTGTTTTCCTGGTTTGTTAAACGTAACCCCCACAATAGTTTCTGTGGGTGTTACTAAATCGAATAGGTAGGTTGAGTTTGTAATCGTAATATTTTGAATGGTATAGTCGGAATCGTCTTCAATACCATATGTAATTCCTTTTATTGGCAGACCGTTCCTTACGAACAGCTTGCCGTTGGGTTTAATTTTGTCTGAAAATTCTACAAATGTTTGCTCTAAGGTTTCTTTATCCCCATAAATATCGAGGTGATCTGCATCCATAGATGTTACGCAAGCCACTGTTGGTGATAAGTGTAAAAATGAACGGTCGAACTCATCGGCCTCTACCACCGTATAATCGCTTCCTTCAATAAGAAAATTACTGTTGAAATTTTCTGAAACGCCTCCTAAAAAAGCCGTAATGGAAGTTCCCGTTTCCTTTAAAATGTGCGCCAAAATACTGCTTGTAGTAGTTTTCCCATGCGTTCCTGCAACTGCAAAACAGTAAGAATCTTTTGTGATTAAGCCTAAAACAGCAGCTCTTTTCTGCACTTCAAAACCGTTGGCAATAAAATATTGATATTCGGAATGGTCTTTTGGCACGGCTGGAGTGTACACTACCAATGTATTTTCCTTATTCTTAAAATCAGCAGGAATCTTTTCAACATCATCATCAAAATGAATGGCAATCCCTAAATCCTCCAGTCCTCTCGTAATTTCGCTGGGCGTTTTATCGTACCCGGCCACTTCTTTCCCAATAAACTTAAAATAACGAGCTAAGCCAGACATGCCAATACCGCCTATGCCAATAAAGTAAACGTTATGTATGCTATTTAAGTCCATTTGGTTTTACGCTGATTTTAATAATTTTTCAATTTCATCCACAATATTTTTTGTGGCATTGGGTAGCGCTAATTTTTTAAAATTTTCGCTTAGTGCTTTTTGTTTTTTTTCGGAATTAAATACCGATAAAAAAGTATTTTCAAACTTCTCTTCCAGCTGGCTTTCCTTTAATAATATTGCTGCTTTTTTTTCTGCAACTGCGGAAGCATTTTTTGTTTGATGATCTTCAGCAACATTGGGAGATGGAATGAAAAATACTGGTTTCCCTACAATTGCCAACTCTGAAACCGAAATAGCTCCCGCCCTGGAAATAATAATATCTGCGGCAGCGTAAGCCAATTTCATATCATTTATAAAAGCCTTGACTTTTACAGTTTCGCTTTCATGTTTTTTATATTCATCGTAATACAGCTTTCCACATTGCCATATAATTTGTACGTTGTTTTCTTTAAAAAAGTTCAGTTCTTTTTCTACCAATTGATTAATTCGTCGTGCTCCCAGACTTCCACCCATGACAAACAGGGTTTTACGCTCCTGCTTCAATTGAAAAAAAGTTTTAGCTTCTTCCGTTTTATCATCAATAGTCAATAAATCCTGCCGAACAGGATTTCCTGTTTTTACAATTTTATCCGCAGGAAAAAAGCGCTCCAAACGGTCGTAGGCCACAAAAATCTTCTCGACACTTTTTGCCAACCATTTATTGGTGATCCCTGGAAAAGAGTTTTGTTCTTGCAATACGCAAGGCACTCCTTTTCCCGCCGCCGCTTTTAGCAATGGACCGCTAGCATAGCCACCCGTACCAATAGCAACGTTGGGCATAAACTCTTTAACAATTTTCTTTGCTTTCCAAATACTGCTTATGAGCTTAAAAGGAAACATTAAATTGCTAAGGGTTAGTTTTCGCTGAATCCCAGAAATCCACAAACCTTTTATTTCATACCCCGCTTGGGGTACTTTCTCCATTTCCATACGATCCTGAGCTCCCACAAATAAAAATTGGGCATGAGGATACCGTTGCTTTAGCTCATTGGCAATAGCAATGGCCGGATAAATATGTCCTCCGGTGCCTCCTCCTGATAATATGAATTTATAATTGCTCACTTAATATATCTAATGGATTTTCATTTTCGATTGCCGCTTCGTCTTGCTCCAATTCTTCTTGACGCTTGGCGCTTACACTTAAAATAATACCAATTGCCAAACAAGTCATCCAAATGGATGTTCCCCCACTACTTATCAACGGAAGCGTTTGCCCAGTTACAGGAAACAACTCTACCGCTACCGCCATATTAATGAACGCTTGAAAAACGATGGGCAAACCTGCAGCTATCACTACTAATTTTCCAAAGGTTGAATCTGATTTATGGGCTACTACCACAATTCTAAAAAGGAGCAGCAGGTAAATAAAAATCATAATCAATCCCCCCACTAATCCGTATTCTTCAATAATAATCGCGTAAATAAAATCGGATGAACTCTGCGGAAGAAAATTCTTCATCACACTTTTTCCAGCCCCCAGACCTACAATTCCACCAGTGGCAATGGCTATTTTTGCTTTTTCTATTTGATAGTCGGCTTCAGTATCTTCATCATCAGCAAAACTTTCTATCCTACTAATCCAAGTGTCCACACGATTTGGGAACAATCCTGGGAATGCTTTGGCCGTTAAAACAAACATGGTAAGTCCTAAAATACCAGCACCAATAATTCCCATCAAATATTTCCAGGGATATCCTCCCAAGAAACATAGTACCAAAACCATAAAAAATATAATTGCTGTGGTAGATAAGTTTGCTGGTAAGATGAGCATTAGAACCACAAAAACCGGCAACCACAACGGCACGACACTCTCTTTAAATGTTACTTGCCTGTCCTTAATTTTTGCCAAATACCTGGCCACGTGAATAAGCAATACAATGGAAGCCAAGGTGGAGGTCTGAAAAGTAATCCCTACAAAAGGCACCTGTATCCACCTACTGGCATTGGCACCGCCAATTGTTGTTCCCTGCGCCAGGGTATAGATTAGTAATAAAATAATAATTGGCATCGCTATTATGGACAAACCTTTAAAATAGCGATAGGGGATTTTATGAACGGCATAGATTACGCATATGCCCATTAATAAAAGTACGGCATGCTTAAATAAATACCCGAATGTAGTACCGCTACCAACCACATAGACCAAGTTGGTACTAGCACTGTAAACAGGTAAAAAAGAAAACAGTGCCAATAGGCCAACCACGGCCCAGATAGCTTTATCCCCTTTTATATTTTTAAAAATTTCCCGCACTTATTATCTTTTTATAATTTTCTTACTTCTTCTTTAAATTGATCTCCCCTATCTTCATAATTCGTAAAGAGATCGAAAGATGCACAAGCAGGAGATAGTAGAACTGTATCGCCCCTTTCTGCAACCTCATTGCTTATTTTAACCGCATCCCTCATGGAGGTAGTTTCCACTACAAAATCAACCACACTCCCAAAAGTCTCTATGATTTTTGCGTTATCCAGCCCGAGACAAACAATGGCTTTTACCTTCTCCCTTACCAAAGGCATTAAACTCAGGTAATCGTTCCCTTTGTCCTGCCCTCCAACGATCCAAACAGTAGGTGTTTTCATACTGTCTAAAGCATAAAAAGTTGCATTTACATTGGTTGCCTTAGAATCGTTTATGTATTGTACATTTTGAATTTTCAGCACTTTTTCCAATCGATGGGCAGCACCCTGAAAGTTCTCCAAACTCTCCCGTATTGTTGCCTTTCTAATTTTTAATAATTGTGCCACCGTAGAAGCTGCCATTGCGTTCTTTGTATTGTGCTTCCCTTCTAGTGTTAAAGTATCTGTTGACATTTCCAAATGCTGTTTATCTATGTTAATTATAATTTTGTTGTTTTCTAAATATGCGCCGTTTTCTATTTTTCTCTCTACGGAAAACGGCAGTAACCTCGATTTTACGGGATGTTCCCTTAACCAATTTGTTATTACAGGATCATCTCCATCGTAAATCAGGTAATCCTCTTCCGTTTGATTCATAGCGATTCTAAATTTGGATGCTATGTAATTCTCAAACTTGTATTCGTATCTATCCAAATGATCGGGTGTGATATTGGTAATAATGGCAATATGCGGACAAAATTTCTCAATTCCATCCAATTGAAAACTACTAATTTCCAACACATACAAATCCTTCTTCGTTTCAGCTACCATTTGTGCAAAACTGTCGCCAATATTACCGGCCATTCCCACATTCAACCCTCCATTTTTTAATAAATGGTTGGTCAACATGGTGGTGGTGGTTTTACCATTACTTCCAGTAATCCCCACAATTTTGGCATCGGTGAACAATGCTGCAAATTCGATTTCGGAAATAACAGGAATTCCCTCCTCCAACAGTTTTCTTACCAAGGGAGCCTTATCGGGTATTCCCGGACTTTTCATTACCACATCGGCATTCAAAATTTTTTCTTCAGAATGCACTCCTTCTTCCCAATCAACTTCAATATTTTCAAGAACGTTCTTATATTTTTCTTTGATCTTTCCCTTATCGGAAACAAAAACTTCAAACCCTTCTTTCTTTCCCAAAATAGCGGTTCCTACACCACTTTCTCCTCCTCCTAGAACAACTAATCTTTTCATTTACCTGAGCTTCAATGTCACCACCGTTATTACTGCCAGTAAAATTCCAACAATCCAAAATCGAGTTACAATTTTACTTTCGTGATATCCCTTTTTCTGATAATGATGATGCAAAGGCGACATTAAGAATATTCGCTTGCCCTCTCCAAACTTCTTCTTTGTATATTTAAAATAACTCACCTGCATTACCACCGATAAGTTTTCCGCTAGGAAAATTCCGCAGAGAATGGGAATTAACCATTCCTTTCGGATTGCAATGGCGATCACTGCAATAATTCCTCCTATGGTTAAACTCCCGGTGTCTCCCATAAAAACTTGAGCTGGAAAAGCATTGTACCATAAAAATCCAACCAAGCTACCCACAAAAGCTGCAATAAATACGGTAATCTCCCCAGCACGAGGGATGTACATAATGTTTAAATAATCTGAGAAAATTATATTACCGGAAACCCATGCGAAAATACCAAGTGTCAATACTATAATGGCTGAAGTACCTGCTGCCAAGCCATCAATACCATCGGTTAAATTGGCACCGTTAGACACCGCAGTGATGATAAAAATAACAATGGGAATAAATATTAGCCACGCATAATCTTCATAATCATCGCCCATCCAAGACAGTAAGAGCGCATAATCGAACTCATTATCTTTTACAAATGGGATGGTAGTTTTAGTAGACTTTTCTTCGTCCCCATAATCTAAGCTCGCATCCCTATCAGCAGAAATTTCAATCCCGGAAGGCGTTTTAAGCTCTTCCTTAACAGTAACATTGGGATGGAAGTACAAGGTAGCTCCTACTATGAGTCCTATCCCAACCTGTCCCAGCACTTTAAACTTTCCTTTTAATCCTTCCTTATCTTTTTTGAAAATTTTTATATAATCATCCACAAAACCTATAATCCCCATCCATACCGTAGTGACAATAAGCACGATTACGTAGATATTTTCAAGTTTTGCAAAAAGCAATACCGGTATAAGCGTAGACATTATTATAATAACACCCCCCATGGTTGGTGTACCCGCTTTTTGAGATTGCCCATCTAAGCCCAACTCCCTTACACTTTCCCCAATTTGTTTGGAACGCAGGTAGTTAATAACTCTTTTCCCATATATGGTGGAAATAAGCAAGGACAAAAGAACGGCAGCAGAAGCCCTAAAGGTGATGAACTGAAACAGCCCCGCTCCTGGCAGTTGATATTCTTTTTCTAAAAATTCGAATAAATAGTATAACATATAAACTTCTTTGCTCCTTTGGGAGGTTGCTGCTTATTTCTTTACGTTCAACAATAATTCTTTAACAATCTGCATATCGTTAAAATCGGTTCTTACCCCATTAACTTCTTGATATGTTTCGTGCCCTTTGCCTGCGATTAATATAATATCATTAGACTGTGCAAATTGGCATGCCGTTTTAATGGCTTGCTTTCTATCTTCAATCGAAATGGTTTTATTGAAGTTTTGAGGTTCTACTCCAGCTTCCATTTCTTCAATAATTTTTTTTGGATCTTCGGTTCGGGGATTATCCGAAGTAAAAATAGCTTTAGTACTTAGCTGAGAAGCTATTTTTGCCATTATTGGTCTTTTGGTAGCATCCCTATCGCCTCCACAACCAACCACCGTAATTAAATTTTCATTTCCGGTGCGTATGGTGTTTATGGTTTCCAGAACATTTTTTAAAGCATCTGGGGTGTGCGCATAATCTACAATAGCGGTAATTTTTTCTTCTGAAATAAAATACTGAAAACGCCCGCCCACACTTTCCAATTCACTCACATACTGAAGCGTTTCCAAGGTTTCCAACTCAAATAAATCGGCTACGGCATACACGGCCAACAAGTTATAAGCATTGAAGCTTCCAATCAATCGGGACCAAACTTCATTGTCGTTTATCTTCAGTAGCAACCCCGTAAATTGATTTTCTAAAATCTGAGCTTTGTAATCTGCATATGATTTAAGTGCATAGGTAACTTTACGGGCTTTTGTGTTTTGCACCATTACAGGCCCGTTTTTATCATCTTCATTGGTAAGTGCAAAAGCCGTTTTTGGCAGCTCATCGAAAAATACTTTTTTGGTATCCCTATACTCTGCAAAAGTTTTATGGTAATCTAAATGATCGTGTGACAAATTTGTAAAAACCCCACCTGCAAAATGCAACCCTGCAGTTCGTTGTTGATGAATCCCATGCGAACTCACTTCCATAAAACAACACTCGACACCGGCCTCATTCATTAACGATAAATACCGGTTTATGGTAAGGGAGTCTGGTGTGGTATGCGTAGCGGGGTATTCCTTATCGTCTACCATTACTTTTACCGTAGATAGCAAGCCTACTTTGTAGCCTGCTTTCTTAAACAAACTGTAAAGCAAGGTGGTAACCGTAGTTTTTCCGTTGGTACCCGTCACCCCAACCAACTTTAGGTTCTGTGAAGGGTTTTTATAAAAATTTGCTGCCATTACCGCCAATGCCCTATGTGCATTTTCAACTTCCACATAGGTGATTCCATTGATGAGTTGTTCTGGGAAACGCTCGCAAACAACAGCTATGGCACCGGCTTCTACCGCCTTGGTAATATAATCATGTCCGTCGACCACAGTTCCTGGAACAGCAACAAAAACATCATCGAGGGATACTTTGCGCGAGTCGAAATGTATGTAATTAACATGCGCTACCGTATTTCCTGCTACTGCATTTATATTCACCCTGTACAATATGTCTTTTAATAACATCATGACAACTGCAATACGATTGTTTGGTTCGACTCTATTTTTTGTCCGCTTTTTACAGACTGACTTTTAACTTTTCCTATCCCGCTTCCCTCTACTTTCACCTTTACTCCAAGGTTTTCCAATAAAGAAACAGCATCCATTCCGCTCATACCTTCTACATTTGGCATCTTATCGTTTCTCTTTTTTACTTCGGCATAGTAAGCCTTGTAATCTTTTTCTACTTTAGAATTTTCTTGATCCAACTCTTCAATGGTGTCGATCAAAGGGGAATTGGTATAAATTTTTTGAGCAATGCTCTTAAAAACCGGCCCCGAAACATCAGCTCCATAATACCCAACACTTTTATCGGGCTCGTGAATAACTACAATGCAGGAATATTTCGGATTCTCCGCTGGAAAATACCCAGCAAAACTGGAGATATAGTTAAGTTTACTTTTATCGCGATAGTCTTTTTGACAAGTTCCTGTTTTACCTGCCATCGAAAAATTAGGGGAATACAATCCATGTCCGGTACCGTGATCATTCTCTACCACATTTTTAAGCATCGCCTGTACTTTGGCAATGGTTTCTTTAGAACAGATAGACGGATTGATTACTTGCTTATCAAACTTGTTGATTACCTTATCCCACTCCCTTACTTCTTTTATCAATCGGGGCTTTACCATTTCACCTCCATTGGCAACAGCATTGTAAAACGTTAGGGTTTGCAACGGCGTAAAAGATACTCCGTAGCCATAAGCCATCCATTGCAACGCAATTCCACTCCACCTACTTTTATCGTTTGGATGCGGGATGATAGGTGCACCTTCCCCTTTTATGGACATGCCCAACTTTTCATTAAGCCCCATATTATAAAGTCGGTTTACAAATTTTTCCGGTTGTTTTTTATAGTAACCATCAATAATCTTTACAATCCCAACATTGGAAGAACGCTCCAACACTTCGGAAACACTTATCTTTCCGTAACCTCCTCTTTTAGAATCCCTAACCTTTTTACCATAAAATGATATGATCCCATCTTCGGTATCGACAACATCACTGGTATCTACTGCTTTATCCTCTAAAGCAGCAATCATAGACATTAGTTTAAAAGTGGATCCAGGTTCATGAGACTCCCCCACGGCGTAATTTAACCGCTCGTAATACTTCCCATCTTTTGTGCGCCCTAAATTGGAAATGGCTTTCACCTCCCCGGTAGCGACCTCCATAACCACCACTGAACCGTGATCGGCTTTATATTTTTCTAACTGATTAAGTAGTGCGTGGTGCGCAATATCCTGAATATTCACATTGATTGTAGACACCACATCGTATCCGTCTTTTGGCTCTACTTCGTTATAATCGGTAATAGGCTTCCATTGCCCTTTGGCAATTTTTTGCTTTAATCGATGTCCTTCTGTTCCTCTCAAGTAATCCCCAAAAGCACCTTCCAGCCCTACTCGGGTGTAATACCCTTGATCGTCCACACGCTCGTAACCCACACTTCTGTGTGCCATTCCACCCAAAGGATACTCCCTTTTGGTTTCCTGTTCTACGATGATCCCGCCTTTGTAAGGGCCTAGATTAAATAATGGGAAATTTTTTATTTGAACATACTCCGTGTATCCAAGATCCCTAGCGATTAACAAATAACGATTTTTGTTTGCCCGGGCTTTTCGCATTAGGTTTTGATAATAAGATGAGGACTTCCCAAGCACTTTCGAAAGGGAGTCTGACAAAGCCTTTATGTTTCGTTCAAATTCTTTATGTTGCGGGGTAACCGCATCAAAACGGATGTCGTATTTAGTCACAGAAGTAGCTAACAAACTACCATCATCTGAATATAAATTACCACGTTTGGGCTCTATGGTAAAATTCTTAATGGTACGTTGCTCTGCCAGCTCCCTGTATTTCTCTCCTTCTGGAAATTGAATGGTAACTAATTTTACCACCACAGCCAAAGCAAAGAAAAACATACACCCGGCTATGAAATACAAACGGCTTAATATGTTTTTATCGGTTATTGGCATATTCTATTTTTTATGGGCAACCATTATTTTTTTCGGTGGAATTAAAGATGGCCTCAATCCAGATGAAGCCACTTCTGCCGTAACGTTGGACTCTAACTTTACCTGTTGTACTTTCGTTCTTACATCTACAAACTCGCTTCTTAGCTCCAACACTTCATCGTTCAATTTTGCCAGCTCATGCACTTTTCTATCTGCTTGATGCGCACTGGAAATCATAACAACTGCTAAAACAGACACAAAAAGTATAAACCGCCAATTCTTAAACGAATCTTCGCTTACTAAAAACCTTCCTTTTAATATGTCTAGAATTCCTTTCCTCATTTCTCAATTACAACTTTTCTGCTATTCTTAATTTTGCGCTACGCGCTCTGTTATTTTCTTTTATTTCTTCTTTTGAAGGAGTTATGAGTCCGCCCACTTTTTTTAGCGGCACTTCAATGTTTCCATAAAAATCCTTTTCGGGTTCCCCTTCAAACTTCCCACTCCTAATAAATCGTTTCACCAATCTATCTTCAAGGGAGTGATAACTTATTAAACTCAATCTCCCACCTTCTTTCAACACTTCTGGAGTTTGCTGCAAAAATTCTTTTAAAGCCTCCATTTCCTGATTCACCTCTATTCGAATCGCCTGATAAATCTGAGCTAGTATTTTATGCTCCTTATGTTGTGGCAAAAACTTTTTTAGGGCAGCTTTCAACTCTTCGGATGTTTTTATAGGCGACTCCGACCTCTTTTCCACTATGGCTCTTGCCATTGCGGGAGCATTCCTTAACTCGCCATACAAACTAAGTACGGTGCGCAAATCCCCTTCAGCATAATCGTTCACAACTTCCATTGCAGAAATCGGGTTCTTTTTACTCATACGCATATCCAAATCGGCTTCAAATCGAGTTGAAAAACCACGCTCAGCCACGTCGAATTGATGAGAGGAAACTCCGAAGTCCCCTAAAACCCCATCTACCTGCTTTACTCCATAAAATTTCAAAAAACGCTTTAAGAACCTAAAATTCTCCTCTATCAAAGTAAATCTCGGGTCGTCTAACTTATTCTTAACCGCATCTTCATCTTGATCGAACGCAAGCAATTTCCCATTTGGACCCAATCTTTTTAAAATCTCTTTTGAATGGCCACCGCCTCCAAAAGTTACATCCACATAAACACCATCTTCTTTTATGGCCAAACCATCTACGGTTTCCTTCAGCAAGACCGGATTATGATACTCCATCTTCTCCTTCATTTAATTCAAAACCTCCCATAACATCTTCCGCTAAATCAGAGAAAGAATCGGCACCAGCATCCAGCACATCGTAGTACTTTTGCTTGTCCCAAATCTCAATCCTATCGATCGACTCAGAGAGCACCACTTCCTTTTCAATTCCAGCAAAGGCCATTAAATTTTTAGGAAGCGACAAGCGGCCGCTCGCATCAATTTCCACCACTCGAACACCTGCTGTAAACTGGCGGATAAAATCGTTGTTCTTTTTTACAAAACGATTCAACTTCCCAACCTGCTTCATTTCTTTTTCCCATGCGGCCATGGTGTAAACTTCTAAGCATTTTTGGAAAATGGACCGTTTTAACACCAAACCATCGTGTAAAACTGGGGCGAGTTTAGCACGCAAAGAGGACGGCACCATAATGCGCCCTTTGCTATCTGCCTTACACTCATATTCTTCTGAAAACTGAATCACCCCCCGTTGGTTTAGTAGTTAACTTTTCAAATATAGAGAATTATTTACCACTTTTTACCACTTTTTGTCACTTTTTACCACTTTGTTAATAAATTGAGGTGACGACACGCCAAACACCAGTAAATGCGAGCGTTATAAAATTGTTAATAACTGGACGGAATCCCTATTTGGAACTGAAAAAGCATATTTTTGCCATTTTTAGGGAATAAATCCCGGCATGGGTTTTAAATCGTTTAATATAATTTCGAAATGCCTATATTTGTTTCCGAAGAATGTAATTAATCCTTAATGACACACGATTTAAAGAAGGACGGTAAATTTACTTATTTAGAAGTTGGAGAAGGAACCCCTATGATAGTCCTACATGGATTAATGGGCGGATTGAGTAACTTTAGTGATGTTGCTAACTATTTTTCAGCAAAAGGATACAAAGTACTAATCCCGCAGCTACCCATATACAGCATGTCTTTACTAAAAACTAACGTAAAGAGCTTTGCAAACTATTTAGAAAAATTTATTGAGTTTAAAAATTTAGATGAAGTAATACTCCTTGGTAATTCCTTGGGCGGACATATTGGTTTACTGCACACTAAACTTTACCCAGAAAAGGTAAAAGCCTTGGTAATAACCGGAAGTTCTGGTCTATACGAAAATGCCATGGGCGATGGTTACCCAAAACGTGGGGACTACGAGTTTATTAAAAAGAAAAGCCAAGACGTATTCTACGATCCGGCTGTGGCCACCAAAGAGATTGTAGATGAAGTTTTTGCAACCGTAAACGACAGGAATAAACTTATTAAAACTTTAGCTATTGCCAAAAGCGCCATCAGGCATAATATGGCAAAAGACCTACCCCACATGCACACACCCACGTGTATTATTTGGGGAGAGAACGACACGGTAACACCACCCTCTGTAGCTAAAGAGTTTCATGAGCTGTTACCAGATTCTGAACTGTATTGGATTGAAAAATGCGGACATGCACCAATGATGGAGCATCCAAAAGATTTTAATGCTATTTTAGATTCTTGGCTGGAAAAGAGAAACCTACAATAAAGCAATATGCAGATTAAATCGGCAAATTTTGTTGTTAGCAATTCCGACGTTAAAAAATGCCCGAACGAGCCTATTCCAGAATACGCTTTTATCGGCAGGTCTAATGTTGGTAAATCTTCTCTTATAAATATGCTTACAGACCGTAAGCACTTGGCAAAAACCTCAGGAAGACCGGGAAAAACACAGCTTATAAACCACTTTCGAATAAACGAACAGTGGTTTTTGGTAGATCTACCAGGTTATGGTTATGCCAAAGTTTCTAAAAAAGTAAAGAGCACATTCCAGAAATTTATCACCCAATATTTTTCCCAACGGGAACAACTGGTTTCTGCCTTTGTTTTAATAGACATTCGCCACGATCCACAAAAAATAGATATGGAATTTATGGAATGGCTTGGTGAAAATCAGATTCCTTTTTCCATAATTTTTACTAAAGCCGATAAATTAAAGCCTAAAGCCATAGAGCGCCATGTAGACAACTACATAAATACGCTCTTGGAAGGGGTTTGGGAAGAAGCTCCCAATTATTTTGTTACCTCTTCCACCTCTGGAATGGGCAAAGACGAGATTTTAAATTATATAGAAGGAATTAACAACCAGATAAAGTAGCATCTACTGCAACTCTACTACTGCCTTACTCATCAATTTATCTAAGTCTTTTATTTTAATGTTTCCCTCTGCACTGAGGATTACGAAATCCTCGTCGTCTTTAACTTTCATGATAACCTCACGAACCCGACCTCTTTTTTCAAAGTAGTAAAGTCCAACTCTACTCCCATCGCTATTTACGTACATAAGAGATTCGTAGCCTCTTTTTGCGATAAAAGTATTGAATTCGGATTCTAAATATTCAGCGGATACTTTTTCCCCTACCAGCACGCGATATCGGGAAATACCTCCGACCACTTCATTAAGCTCTTTTAAATCTTCTTCATCCACGAACATATTCACTAAAAAATTGGAAGCACTCAAAGAAAAGGCTATATCTTTTTTATTTTCTTTCCTAAAAGCATCATAGGGAGTAGAAGCACCACAGGATACGAGCAAGAAAGCAGCAGACAAGATCGTTAAAACATTTTTCATCTTTTTTTGTTTTGGTTATACAAGGAAGACGAACGGTTTAAAATTTTGTTACAGCCGCTTAAAATAAAGTGTCTAACAATCTTTTTATAAGATATTCTCGGAATGGAAGAACAGAGCTCGCAATGACCCTATTTTGTAAGTTCTAATTTTTCAGCAAAATAACTACAAAAATCACGCATGGTAGCCGTCATTTTATCATCTTGGGTAGCTCTTTGGTAAGTATCACTTAAAGAAACCAATGTTTGATGCATGAATTTCTTCATTTCATCTACTGGCATATCTTTGGTCCATAGGTCAATTTTTAGCGTTTCCTGTTTTTCGCTATCCCATACAGACAATAAAAAGGCCTTTGCCTTTTCGTTCTCCACCCCACCATCTTTTGCGGTCCAATTTAATTTTTCTGGAACTTTATTTTCATCCAGTTCGATATGTAAATTTATGTCGGAGCTATGTGTTTTAGCCATTACTTTTCTGGTTTATATTTTGAATTGTTAAAAATCTCTTCTGAAGATGCATTTAGCATTTGCTGCAAAGATACTTTATTATTTTCCATATACGAAGCCACGATTCGCCATCCGATAAATTGACCAATTCTTCCTGGAGATTCGTTATCCAGTTCCAAATAAAATTTAGAAAATGGTGCTGGATTAATGAAACGTTCGGCCAGTTTTCCTTCCGTAGAGAAAAGCAATTCTTTTTCAATAAAATACCTCCAAATATAGTTTTCATTGGCCAACGCCCAATTGTATTCATCGGTGTGGTAACCCATAATTGCAGCATTTTCCTTAAAAGGAACAAGCAATTTCATGACGTAGTAGAGCTTTCCATAATAGATCATTTGCGACAAAAAAGTTCGATCTTGAGGACCTCTTATCTGGCTTTTGGCAATAGTCCTGGCCACATCTACCGACACTTGTTCTGCTTCAAAATTGTTTTTAATATATTCCTGGATCCCGCTATAAAACCTATGGTCTTTGCCCAAATAATTATCCAACCCTATCAGCATTAAACTATCGGCGTAGATTACCCGATTTTTATAGTCGACATCAGAAATTACCGTTACGATTTTGGGAGCGCGAAATGCTTCAAAATAATATTTGGCATGTTGAAAAACGGCTCTTATTTCGGTAGTGTCTTCTTCAAAATCAGGAAATTGCTTATCTATTTCATCAAACAACTCCCTTTGTAAAGTATCGTTCATTTTTCCAATCCAAACACTGTCTGCAAATTGTTCGGGGAACAAATACGGGTAATTGCTTTTGAGTTTCGGTAAATCGGAAGGGTTGGAAGTCGCAAATTTCTTATCAAAGCGTTCTATTTTTGTTTGAACCTCAATTTTTTCTATTTCCTTCTCCAACTCCGACTCATTCGAACATGCCATTAACAATATGGCAATAAGAAAGCATGAAAATTTCTTCATAGATATTAATTTAAAAGCTTTTATATTTTCGCTTTTTATAAATTTAAGAATCTGTTACATTTGTTTACAAAGGTAATCGAATGTAAAAATTACACCTATATTTTTATAGAGATCTCTATTTTTTACTATTGAATATTTACAACGGATACAAGAACCACAAATTATGAAAACAGAAAAAATTATTGATTACATAGTTAAATGGCTGAAAGATTATGCCGAAAACGCAAAAATGAATGGCTTTGTTATAGGCGTTTCTGGAGGGATTGATTCTGCCGTAACCTCAACGCTTTGTGCCAAAACTGGATTGGACTTACTGTGTTTGGAGATGCCCATTCACCAAGCGGAAAACCAAGTTACCAGGGCTACCAACCATATAAAATGGTTACAAGAAAATTTTTCTAATGTAAAAACCACACAGGTAAACCTTACCCCTGTTTTCGATAGTTTGGTCGCTGCTTTCCCAAAAGTAGCCTATGAAGAAGAACGTTTTATGACGCTTGCCAATACCCGTGCAAGACTGCGAATGACTTCTCTTTATTACTTTGCTGCCTTAGAAAAATACCTGGTTGCCGGAACTGGAAATAAGGTAGAGGATTTTGGGGTTGGTTTTTATACCAAATATGGTGATGGCGGTGTAGATTTGAGTCCGATTGCCGATTTACTCAAAACGGAAGTTTACGAGATTGCCAGAGTTTTAGGGGTTAATGAAGACATTCAAAAAGCCGCTCCTACAGATGGGCTTTGGGGTGACGACAGAACCGACGAAGACCAAATTGGCGCCTCCTATCCCGAGTTGGAATGGGCAATGCAAATGGCAGACGAAGGCAAAACAGCAGCAGATTTTACCGATCGGAAAAAAGAAGTATTTGAAATCTACACACGATTTAACCGCGCCAACAGGCACAAAATGAATCCGATTCCCGTATGTGAGATTCCAAAATCACTAAAAAGTTAATTTTATAGAACTACTTTATTAAGTATTTGAAAATAGAACTAACTTTTAGTATATTTACTTACAAACAATCTAAATACCCCCAAGCTAACATGAAGCGTAAACGTTGCGTTCTATCTTGTTATGGCTTATTCTACTGAACTTTAAAAAATGTATTATGATTAAAGTTTTAATAGCAGATAACCATCCCATAGTAAGGATAGGTCTCGGAACCGTTTTTGAACAAAATGAAGATATCGAAATAGTGGGAACTGCCGCTACGACTTCTGAATTGTTCAATATGCTCACCACTAAAAAACCCGATATCGTTTTAATGGAAATGGATATTCCCGAAGTTAACGGGATTACTGCCTTGAGGCGATTAAAAAAAGACCATAAAAATGTGGGTGTCCTTATTTACAGTGCGCAAGCGGAAGAAGTCTATGCCTTGAGTACATTAAGGGCAGGTGCTTCTGGCTATGTTTCCAAAAATGCTTCCATAGATATTCTTAAAGCAGCTATTGATAAAATAGCGGATGGCGGCATGTTTATTACCAACGAGCTGGCACAACGATTGGCCTTTGATGAAGGCTCCAACAAACCACGAAAATTTTTCAGAAAATTGTCTACACGGGAAATAGAAGTTTTAAAACTGCTTGCTACCGGAAGGCGCAATAAACAAGTGGCCGAAGAATTGCAACTCAACGAAAAAACAGTAAGTACCTACAAAGCGCGTTTAATGCGTAAACTTAATGTTGATAATATGGTTGATATGTTGCAGCAAGCAAAGGCGCTCGAACTCTATTAATTTATCTGAATTTATTAGGTATTGAAAGTGGTATTGGTTACCAAACCAAAACGTTCTGACAAAATTTTACGCAACTCCCAATAATTCTTTACATCTTCCAACTGCTCGCTGGTGGCATTGTTATTGGCCCCAATTAGTTGATGAATATTCTCCACCAACATATTCAATAGCTTTAAACGAAGCATAGAGATGGTTTGAAAAACAAGTAAACCGACCGACATATCCTTGTCCTTCACCAAAATATCCTTGCTTTCCCAATTGGATAAGGCGTACTTTTCTTCATTCATTAAAATATCGACCACCAAGGCATTCTGCTCAAATGTCAACTTCTGAAGGAAATCATCCATTTTTAAAGAACCCTCACGATTATACATTTCAATTAAAATAGCATAAATCTGATTGAAGTTTTCGTTGGCAAACTCTATTTCGTCGGTTTGTAGGTCGAGGTATATTTTTTCGTATACTTTTAGTTCTACCTTCACCTCTTTTTCCAGCATATTTCCAGCATCATCTTCCTCCAGCACAATGTCTGTAAACGTTTCCATTTTATCTCCGTGAAATAATAAAACCCCAATAATGGAACGTTCGAGCTCATCTAATTGATTCACTTTTTTAGAAACCGTTCCTGGGGTGTTTTCTACCTTGCTAAGCGTATTCTTTTTTCGTTCTTCTTTATATTTTTTATTGGCATCGGCTACTTCTTTATTTCCCAATTGTGCTAGAGTGTTATAAAGCACATCTTCCGAAATATCCATAATTCGGGAGCACTCCTGTATATACACCTCCCTTTGTATACGATCTGGAATTTTATATATGCTATTTACAATCTCCCGAATGGTATCTGCCTTTTTTATGGGATCGTTTTGAGCATCTTTTACCAAAAGGGATGCTTTAAACCGAATAAAATCGGTTGCATTTTCTTCCAAAAAAGATTGTAATTCTTCTGGACTGTTTTCCCGTGCATAACTATCGGGATCTTGCCCTTCTGGAAAGGTGCACACTTTCACGTTCATTCCCTGCTCCAGAATAAGATCTATTCCGCGTATGGAAGCCCTTAATCCGGCTGCATCGCCATCGAACAGTACCGTAATGTTTTTGGTAAGACGGTTAACCAATCTAATTTGATCGGATGTCAAGGCAGTTCCGCTGGAAGCAACAACATTTTCTATACCACTTTGGTGAAATTGAATTACATCGGTATATCCTTCTACCAAATAGCAATTATCCTGTTTGGCAATGGCCTGTTTGGCATGATAAATCCCGTAAAGCACCTTGCTTTTATGGTAAATATCACTCTCTGGGGAATTGAGGTATTTGGCTGCTTTTTTATCGTTTGTTAAAATACGGCCACCAAAACCCAAAACCCTTCCACTCATGGAATGTATTGGAAACATTACACGCCCTTTGAACCGATCGAACATTCGTTTTTCCCCAGAATTTTCCTTTTCCTTGACTATGGTGAGACCGGTTCTTTCCAAAAACTCCAATTGGTAGCCTTTTCCCAAAGCTTCTTTGGTAAATGCATCCCATTCATCTAAAGAATACCCCAGCTTAAATTTATCGATTGTGGCATTGGAAAAACCTCTTTCCTTAAAATATGTTAACCCAATAGCCTTTCCAAGCTCTGTATTCTTTAAAGTGGACTGAAAATATTTTTGGGCAAACTCAGAAACCAAATACATACTTTCCCGCTCGCTGGATTTCTCCTTCTCTTCATTAGTCTGCTCGGTTTCTTCTACTTCAATCCCGTACTTTCTTGCCAAATATTTTATGGCTTCAGGATAGGTATAGTGTTCGTGCTCCATTAAAAACGCGACCACATTCCCTCCCTTGCCACTACTAAAATCTTTCCATATCTGTTTTACCGGGGACACCATAAAACTTGGCGTTCTTTCGTCAGAAAACGGACTCAATCCTTTAAAATTGGAGCCTGATTTTTTTAACTGAACGAAATCGCCAATTACCTCCTCTACACGGGAGGCATCAAAAACTTTGTCTATGGTATTCTTGGAAATCAAACGGTATATTTTATTTAAAAATAAGAAATTCCCACTTCAGAAAAATGGGAATCAAAAATAATTAATTATTAATGGAAACGCTATATTTCCAAACGTAAACCTACAGAAATATTATGCTGTTCAACATTGGGCTCATTAAAGATCTCATTTAAATCGTATTTTACGTATAATGCAAAACCCCTAATCCCAATATAACTCCCAATTCCATAAATAAAATTCTCGGTATTGTAATTGTCTTTAATTTTATCTTCAAATTTCATTCCTTCGGTATTGGTAGCCCTAAGCTTTTGCCGCGTACTGGTATTTAATCCAGCATAACCTCCAATTCCAAAAACAAATTTTTTATGGGTAGTGTACCTAAAATAATCCCCTTTATCCTTCTTTTCTGACGGACCGAACTCGAAATAGACAGGAATCACAAAATTATCCATTCGAAGTTTGGCCTTGTGCACAACCCCATCAAAATCTTCTAAGGTGGTTACATCTCCATTTTTTACAAAATATTGATTATCGTCTGCTTTAAAACCATTGGTTTGATAGGTGATCCCATAACTTATCCTAATAGCATTACTATATTTGAGCAACCTGGTTTTCCATTGCCAACCTATTTCAAAAAACTTACTCCCCCCTACTTTATATGGTGTTTCGTTGAAAGATTGGCCATCGATGATAGCGTTGTTAAAGCCAAAGGCCATAACAATATCAGAATGGGTTCTTTTATCGTAAACACTTTTTTTAGAATCGTCATTACATCCAAAATCCCAAAAATCGTCACAGTCATTTTCAAAAAAACCACTTTCTTTCTCTATCGTTTCTCCCCTGCTGAGCAAAGCTATTTCATTGTCGATAATAGCCGTCTTATTCTTAATGTTTAAAGCTGCCTTCTCGGCGGCTGCTTCTTTTTGCCTTTGCCCTTCTTCTTCCGTTAATTCCCCTGAAGCAACTTTGTTGGATATATCTTGCACCTTCTCCTTGAGCGCTTGTTTTTCTTTGGTGATAACTTGGTTTTTTTGAGATTCCAAGTTTTCAATCTGTTGCTTATTTGCAACCGTTATGGTGTCATTTTCATTTTGTCCATTTGCAAATTGAACAAAGAAATACAGGATCGCATATGCGATAAACATAAAGATTCTAAACATGATTTTTTTGATTTTGATTGATGAATAAACTATTGATTACGTTCGGCCACAGCGGTTTTAACCTTAACAAACCCTTCTTTTATTGCTTCGAAGACTTTTTCCTTAAAAGATTGATCCAGTTCGGTCTCCACCTCCTCCAACAAGGCCATGGCACTTAAGCTATCTGGTGATTTTTTATTAATTCTTTCTTTATAAATTGATTTTTGTGCCGCTAAAAGCAGGGCTTCTATTTCCTCGTCTGTTACCGTTTCGTTTTGCTTTAACTCGATAATTTGAGAAGCGACCTCATTGATTTTTTGAGTTTCAAAATCTTCCTTTTTCATGCTCTCATTTTGCACGATCTCTACCCCATCTGTAATGGCTTCTTTTGTTTTTACGGGTGCTTCCTTAGTACTGTTTTGCTTAACAAACTCTTTCTTCGTGCTCTTTTCAGTAACTCCACCTTCTTTGTTTTCAAAAGTCTCGGGAAGCTTATTTACTCCCTCTGGCTCCATTTTCTTATCCCTGTCTTTTACTACGACAGCTGACACATTTTCTTCAGCATTAAAAAAAACATAGGTTCCGGTAGCAAATAGCAAAAGTATACTAGCCGCAACCCAGTTAATTGGCCTGCTTTTTGTCTTTGCCTCATTGTTAGGCATATCTAGTTTGGCTTCCAATTTCTGCCAAGCATTACTGGAAGTAGCTATTCTTCGGTTTTCCAACCTATTTTTTATGTCTTCATCAAGAGGATTGCGACTCATAGCATTGTTTATTAAATTCATTTATCTTTTCCTGCAACATTTTTCGCGCCTTGAACAATTGGGATTTCGATGTGCTCTCGGCAATATGGAGCTGTACCGCTATTTCTTTATGGGAATACCCTTCTATGGCAAATAACAGGAAAACGGTTTTATAGCCATCGGGCAAGCCATCTATTGCCTTTTGAATGTAAGCGACATCTGAGATTTTTTGAAATTGGTTTTCTTCAGTTTCCAAAATCCTCTTTTCTTCTTCTGAATCCAAAAATACCAATTCGTTTTTACGCCTTAGAAATGACAAGCATTCATTGACCATAATCCTGCGTATCCAACCTTCGAAACTCCCCGTGTTTTTAAAACTATTTAGATGCTTGAAAACCTTAAAAAAACCTGTTATCATAACATCTTCAGCAAAATGAATATCCTTTATATAGTATCTACACACCGAAAGCATTTTAGCAGAAAATTCACGATAGATTTCTTCTTGAGCATCCCTATACCCATTTTGGGCTCTTTTAATGAGCTTGGTTTTATTTTTGTTGATGGGTATGACTTTCAAGATCCGTTTCATTGTTGGTTTCTATTTACATAGACGTAAAGCTTGAAGGGAAAGTTGCCTGAAGCAACTATTTTTATTGAAAAATAAAGGAAAAATATTAAATAAAGAGGTTAAAACACTGGTAGTCAGACATAAATAATAAATCTTTCTTAATAAAAAGTAATCTTATTTTTTACGTTCAATAACGTAATTTACCATAAGTTCTAAAGAATCTTTGTAAACCGAAGTAGGAAATGTGGCTAAAATCTCAAGAGCTTGCTGTTGAAAGATTATCATTTTCTGCTCTGCATATTCCAAGCCGCCATGATCTTTTACGTATGCAATTACTTCTTTAACGCGCTGCTTATCTTTATTATATTTTTTAACGGAATTGATAAGCCACTTTTTCTCCTTTTTATTGGCCGTATTAAGGGCATAAATTAAAGGTAGCGTCATTTTTTGTTCCTTGATATCGATTCCAGTAGGTTTTCCAATAGGGCCATCGGTATAATCGAACAAATCGTCTTTTATTTGAAAAGCCATCCCGATGAGTTCTCCAAATTTTCGCATTTGGGCCACCTCTTCAGAATCTGGTTTTACCGAGCAAGCACCCAAACTACAACATGCCGCTATTAAGGTGGCTGTTTTTTGCCGGATGATTTCGTAGTAGACTTCTTCGGTAATATCCAAGCGCCTGGCCTTTTCAATTTGAAGCAATTCCCCTTCACTCATTTCGCGAACGGCCACCGAAATGATTTTCAGCAAATCGAAATCTTCGTTATCTATAGAGAGCAGTAACCCTTTAGACAATAAATAGTCGCCCACCAACACTGCGATCTTGTTTTTCCACAGAGCGTTTAATGAGAAAAACCCTCTACGTCTATTACTATCGTCTACCACATCGTCGTGCACCAAAGTGGCTGTGTGGATTAACTCTATAACACTGGCGCCACGGTAGGTACGATCGTTCACCTTGCCTCCAGAAACCATTTTGGCTACCAAAAAAACAAACATAGGGCGCATTTGCTTCCCCTTTCTGTTTACAATGTAGTAAGTGATACGGTTGAGTAAGGCTACTTTGGAAGACATGGATTCGTGAAACTTTTTTTCAAAAAGTTCCATTTCCGTGCGTATGGGTTCTTTAATTTGTTCTACTACCTTCATAGAAAGGGTAAAGATAATGAACTCATTTCAACTTTTTCCAATTGGTTAAAAAATGATTTTTATAAGGGTTCTCTTACTAAGACTTGTTTGCCAACTGTCCGCAGGCAGCATCGATATCCTTTCCCCTGGAACGTCTTACGGTAACCGTAATTCCATTGCGTTCCAAAATTTCTTTGTACATATCCAAAGCGTTGCTGTCTGCCTGTTTAAACTGATCGTCGCCAATGGGATTGTACTCAATGATATTTACCTTTGAAGGGGCGAATTTGCAGAATTGAACCAAGGCCTCTACATCTTTACGTCGATCGTTAATCCCTCGCCAAACCACATACTCGTAGGTAATTCTACTTTTGGTTTTATTGTACCAATATTCCAACGCTTCCCGAAGATCGGCAAGAGGAAAAGTGGCATTAAAAGGCATAATGGTAGTACGCACCTCATCGATGGCGGAGTGCAGCGAAACTGCCAATTTAAATTTTACCTCGGTATCTGCCATTTTTTTAATCATTTTTGGCACTCCCGAGGTAGAAACGGTAATCCTTCGTGGAGACATCCCCAATCCTTCTAGAGAAGTTATTTTTTCGATGGCCGCCAACACATTGTTATAATTCATAAGAGGTTCGCCCATCCCCATAAATACAATATTGGAGAGCGGTTTGTCGAAATACAGCCTGCTTTCGTTATCGATGGCCACCACTTGATCGTAGATCTCGTCTGGATTTAAATTACGCATCCGCTTTAATTTGGCGGTAGCACAGAATTTACAATCTAAACTACACCCAACCTGACTCGATACACAAGCGGTTGTTCTGGTTGCCGTGGGAATTAAAACCGATTCTACAATTAAATCGTCGTGCAAACGCACCGCATTTTTTATGGTACCATCGCTACTGCGCTGCATTTGGTCTACTTTTATGTGATTGATCACAAAGTTATCCTCCAGCATTTGGCGGGTTTCCTTAGAAATATTGGTCATCGCATCGAAAGAGTACGCCGCTTTTCCCCATAACCATTCATAAACCTGGTTACCACGGAAGGCTTTATCCCCTTGAGATACAAAGAAATCCCTCAACTGTTCTTTGGTTAAAGCGCGTATGTCTTTTTTCTTGGTTTGCATAATTGCAAAGATACGTTTTGATTTAGGAAAATAGGCGGATTCTATTACAAGAAAGACCTGACAGGCTACTTAAACTTGTCAGGTCTTTAAATATTTTAAGGTTTTGTGCTATTTATAAAATTAGCATCGCATCTCCATAAGAGTAGAATCTATACCCTTCTTTTATGGCTTCCTTATAAGCTTTCATCATAAAATCGTGACCTGCAAAAGCAGAAATCATCATTAAAAGTGTAGATTTAGGAGTATGGAAGTTGGTAACCATACAATTGGCAATACTAAAATCGTATGGAGGGAAAATGAACTTATTGGTCCAACCCTCGTAAGGGTTCAGCATTAAGTCTGAAGAGACAGAACTCTCCAAACCACGCATAGCCGTAGTCCCAATAGCACATACTTTTCGTTTGTTGTCTTTGGCGTTATTTACAATAGCCGCTGCCTTTTCATCGATAAACAATTCTTCGCTATCCATTTTATGTTTGGATAGGTCTTCCACTTCCACAGGGTTAAAAGTTCCCAATCCGACATGTAGGGTAAGTTCAGCAAAATCAATCCCTTTAATTTCCAAACGCTTTAACAAGTGCTTAGAGAAATGAAGCCCAGCTGTAGGTGCCGCCACAGCTCCTTCTGTCTTGGCGTAAATGGTTTGATATCGCTCTTCGTCTGTAGCCTCTACATCTCTTTTTATGTATTTAGGAAGCGGTGTTTCCCCTAAATCATTCAATTTTTTTCTGAATTCTTCATAAGAGCCATCATACAGGAAACGAAGCGTTCTTCCTCTAGAGGTAGTATTATCTATAACTTCGGCCACAAGACTTTCGTCTTCACCAAAATATAATTTATTACCAATTCTAATTTTTCTGGCAGGATCTACCAATACATCCCAAAGGCGTTGCTCAACATTTAATTCCCTTAACAGGAAAACTTCGATACGGGCTCCGGTTTTCTCTTTATTACCAAATAACCTCGCTGGAAAAACCTTGGTATTGTTTAAAACCATTACATCTCCTTCATCGAAATAATCTATTAAATCCTTGAACATTTTATGTTCGATTTTCTGCTCTTTACGGTGCAGTACCATTAAACGGGATTCATCCCTATTTTCTGAAGGGTATTCTGCCAATAACTCCTTTGGAAGTTCAAAATTAAAATGTGATAATTTCATTTGCTACAATTTATTTTTTCAGGAACCTAATGGTTAAAATAAAAAACCGATATCCTTAAAACCAGTATTGATTTTAAGGAAAATCGGTGTGTATTTTTAATTATTTTATTAGGCTCAAATCCGTTTTAAAAAATGGAATTAAATACTTATTTGTATAAATTTCCTACAATCGCCAATTAGCGAGCTGCAAATATACAATATGGAGATAGGGGTTGTCAAGGAAAACGGCAATTATTTCTAATATTCAAGGTTTTAAGATTTATATCCCAACTGCATTTTCGGTTACACACATTCAAATTTTGAGCCCTGGCACGCAATCATTTAGGTAAGACGGTTAAATAATTAGGTTCGGCACCTAAAAATTTAGGCTTCCTATCAAAGTTTTTAGCTACGGAGCCAAAACATTTAGGTCAATTTATAAACCTTTTAGATAGCTAGACCAATTTTTTAGGTGTGCTGACACCCTGTTTTGGTTAAACAACCTTGTTTTTAGCAATAACCATTAAAAATTTAACCCGAAGCTCTAAAGTTTTTACCTCTAGGGGTTAAAATTTTAAAGGGTTCTTTTAAAAGTTTGATAGATATCACCCAAACTTTGATTAAAACGTTGAAAGCTTTGGTTATAGAATCCAAAAACAAGGTCTTAGCACCTAAACACTCCATGCTTGTACCCAAAAGACGGAGGATTTTAATAATGGCGCCAATAAGTTCGTCATAGAAATATTTTTTTATATGATACAGAAAAAAGATAATTTAGTAGATTTGATAGAAGAAATAAACGCTATTGTGTTTGTAGAGGAGCTACACAACAATATGAAAAACAATTTTTACTATGTTACTATAGTTATAATCGGACTAGTAATAGCTTTGGCTTCGTTTGTTTCTATAAACTTAACAAACAATCCAAACGCCGAAGTATGGTTTGAAAGAGGTTTATGGATAGGACAAACTGCTGGATTTTTCATGTTGTTCTTTAATGGTACTTTTATAAAAACTAAATACTTTAGAATATTAAAAGGAATTATCGCAATTATAATTATAGGAGCCTTAATCAAAATTTTGCATTGGGAATTTCAAGGTGTATCTGGTAATAACATATTAACAGTTGGGTTTATCGGGATAATGATAACATACTTTTTTAGTTTCTTAAATAAACCAATTAAAAGAAGTCTGGATTTTTTAAAACTAGTTTGGGTAATTACAAGTTATACTATAGGAATTTTAATCATTCTTCATGTGATTCGAAAGGACTATCGAATGATCCCTTCTGTAATTATGTGGATGGCTATTCTGAATTATTTCATATTAGAAAATAAAAAAGGAAAACTATTTGAATAAATAACTTCAGTAAAGTCCAGAGAAAAAAACGTTGAGCAACAATAACTAAGCGTATTACGGATTTTTGGACAAAACAGAAAGGTCTGTATAAATTTAAAAACTCGCCAAATCTTATGAATTAAGCTTTAGAGCACAAAAATAAATCAAAAACAATAAGCTTTAGCTTTCTGCAAAGACGAAAACAAAGGTCTCCTTGCCTCCGCACTGAACTTAGCTAAACCGTACTGCGCAAGTCGAATGAAAAGAACCAAAGAACATAAATTAGATTGGAGCGGAAGAATCGAAAATAAAAAGTTCATTAATATTTTATTTAACGAACTGACAGTTAGAAAAGCCCAGATAAAAAAAGTGATTTTTCAAAATGTTCATTTCAAAAACTGCTTTCTAGGGTATAATTCTAAATATTCCGACTGCACTTTTATTGATTGCAGATTTTACGGAAAATATAGTTCACTTGGTCCACCTTCATCCTTTTATAATTGTCGATTTGTAAATTGTCAATTTATAGGCATCGACTTATTCACTGGCCAATACTTTTATGATTGCCAATTATCTGGATTAATGAAAAATTCAATCTTGAATGATGAACATGCAAAAATTATTAACAATGAAACGGTTTTTAAAAATTGTGATTTAAGTGGTTTAATTTTTGAAAATGTGAATGTATATGGCAAAAACATTTTTAACAATTGTATTCTCCCAAATAAAGGAATTAGATTATTCGACAATAAAGATGATAAACTAATAGAGCGAGCTGAAAGGTATTGTGGAGAAATAGAGTCTGATGATAAAATCGAATCAGAAGTGATATTTAGAAAAACACTCAAACAAGGACAAAATCCAATCATCCTTGATGAATTATTTCTGGAGTCCTTTTTTAAGACAGAAAATTCGAGAAGGATTTTTGAAGATATCGTAAATGGGTATGAGTTAAATAAAAAAATCAACCACTGAAAAAATATTGTGCGAACAACGGCAATTCTCTTTAAGCCTGCCGGCAACACTACGCTTTTTGGAATTTTATCTGTACCGCTCCCATATCCTTCCAGAAATCGGGATAAGATTTAGAAACTACCTCAGCATCATTTATAATTATTGGAACATGCAGGGCTAAAGGTGCGAAAGCCATCGCCATTCTATGATCGTTATACGTATCGATAGCTATATTTCTATTAATTACTTCAGAAGGATCTAAAAACAACTCTTTATCGGTTACAGAAATATCGGCTCCCAATTTGCCGAGTTCTTTCTTTAAAGCTTCCAATCTATCTGTTTCCTTAATTTTTAAGGTATGGAGTCCGCTAAGTTCGCATTTCAATCTAAGTGCAAAGCAAGTAACAGCGATGGTCTGTGCAATATCTGGCGCATTGGAGAGGTCTATTTTTACCAAAGTTTCCGAAGGAATATCCTTCGTTTTTTTTAAGGTTACCACATGTTTGTTAAATGCAGTTTCTACCCCGAATTGCCTGTAAATATCTTGCAGCACACTATCTCCCTGTAAACTATTAGACTTATAGCTTGCCAGGGATATTTCAGATCCTACTTCAGACAAGGCGGCGATACTGTAAAAATAGGACGCCGAACTCCAATCGGATTCTACAACCAGCGTTTTGGCAGCTACTTCCTCGATGGGTTTAACGGAAATAACGTTTCCTTCGAAAGCGGTTTTAACTCCGATTTCGTTTAAAAGCGACAACGTCATTTTTATATACGGCACCGAAGTTATTTTACCCTCCAAGGTAAGTTCCAAGCCGTTTTCTAATGTTGGTGCCACCAGTAGCAGGGCAGAAATGTATTGGCTGCTTACATTGGCCGCCAAAGAAACTTTGTTTTGGGTAATTGATTTCCCAACAATTTTTAATGGAGGGTAGCCATCATTTTTTACATAGGAAATATCGGCCCCCAATTGTTTTAATGCATCGACCAGTATTTTTATTGGGCGCTCTGTCATACGTTGTGAACCGGTTAACACCACCTCACGCCCATTCTGGGTGGCAAAAAATGCAGTGAGAAAACGCATGGCTGTTCCCGCATGGTGTATGTCGACTTCTCCATTATGTATTTGCAGTCCTTTTTTCATTACTTGGGAGTCATCGGAATTTGAAAGGTTTTCGATGGCAAGTGAAGGAAATAAAGCTTGTAACAATAAAGCCCTATTACTTTCACTTTTAGACCCTGTAATTTGTATGTGTTGATGAATGTTTCTGTGGTTGGAAGAAAGAAGTAAATTCACAATTAATTAGTTAATGCGGTTGTTTGTTATTTTAGTTTCTCGTTGTTATGATGTCTATCGTGATCTCTTTTTGTCTTAATGTCCATTTTTTTATCGAACGCAGCTTGAAGATCGACCCCCGTTTGAATGGCCAAGCAAAGCACTACGAATACAACATCGGCAAGTTCTTCGCCCAAATCTTTATTCTTATCGCTTTCCTTTTCACTTTGCTCGCCATACCTTCGGGCAATTATCCTGGCAACCTCACCTACTTCTTCGGTAAGCTGCGCCATATTGGTAAGCTCGTTAAAGTAACGAACTCCGTGCTCCTTTATCCATGTATCTACTTCTTGCTGAGCGTTTTTTATATCCATATTTAAATCTGACTTAAAACAATCTTTTCTGTTTCTTTTTCAATGATTTTGCTAAAATACTGTTTTATTGATTCATAATGAAGGGAAGGAACATTTGGAGAAGATAATTCCAAGGAAACATTTAACTGAATAGTATTTTCAGTTCCACCAATGATGTAAGAAAAACTACCCAAGTCTTCTGGTAAAAGCATTTTCGTAGATTCTGGCATTGACAGTATTTGGTAGCCCTCCGGAACATTTATCGTTACTAAAAAGGAGTCCTTCTGGGGATAGGAGAAATCGATTGGAAATTCACGTTTTTCAAGTTTAAAAGGATTTTCTGTCAACGCGTGAAAAAACATAGGTGAAATATAAATTTTATCGTCTATTTTATCATAAGCATTATCCATGTAAAATTGGTACTGCTCCACCAATGGTTTATTGATTTCATATTGGTTTTCAATTTCATAGGAATCTATTTCTATTCCTGTATACTTGTCTTCCAAACCTTGCATTAAAGTTTCATGGGCCTTTTGGTCGTTGCTCATCCTATAATTTAAAGCGCTATAATCTAAATATTGGTTTCTTACCTTACCAGTTATACCTCCTTCTTTATCCATATTGATATGCATCATTATTTTAGTGTCCGACAACGTGGAAGGAGATAAATTTATATTTAACGAATTCCCATCTTTCTTTATAAGTCTTCCTTGCCAATTTAAAGCTCTTTCAGGAAGAATATTTGGGAGGGTATACTTACTAGTGGCGTCCAAAAGTACAAGTTGATTATTAATACTTGCTGCAGCAATAACATAATTAAAACCTTCTCTGGTAGGAAATAATGGAATACCATGAGATCTCGTACTTACCAATACAGGGAAAGTCTCTACGCCAGCATAATTCATCATAGCCGTAAGCATTAGATTGATTTCCGCACTGTTGCCGCTATTATTTTTAAATGCCTTTCGAACCCCATCATCAACGATATAAGAGTACATTCCATTCCATGTCATTTTATGTTGAAGATAATTGAATATTAAGGCTATTTTTTGTTCTTCACTTGTGCTATCCGATAAGAGAGCGTCTATCTCGTCTTCAAAATATCCCGATTTTTTAAGCTCACCTCCAAATTCTGGATAATCATAAATTTTCTTCGTCACATCTTCCCAAGTGGATGAATAGTATTCAATGGGACTGTTAGGCATTTTAACATAAGCCAATTCGAAATCGATGCTCGATCTGTAATTGTCGATGTTATTTACATAAGGCTCTTCTTTTAATGCCGGAACATTGGTAACCGTTATACTGTTATTTTTTTCAATATAATCAATCTTTTGGTTATCGTAGGTTGTTGAAACAGGCTCCCAAGGGCCGCCGCTTCGGCTCTTACTGGTTAAATTTATACTCAAGGGTTTTGTGGTGTTTTTAATATCTAATGGATAGTAACCCTTAATAACAGGTTTAAAATAAAAGTATTCTGGAAATTTGTAAGAAGCCTCCAAGTAGTCTACGGGAATTTCTTTTTGTACTGTTGTTTCTTGAACGTTGGTAATAAACGGTGAAGCAATTTTATATTTGAATTCTACTACACTACCTTCCTTTAGATTGGGAAAAGTAAATGTTTCACTGTTCCAATATTTGGACTCTTCATTGCTAAAAACACCATCTTTCTGAAGTTTGGATTCTTCAATCTTTCCATTAATTAAATTGTAAGTATATCCTTTGAGTCCAGAAAAATCCTCCTTATCAGAATCACCATGGTACAAATAAACTTTTTCCGTACCGTATTGAAATCCAGACTCGTCATAAATTTTTATACGCTTTTGTACTTCTGTGATTAATTGAAAACCGATGCTTTGAGTATACAGAATATAGCTATTCCTGTTTTCATAAAGTACCGAAGCGGCGGCCGTAGAATCATATGGATGTTTTTTTAATTTTAATTCTTCTTTGGATACTTTTCCAAATCTGTAATCTTGAGCAGTTGCATTGAGAGAAAGAAAAACAACGAGTAGTAGACAAAATGATTTCATAAAATTAGTTATTTAGTGTTTCGGTTAGGTTTTTTTAATGAGAACTATCTTTGCATTTTCCAACTTAGAAACTTGTTTTCTAAAATCGCGATAGTCCTTATATTTTTGAGCTTCATAGAAACCCGATTTCAAAAGAAACTCCCTTTCGTAATGCAGTTCTCCATCATTTATTTTAGTAAGCTTTAAAGTATAATTCCCAAATTCATTTATTATAGAGACTTCTTCAGGCATCGCCTCCACCTCATAATTTTCAAGTATTTTAATCGTAATGTCATCCTTGTATGCAAAGCCTCTTGAAACCTCAAATGGCATTTCCCTATCTTTATAGCGTTTGGGAACATAAGAAATACGGTTGAAAAGATTGGCTTCAAAAATTATTCTTTCCCCGGTAATCGATCCGTAATTTTCCGCACTAAAGTTGGATTTTTCCACAAAGGAAATTTCATCTTCATTATTTTCAAAAACTAAGGATTTGATATCTAAATTATTTATGTGCCCCCAATATTCTTTAAAGGCCTTTATTTGGTCCTCAGCCGACTTCTCTCCCAAATAAAAATGATTATCGTACATAATACCGGTAGAGGTCATTGCTACCGAAGCAGTAATACTATTGTTTTCATTAAGCTGAAAACTCCCAACGCTTTTAAGCTGGTTATGCCCATTTAAATAAGCCATGGTTTCCATAATTTCCCCTCCTTCCGGTTTCATAACCAATACCTTTCTATTATCGGTAAAATCGCCTACAAAATTGAAGGGATGAATTCTACTGGTGCAATCGATCCAGCAATAAGATTCGTTATTCGGAATAGCGAGTATGGCATGGTTCCCTTGATTGAGTGAGGCAAAATCTTCAATAAAATCTATTTTTTCGGCACCCGCTTGAACATGAACGTAATAGGCATCTACCCCTACAGCCTTTAAAAGTGCCAGAGTGTAGTTGGACAACCCCTTACAATCCCCGTATTTAACTTGATCGACTTCAGAAGCTGCAATTGGTTGAATTCCCCCAATTCCCACTTGAACGCCTATATACCTGGTCTGTTCCTGTACATATTTATAGATAATTTTGGCCTTTTCCATAGGGTTTTCGACACCATCTACTAGAGAGTTAATGTAATTTACCGTATGGCTTGGCAACTCAGCACGATCCTTTAAAATATAAGAATTCATCCATTTACCCATTTCTTCCCAATTGGTAGCATATCCTTCTACTCCATGGATAAAGAAGTTATTTACTGCGGAATGCAAGGCCGGAACAATTTTAGAAAAGTTTGGGGATAGTTCTTCGCTTTTAATAGCACTTAGGTTGGTAGCCTTATAAATAATTTCGCTATCATTCTTTTCTTTTTCTATTGAAAATCCATTAAAATTAGATTCGTGAAAACGGACACCTAGGTTGGCTTTATCATTAATTCTGAAAACGCTTTTTTCAACACCTACATTGTACCCAGAAACAAAAAACCAAGAAGGTATAAAAACGGTATTGGTTGTTTTTACTTCTGATATAAATTTGATGGTATAGGGGTAAAATGTAGGTGTGTAGTCTAAGAACAATACACGATCATCTGAATATAATTGACCTCTTGGAACGGCACTCCGCTCCCTAAAATCTTTCTTCCTGAATTTCTTGATCTCATTTCCCGACTGATCGTAAATGTAGGCCTCTAAAGATTTAATATTCCTACCCTCATTAAAATATTCTGAAGATTCTACGAATCGTTCTCCAAGTTTATTTAAAACGGTTACTGAAAATTCCTTATAAATTTTCATGTCGTCCACCGCATCCAATTCAATGGAAATGCTATCATTTCTTATAATAGCATTGGAATCTTCAATTAATTCCGAATTTAAAATTAACGATTGTAAAGAAAAAGCTTGCTGAGCATTCGCAAAGCCACAGAAAACGCATATGCAAATAAAAACTCCATAAATTTTGGTTGACATTATAGGGTTAAGGTGTTGGTTTAGGTTCTAAAAATATAAAAACTATCTATAAATCATAGAATTATTTATGTATTTAAACCTTATTCCCTATTTTTAGAGTCTATAATTATAGTAACCGGTCCGTCGTTTAGCAGCGCTACCTTCATATCGGCACCAAAAGTTCCTGTGCAGATTTCCTTTCCCAGTTCTTGTTTTAGTTGTTCTACAAAGGCTTTGTAAAGCGGTATCGCAATATCGGGTTTGGCTGCTTTTATATACGATGGCCTATTCCCTTTTTTAGTGGAAGCATGCAAAGTAAATTGACTGACTACCAAAGCTTCTCCGTCTATATCTTTTAAGGAGAGGTTCATCACCCCGTTTTCATCATTAAAAATACGTAGTCCGCCTATTTTCCTGCACAGCCATTGAATATCTTCATCGGTATCGGCTTCTTCAATTCCCAGTAAAATAAGTACCCCTTTTTCTATTGCTGAACTTACTTTACCTTCAATAGTAACACTTGCCTCGTTTACTCTCTGTATTACAACGCGCATTCAATTAACGGTTTATAGTTTTTTGTTTTAATCCCTTACTAAAAACTGCCCCTTTTCCGTTTACGGATACTTTTTTCAACACAATACCCGATGGATTATTCTTTGGAAAAGCTATTCTTTATTTCTCAAAAATCCTATTACGGGTTAATCCCCATAAATATCGGTTCGATAATTCTCCTCTTCGCCTTCTAAAATCTGTAAATAACTTTTATAACGACTCCATGCAATTTCATCGTTTTCCAAAGCGTCTTTTACCGCACATTTCGGTTCGTCCACATGTAAACAATTATTAAATTTACATTCGCTTTTCAGTTCAAAGAATTCCGGAAAATAGTTACCAACTTCATATTTGTCCATATCTACAATTCCAAATCCTTTTATTCCAGGTGTATCGATAATTCGGGCATCAAAACTTAAATCGAACATTTCAGCAAAGGTGGTTGTATGTTGACCTTGTTTGTGTTGTTCAGAAATTTCGGCTGTTTTTAAATCCAATCCAGGTTCAATGGCATTTATCAAAGTAGATTTACCAACGCCAGAATGTCCAGAAAATATACTGGTTTTACCCACCATTAATTGCTTTACAGTTTCTACATTAGTACTATTTTTTGCCGATACTTCAATACATTGATACCCTATATTTGTATAGACATTCTGCAAATATTTCACATCTATAAGCTCCTCTTCGTTATACGTATCTATTTTGTTGAAAAGTAAAATAGGCGTTACATGATAAGCCTCGGAGGTTACCAAAAAACGATCGATAAAATCTGTAAAAGTTGTGGGATTGTTTAGCGTTACTAATAAAAAAGCAACGTCTACATTGGCTCCAATAATATGCGTACGCTTGGAAAGATTTACCGATTTTCGGATGATATAATTCTTTCGCTCTTGAATGTCTTTTATAATCCCTATGGTTTCGTCGCCAATGGTTTCTAAATCGAACTCCACTAAATCGCCTACGGCAACGGGGTTGGTGCTTTTAATACCTTGTATCCTGAATTTTCCTTTAATCCTACAATTGTAGAACTGTCCGTCATCAGCTTTAACACTGTACCAGCTTCCGGTAGATTTGTAAACGATCCCTGTCATTAATTTAAATGCACCTGTTTGTATTTATTAAATAAGTGGTTTTAATAAAATTTTTAAAACCATAATCTCTTTCATTTCTTTTGTTCGCCCAAAAGAAACGAAACAAAGAAAAGGGCGCCTTATCCAAGGAATTTTTTCGACCATGAAGTCGAAAAACCGTAATCAAAACTCCGCGTCGCTCCGTACCTGCGCTCCTGCTCTCGTAGCTTTTGATTACTATTCTGAAGATAAGGAGTTTTTAAAATAATCCCCAAATCATTTATTCTATAAATAATTTAAGCAAAAGTACAAATTAAGAAATTAGCGGTTGACTTTTCCAACAAACAACTTCAATCTTACTTTGTACTTTTAACTTCTTACTTCTACAATTGTTAGGATTTTACAATCTTTTCCTGGTGATTTATGGACTCTTGGTGAATGGCTTTGAAAATTCTTAAAATGAATTCTTCACTAAGGCCTTTTTCCTCACCATCCATAATCATTTTCCCTAAAATCTCGTTCCAACGTTTCGATTGAAGCACGGCTACGTTACGTTGTTTTTTGAGCTGTCCAATTTCATCAGAAATTTTCATACGCTTCCCTAGAGTTTCCACTAGGGAATTGTCGATAACATCTATTTGTGCACGGAAATTGGTTAACTTACTGTTGTATTCTGCTTCCTGATCTGTTTCTTTTCTAATTTTTAAATCTTTCATGATCTGCTTCAACGATTCTGGTGTTACCTGTTGGGCGGCATCACTCCAAGCCTTATCTGGCGTACAATGCGTTTCAATCATTAAACCATCATAATTTAAATCCAATGCGGTTTGGGAAACATCAAAAATCATCTCCCTGTTTCCGGTAATGTGGGATGGATCTAAGATTAGTGGGAGATCTGGAAACTTATTTTGTAATTCAATCGCCAATTGCCACTCTGGATTGTTACGGTATTTAGACTTTTCGTAAGAAGAAAATCCTCGGTGAATAACCCCTAAATTTTTAATGTTTTTGCTATACAAACGCTCAATACCACCAAGCCATAAAGCCAAATCTGGATTCACTGGGTTTTTAACCAATACCACTTTATCGGTACCTTCTAGAGCATCAGCAATGTCTTGAACAATAAACGGACTCACTGTTGACCGTGCACCAATCCACAACAAATCGATATCGTGTTCCAATGCCAACTCCACGTGTGCTCTGTTGGCAACCTCTGTAGCTGTTTTTAATCCGGTTTCCTCTTTTACGCGCTGTAACCATTTTAAACCAATAGAACCAACACCTTCAAAATTTCCAGGTCTTGTTCTTGGTTTCCAAATACCAGCACGGTAGTAATTTACGTCGGTATCTTTTAAATCGTGAGCAATTTGCATTACCTGCTCTTCTGTCTCTGCGCTACATGGGCCAGCTATTACTAATGGATGATCTAAGTTCATCCCATCTAACCATGTTCTTAATCCTGCTGAATTTTCCATTTTTAAATTTACTTATGAAGTTTTGATTGAAATTCCTTTTAATATTTCTTTTATTCTATTGGTGTCTGCCATTTCTTGATAAATAGCTTCAAAATTGTCTTCTTTCATTAGCTCCTTAAACTTTTGAAGGTTGGCTATGTACTCCTCCAAGGTTTCAATTACATTTTCTTTATTATGTTCAAAAATTGGGCTCCACATCGCTGGCGAACTTTTTGCTAAACGCACCGTACTTTCAAATCCACTTCCCGCCATATCGAAAATATCGCGTTCGTTTTTCTCCTTCTCAATAACCGTTTTCCCCAACATAAACGAACTTATGTGCGATAGATGCGAGACATACGCAATATGTCTATCATGTGCTTTAGGCTCCATGTACCGAATACGCATCCCGAGATCGTTAAATATCTTAAATGCCTTTTCCTGTAGCTTAAACGCTGTTTTTTCTACCTCGCAGATAATATTTGTTTTATTTCTGTACAAACCGTGTATCGCTGCTTTTGGCCCCGAAAACTCGGTACCCGCAATGGGGTGGGTTGCCAAAAAATTCCTCCTTTTGGTGTGGTTTTCCAAAACGCTGCAAATATTAGCCTTTGTAGAGCCAACATCAAAAACCAAAGTTTCATCTTTTACGATATCCAAAAGTTTTGGAACCACTTCCATAGCAGCATTTACAGGTATTGAAACAATTACCACATCTGCTTTCGTTACCTCTTCAAAATGGACCTTTTCATCAATAAAACCTAGTGCTAAGGCTTCCTCCATATGGTTCTCATTCGCATCAAAACCAAAAATCTTGACCTCCTTATTGCTGGCTTTTATGTCTAACGCCATCGATCCTCCTATGAGCCCTAACCCTATTACAAATACATTCATTTCGAATTCCGATTTACGAATTATGATTTACGAATTATGGTTTTAAAAACGTAAACCCACTTCCTTTCACTTCTCTATTTTCTTTACTCTCTTCTTTTTCTATGACCTAAAACCTCTCTATCGCTTCCTTTATTTTATCCTCTTTTACGCAAAGGGAAAACCTAATATATCCTTCACCATTACTACCAAAAATAGTTCCTGGGGTAATAAAAACACTTTTGTCGTACAAAATGCCGTCTATAAATTCTTCTGCGGAAGTTATTCCCGTTGGGAGTTTAGCCCAAACAAACATTCCAGAAGCACTGCGATCGTATGTACAATTTAATTTATCGGCCAGTTGAAAAATAAGATCCCTTCTTTTTTTGTATACCTTATTTAAGTCGGCATACCATTCTGCGGAAGATTCCAACGCTTTAACGGCCCCTTTTTGAAGGCCGTAAAACATACCGCTATCCATATTACTTTTAACCTTTAAAACTGCTTCCAAATGTTTGGCGTTTCCAAACACAAATCCAACTCTCCAACCTGCCATATTAAAGGTTTTGCTTAGCGAATTTAATTCCAAAGCCACATCCTTTGCCCCTGCGATTGACAAAATGCTCAATCTTTCGTCGTTCAACACAAAGCTATATGGGTTGTCGTTTACCAATAGGATGTTGTGGCGTTTTGCAAAAGCAACCAATTGGCTGAAAGCTTCTTTACTGGCGTTGGCCCCGGTGGGCATATGAGGATAACTGAGCCACATTACCTTTACCTTGCTAAGGTCTTCAGCCTCCAAAGCTTCCATATTCGGCAACCAACCTTTTTCTTCCGTTAAATCGTAATATTTAGGAATGGCACCCACCAATTTTGTAACCGATGTATAAGTTGGATACCCCGGATTAGGAATAAGCACCTCATCGCCTTCATTTAAAAAAGCCATGCTTATGTGCATAATACCCTCTTTAGAGCCCATTAACGGTAAAATCTCGGTTTCACTATCGATGGTAACATCAAAATGATCTTTGTAGAAATTTACTGCGGCATTTCTCAATTCTGGCAAGCCTTGGTAACTCTGGTATTGATGCGCCTTATCTTCCCGAAGGGACGCTACCAAAGCCTGTAGAACATCTTCGGAAGGAGCCATGTCTGGGCTTCCAATTCCCATATTGATTATTGGTTTTCCCTTGGCCATTAACCCTCTAACTTCCCTTAATTTTTTAGAAAAGTAGTATTCCTGTACGCTCTGTAAACGTTTCGCTACTTCAATCATCTTTTTACGTTTTTATATTCCCCATGCACTTTAAAATGCGAAGCCATAATGCCTAGCAGCGCTTTTGCTTTTTCAAAATCTTCGTATTGCTCGAAAGTTACATCCACGAAGAAAGAATAACGCCAGGGTGTTTCTATTTTAGGTAAGGATTGTATCTTGGTAAGATTCAACTTACAATCGCTCATTACATTTAGTACGGTTGCCAGACTCCCGCGTTTGGTCCCCAGTTCGAACATGATGGATGCTTTGTTTATTTCTTCCTTAGGAATGATGGAATTCTTGGTTTTTACAATCACAAACCGAGTTGAATTGGTTTGAATAGTCTGTATTTTCTCTGCCAGGATTTCCAGATCGAAAATAGAAGCTGCTGCCTTGCTGGCTATGGCTCCCACCCCTTTTAGCTGACCTTGATGGATTCTTCTGGCAACCTCGGCAGTATCGGCATCCTCCACCAGTTTTATATGGGGATATTGTTTAAAAAAAGTTTTACACTGCAACAAAGCCATTGGGTGAGAGTAAACCTCTTTAATATCGCTAATGGATTGTCCCTTAAGAGCCATGAAATTATGGTTAACGTTTATGTAGTGCTCCCCAATAATATGGAGGTTGTTACTATCAATCAACGCATAATTGGGAATTATAGAACCCGCAATGGAATTTTCTATGGCCATTACCGCTATGTCGCTTGTTTTGTTGATCAAGCTATCTACCAACGCATCAAAAGAAAGACATTCATTTACTTCCACTGCGCTACCGAAATACTCCTGCGCTACTTGATGGTGAAAAGATCCTAATATTCCCTGTATGGCAACTCTATTGTTCATTTAAATTTTGCATAAAAAAAAGTCCCGAAATAATTTCGGGACTCTATATATTGTTCGTTAGCAAAAACCTATAACCGTCCCGTTCTTTTATTAAAAAAATAGAAGAAGAAAAAGTAAAAGTTCCAGATGTATCCGTTTGCTAACATGAAATTTTTCTTGTTTATGATGCTAATGTAATTATTAATTTAGAATAAAAAAGCCCTTTGGTTTATTTTTTTGAATAAAATATAATTTCTTAACTTTTTTTCCATAATTAATTTTAAAAATCACGATTTACTAATAATTTTTAAATCTCCCTTCTGAAGGATTTTTTCCGTCACCATATATCCACACAACTTTTATTTATTCTTTTCTGAAAAAATCCGTACCCGATACAAGAAAAAGGATTCAAAAATATATAGTAACTTCCCGTATAAATAAATAGCAATGCTTACAGAACAAAACTATAAGGTCTTCAATTCTATATTAGATAACGATTTTTATAAATTCACCATGCAATGTGCCGTGGTAAAATTGTTTCCCCATACCAAAGCCAAATACAAGTTTATAAACCGGGGCGAACACAAATTCCCGCCCCATTTTGATAAAGCCCTACGCACCGCAATAGACAATATGGCTTTACTTAAACTCACCAAAGAAGAAAAGCAGTTTCTTATTGAAAATTGCCAGTATTTAAATCCGGCTTACATAGATTTTCTAGAAGGTTACCGCTACGATCCTTCAGAAGTCACTATTTCCCAAGCAGGAGAAGATTTGGAGGTTTATATATCTGGATATTGGTACCGTACCATTTTATGGGAAGTGCCCTTATTGGCTTTAATAAGCGAACTATTCTATAAGCTTACCGATCAAAAAGGTTGGTCTGAAGAACAAATAGTACAAAAAACATTGGATAAAATTAAGCTCTACAATGAGCTAGGGGTAACCTTTGCTGAATTTGGCACCCGTCGTAGGCATTCTTACCGAACCCATCGAGAAGTAACCCGTACTTTATCTTCTTATAAAGGAAAAAGTTTTTCCGGCTCCAGCAATGTGCACATGGCAATGCTCTACAATGTAAAGCCTATTGGCACCCATGCGCATGAATGGTTTATGTTTCATGCCGCAGAATTTGGTTTTAAAATGGCCAACGCCATGTCTTTAGAACACTGGGTAGACGTTTACCGCGGGGATTTAGGTGTTGCCCTGTCTGACACCTACACCACAGATGTTTTCTTTAAACAGTTCGATACCAAGTTTGCCAAACTCTTTGATGGCGTGAGGCATGATAGCGGCGACCCCATTGAGTTCGCCGAAAAAACCATTGCCCACTACAAAAGTCACGGGATCAATCCACTTTACAAATACATTATATTTTCAGACGGCCTTAACCCTAAAAAAGTAGAAGCGATTACCAAAGCGTGTAAGGGGAAAATCGGACTGTCATTCGGGATTGGCACCAATCTTACTAATGATGTTGGCTTAAAGCCTATGAACATAGTTATAAAACTCACGGATGTTTTAACTAGCGACCAAGAATGGTTACCCACGGTTAAACTTTCCGACGAACCCAATAAACACACGGGAGACCCGAAAATGATTGCCCTTGCAAAAGAGCTTCTTAGAATAAAATAGGCAACCCAGACTAAAATCTTTGCTGCTAACTTTGTATTTTTAACCCTTAATTTGTCATTCATGTCTATAAAGGTTGCAAATATCTCTAAAAATTACGGCGAACAAGAGGCGCTTAAAGATGTTTCATTTTCCATTAATAAAGGGGAAATAGTAGGGTTTTTGGGTCCAAATGGAGCTGGAAAATCTACGATGATGAAAATTCTAACCACTTTTATAGCTCCTAGCAGCGGAAGTGCAGAAGTGAATCATTTTGCCATCGATAGGGACAAAATGGGAGTTCAAAAAAGCGTAGGGTATTTGCCCGAACACAACCCGTTACATTTAGATATGTATGTACGCGAATATTTAGAATATACTGCCAGCTTATACAAAACTCCCAAAAATAGGATAGAAGAACTTATTTCCCAATGCGGACTAAAACCTGAAGCAAATAAAAAAATAGGTGCACTCTCTAAAGGATATCGCCAACGTGTAGGTTTGGCAGCAGCCCTTATAGGAAATCCCGAAGTTTTAATTCTAGATGAACCTACTACAGGCCTTGACCCAAATCAACTTCTGGAAATTCGAAAACTCATAAAAAATATAGGCAAAGAAAAAACGGTTCTACTATCCACCCATATTATGCAAGAAGTGGAAGCCATTTGCGATCGGGTAATTATAATTAATAAAGGCAAAATTGTTGCCGATAAAAAATTGGCCGATCTTAGAAAATCCCAACAACAAATAATAGAGGTGGAATTTGATTACCGCGTGGAAGATGTATTACTTAAGCAACTTCCTATGGTAACTAAAGTAAAAAATACCATTGGTTTTGTTTACGAGCTCACTTTTGAAACTGACAAGGATATGCGTGCCAAAGTTTTCGATTTTGCGCATGACAACGGACTCAAAACACTTCAGTTAAATCAGAAAAATAAAAATTTAGAGAGTTTGTTTATCGAATTGACGAATAAATAGATTACCAATTTTTTTTCGAGATGGAGCCTTTTTATTAGAAAAAAGCGAAATAATTTCAACTGAATTACTATTAGTCCTATAGTAAAGAGTGTTATTTCTATCTACAACTGCTTTTCTAATTGAGTTTTTTACTTTTGATCTAGGAAATAATTCAGGTTCTTTGGATATTAATTGGATTGCGTGATCGAGTTTTGTAGCGAAATTTTTTAACTCTTTAACTGTCCAGTTCTCCTCTAAATAGTTTACAGTTTCTTTTAACTCCAATAATGCATTTTTTGTCCAAAAAATTTTAAAGCCATTTTCCATAAATTTCTTTGGCTTTAGCATCTGGAACTAATTTTTTATTATCGGCATCTTCAATGCCCTTATCAATTGATTTTTTTTCTGTGGCAGAAAGTTCGTTCCACCAGTCCAGCTTCTCAGAGTTCCTTAAAGCCAATAATTTCTCAATAACAGCTAAATCATCCAAAGTGGAAAGCCATTGGATCAACTCTAATTTTTTATCTTGAATATCATCAATTTCCATAACTTAAATTTACTAATTTCATTTGAATAAAGTTCGTAGCCATACAAACTTTTTAGGTCTTTCATTCATTTCTTAGAAGTATCCCGCGGCTTAATAATCATTCTAAAAGACTGGTCCTTACTAAAATAGTATCCAATCCAATCGTACAATGCACGAATTCGGTTTTTATAATTTACCAAAGACATAATGTGCACAAAAATCCAAACAAACCAAGCTGGGAACCCTTTTAGAAAGAAGCTCTCATTTGGTCCGTCTGTTACCGCTTTGTTTCTACCAATTATAGCCATCGAGCCTTTGTCACTGTATTGAAAAGGCTGCCAATCTATTCCATCTTTTAAAAGGTTTTCGGCTAAATTATCCGCCATTTGTATCGCTACTTGAGCCACTTGTGGGTGTCCATCGGGATATCCTGGATCGCCTTCCAGAATAGCCGTGTCCCCTACTGCAAAAATGTTTTCGTAGCCTTTTACCCTATTAAAGGTGTCGGTAATTAAGCGCCGACCGCGGCCATAATCTTCTTTTTTAAAACCGTCGAATACTTTGGCGGAAACTCCAGCCGCCCAAATTAGGTTCTTAGAAGCTATGGTCGTTCCATCGGACAAATAAACGACCCCATCGTTAAAATCTTTAACCAAGGTGTTCAGCTTCACTTTCACCCCTAAGTCCTCGAGTTTTTCTTTGGTATAATTCTGTGTTTTTTCCGACATCGCCGCCAATACCGCATCCAAACCATCCAATAGATAAATTTCACCTAGATCCTCGCGCTCTAGTTCCGGATAATCTTTAATAATTATATGCTTCCGCATTTCTGCCAGAATTCCAGACAGCTCCACTCCAGTAGGACCCGCACCAGCAATTACAAAAGATAGGAGCTTTTTTCTACGTAGCGGATCTTCTACCCGCGTAGCCCTTTCTAAGCGCGTAAAAACTAAGTTTCGCAATGCCAACGCATCTCCAATGGTTTTCATGGGTAAGGCATCGCGTTCTATATTTTTATTACCGAAAAAGTTACTCTCTGTACCTGTAGCCATCACAAGCATGTCGTAAGAAACCTCTCCATTGCTCAAAATGATTTTATTTTCTTCAGGAACTACTTTTTGAAGCGCCCCCAAACGAAATCTCACATTGTTTTTACCTCTTAATATTTTACGAAAAGGATAGCTAATTGCAGAAGGTTCCATAAATCCAGAGGCTACTTGATATAAGAGTGGTGGGAAAAAATTATAATTATTTAAATCTACAAGAACAACCTCATAAAGATCTGATTTTTTAAGTTTATCGACCAGTTCAATGCCTGCAAATCCACCACCAACAATTACAATCTTTTTTTTCATTTGTATACCTCTTTTTAATAAAAAACTCATGTTTTTCAAAGTTATTACAAACCAATTAGTAAAAAGATAATCTAGCTGAAGAATTTTGCTTTTTTAAGGAAAGATTAGTTTTTCAGCATATTAAAAGATGCAGCATCTCATCGCGCTAAAAGATACTTGAAATATGAGTTTCTCCACAAATTTTTAAAAAAATGATGGTTTTTAACTTTTTTATTTGGGCATAGAACTCTGCCATTGGTGTAGGAAAATTTATAATTTATTTAGATAAAACCAAAAACCTCCAACTACTCTTCAATAATCAATTTGCCTTTATAGTGTTCGGTAACCTCAACAGTTTCCGGCCTTCCTATAGAGATAAGATCACCTGTACTATAAATATCGCCACTTAAAGTTTTAGACGCTTTTACAATAATGTCGTTGGAACCACGGTGATAAATATTAGCATTTTCTACGGAAAGTCCCCTCCCCTCAAAACGGCCATTTCCCGAAGCCATATTTATATTTAGATTGGTAGCTTCCCCGCTGATATTCATATTGGAAATCCCGTTAAATACCATTTGAAATGATTTCACGTTAACTTCTAAATAAAAGTCGGCACTCGTTAAGTATTCATTATTTTGATAATTCTCGGAGTAGACCACTAATTTTTCAGACTCCAAAACCCCATCCGAAATGATATCCCGCTGGGTGGCACTTCGAATTTCCGAAATAGTTGGCGTAGAAACATAAACCGTGGTATTGTTATATTCCCTAAAAAAGTTACAAATATTATGGTTGGTTAAAACAAGTTGATTTTCTACTACTTCTACATCAATATCGTTCAAAAGGTTTTCTCCAGATTCCACCTCAACCTTGTATACAGAATCTTGTTTAAGCACCAAAGAAATTTCTTCATTCACCAAAATCCTAGAAAATGGCGTTACCGCCCTTTCCTCTTTTATTATTTTCCCAGAGGACTGTATACAATCGTTCGCATTTTCGCTATCGCAAGATGTTAGTGCAGTTCCTAATAATAAGACGCTTAGAATACAAAATATGTTTCGTACTATTTTCATACAGTTTACTTTACAACCTATACCCAATACCTATTTCTATACCTTCTGCTTGGGCGGCGTGCGCCTTAACAGCCACCGTAGCAAACAATTTCTTTTCTTTGGTAATATATCCTTTTAAGCCACCCCTTAGATACATACGCCCTTCATAATCAATTGGGTAATACAAATAATAACCAGCCTGGGTTATCACAGAGAGCCTGTTAATAAAAAGTTCATGCCCCACGAAAATTCCGGCTCTTTTGTAATCTTCCGTTCCATCGATGCCCCTTTCGGGATATGCTATACTACTGAATTTAATATATTCCTTTAAGAAATTTGAATAAAAAATATCGGTTCCCAGCTGAAGGGCACTCTTTTTATTGATACGCTTATCGGCATAAAAAGAGAAAACGTAAAAAGGAAATTGACCGCTATCGATAACATCACTTTCATTTACTCCACTTCTAAAAACAAAATTATACCGTACAGGTTCGTTAAAACGATTTGTCAAACCTTCTGTAACCATAAACTCTGGATCTTCTTTTTCCAATTGATAATTTAGACCCACATTTAGAGCTATGGAATTGATACTGGTATTGGGGGCTTTGGTATTTCCGTTGGAATAATGAATAAGTGAGAGTCCCGCTTGAACCCCTAACCGATCCAACAAACGCTCCTTTTTGTAATTCAGCATTAAATAAGTACTGCTCAATAATTTTGAACCAAACGCCACATTGCGGTAATTCTCTTCCTTATCATACGGATTGGAAGCAACTGCCACTCCTTGCCCAATACGCAACATTAAGTTACGATTGAAAAAATAAAAATTGTAATGGCCATACAGAGCGAGGTTGTCGCCCATGAACTCATTTTTTAAGTCTTGATATCCCAAAGAGACTCCATAATCTGGATACCCGTACAATTGCTCCCATTCTTTGTTTCCAAACGTTTTTTGGTTCCAGCTTAGGATAAAACCTTCTGGATGCCCCGTAATTAAATGCAAGATATCGTTGTTATGCCTAGAAATATTTCCGTAGAAATAATTTAGGTCAAAATAAGACGCGTAAGCCTTCGGATTTTCTTGCGCTGCGGCCACCAAAGCAATCGCAGTAAAAAGAATAACGAGTAATCGCTTCATAAAAATGATTTCGCGACAAAAATATACCTAATTTTTAAAATAATGCCGAAGCAATGGCTTTAATATTATCAGATTTTCCCATGGAATAATAATGAAGTAAAGGTACTCCTGCATCTTTCAATTCCTTGGATTGCTGAATACACCAGTCGATCCCTACTTGACGAACTTCTTTGTTGTTTTTGCAATTGTCTACAGCGTTCACCAAATCTTCGGGAAGATCTATTTTAAAAACCTGGGGTAATAGCTGAAGGTGTTTTTTCACTGCAATTGGCTTGATTCCAGGGATAATTGGCACATTAATGCCCATAGATTTTGCTTTCTCAACAAATTCAAAAAACTTACTATTGTCGAAAAACATTTGCGTAACAATATAATCGGCACCAGCATCTACCTTTTCTTTTAACTTTTTAAGATCGAAGTCCAACGAAGGGGCTTCCAAATGCTTTTCTGGGTACCCGGCCACCCCTATGCAGAAATCGGAACAATTACTGCTTTCTATCGTTTCATGTAAATATTTACCATCGCACATATTTCTAATTTGCTTCACCAAATCTGTAGCATAATTATGGCCTCCTTCCGTTGGCTTGAAATAACGTTCGTGTTTCATCGCATCTCCACGCAATGCCATTACATTTTCAATACCTAAATATTGACAATCTACCAGTAAATATTCGGTCTCCTCCTTGGTAAACCCACCACAGAGAACGTGCGGTATGGTATCTACATCGTATTTATGTTTTAAGGCGGCACAAATTCCAACCGTTCCCGGACGCATACGTGTAATTTTTCTATCGTAGAGTCCATCTTTTTCAATGTAAACAAATTCTTCCCTTGAAGTGGTTACATCAATAAACGGCGGATTGAATTCCATTAAAGGATCGATGTTGTCGTACAGTTCTTGAATGCTTTTTCCTTTTTGTGGTGGAATAATTTCAAACGAAAACAAGGTTTTCCCGTTGGCTTTTTTTATATGATCGGTTACTTTCATTCTATTTTATTGGTTATTCAATATGTGTTATTCGTTAATTGTTGCCTATACTCAAATCTGAAACTACTTTCTTAGAAAACCCTTCTAAAACCTCTTTCTTGCCTTTATAAATCCGTGAAATATAAGGTAGCTACCTAGAGCTAGTTCTCTTTAGTTTGGCTTCATTAAATTCATAAATTAATTATTCAAACACTTCTCGCCTGCGCTCGAAGAGAGAGTATATTATTTTAAATTAGTCCGCTATGTTTGGGTTTAGCCATTTGGTAGCCTCTTCGACCGAAATCCCTCTTCGATCAGCATAATCGCTCACTTGATCTTCTTTTATTTTTCCTAATCCAAAATATTTACTTTCCGGATTGGCAAAATAATATCCAGAAACCGATGATGCTGGCCACATGGCGAGGCTATCGGTAAGTTTTACTCCTATGGTTTCTTCCACTTGAAGCAGTTTCCAAATGGTTTTCTTTTCCAAATGATCTGGACATGCAGGATATCCCGGTGCCGGACGAATGCCTTTATAGCTTTCTTTGATCAATTCTTCATTGGATAATTTTTCTTCGGAAGCATACCCCCAAATTTCCTTACGTACTTTTTCATGCAAGTACTCTGCAAAAGCTTCCGCTAAACGATCTGCCAATGCTTTTATCATAATGGAATTATAATCGTCTAAATCTTTTACATAGCGATCGGAAATTTCATCTACGCCAAATCCAGTGGTAACACAAAAAGCTCCGATATAATCTCGCTTCCCACTTTCTTTAGGCGCAATAAAATCGGCCAAAGCTATATTATTCGCTCTTTTATTTTTCTCTGATTGCTGCCGCAACGTTAAAAACTTCCCTATTTCGTTTCCGTCATCATCCAATAACTGAATATCATCATGGTTGACTTGATTGGCTGGAAAAATCCCTAAAATTCCTTTAGCGGTAAGCCATTTTTCTTTTATTATCTGCGCTAGCATGGTTTTGGCTTCTGCGAATAACTTGGTCGCTTCTTTTCCCACTACCTCATCTTCTAAAATAGCCGGATATTTCCCATGTAACTCCCAAGACCTAAAAAAAGGAGTCCAATCGATGTAAGGTTCCAAGGCCTCCAGAGTAACATCTATCTCCTTAACTCCTACAAAATTTGGTTTGGCAGGTGTATATTCTTCCCAATCCAATTGCAATTTATTTTCCCGTGCCTGTTCTATACTCAGGAAATTTTTGTTCCGAGACCTGTTTAAGAATCCCTCTCTAAGCTTGTCATACTCTTTTCTAAGGTTTATTCCATACGCTTCCTTTAACTTTGGATTTAGCAGACTTCCCGCTACATTTACCGCCCGGGAAGCATCGTTAACGTGGACGACCGTTTTGGAATATTCTGGTGCTATTTTAACCGCGGTATGGGCACGAGAGGTAGTAGCACCACCAATCATTACCGGAATATTAAGGTTTAATTTCTCCAACTCTTTGGCCAAATACACCATTTCATCCAAAGATGGGGTTATCAGTCCGCTTAAACCAATAATGTCAACCTCTTGTTCGATAGCCGTTTGTATAATTTTTTCTGGTGGCACCATAACACCAAGATCTACAATCTCATAATTATTACAGCCCAATACCACACTCACGATGTTTTTACCGATATCGTGGACATCCCCTTTTACTGTGGCCATTAATACCTTTCCAGCAGAACGCGAGTTTTCATCTTTTTCTGCTTCAATATACGGTAGTAAGTAGGCAACTGATTTTTTCATTACACGAGCCGACTTCACTACTTGAGGCAAGAACATTTTTCCGCTTCCAAAGAGGTCTCCCACCACATTCATTCCGTTCATTAAATAGCCTTCGATAACCTCGATGGGCTTATCGACAGCCTGCCTGGCTTCCTCTGCATCTACCTCCGCAAATTCCAAAATCCCTTTAACCAGGGAATGCGTAATTCTTTCCTGCAACGTTCCATTGCGCCATTCTTGTGCCTGTTTTTCGTTTATTTTACCATTCCCTTTTACGGTTTCAGCATAATCGAGAAGCCGTTCTGTAGCATCATCTCTCCTATCCAGCAATACATCCTCAATATACTGCAGCAGTTCTTTATCGATCTCGTCATAGATTTCAAGCATTTCTGGGTTCACAATTCCCATAGTCATTCCATGCTGAATTCCGTGGTAAAGGAATGCGGCATTCATCGCCTCCCTTACGGTATTATTCCCTCGGAAGGAAAATGAAACGTTACTTACCCCACCGCTTATATGTGCATGCGGAAGATTTTCCCGGATCCACTTGGTCGCTCGGAAAAAATCTACAGCATTTTGGCGGTGTTCTTCCATGCCTGTACCTACCGGAAATATATTCGGATCGAAAATGATATCTTGAGGAGGAAAGTTTATTTTGTTCACCAAAATGTCGTACGAACGCTTACAAATTTCTATTCTTCTTTCAAAAGAATCCGCTTGCCCTACCTCATCAAAAGCCATTACAATGACGGCCGCACCGTAACGTTTAATAAGCTTTGCATGATGTAAAAATTGTTCTTCGCCTTCCTTTAAACTAATGGAATTCACGACCCCCTTCCCCTGTACTACTTGCAATCCGGCCTCAATAATTTCCCATTTGGAACTATCGATCATTATCGGCACTCTAGCAATATCCGGTTCAGCAGCAATTAGATTTAGGAACTTCACCATGGCATGTTTGCCATCGAGCATTCCTTCGTCCATATTTATATCGATAATCTGCGCACCACCCTCCACTTGTGCTCTTGCAACCTCAAGTGCTTCATCGTAATTTTCTTCTTTAATTAACCGAAGAAACTTACGCGACCCAGTAACATTGGTTCGCTCCCCAACATTTACAAAATTTGTGTTCTCTGTAATTATTAAGGGCTCTAAACCCGATAATACAAGAGGTTTTCTTTGTTGACTCCTGTTGTTCGGTTCTTGGATATGGGTTATTGGTTGTTTGTTTTTTGTGTCCATTTCATTCTTTCCATCTATGCTTAGACATCCTGAAATAATTTTCAGCACATGTATTCAGCATGACAATTTCACATTAATTAAGGCTTTCTTCTAAGACTTTTCTCGGTTGGTACTCTTTTGCTATTTCTGCCAATAGCTTTATATGTTCTGGGGTTGTTCCGCAGCATCCACCCACAATATTTACAACATTTTCTTCCATGTAAGAGCGAATTAAAGCTTGCATCTCTTCGGCAGTTTGATCGTATTCCCCGAAATGATTGGGTAAGCCCGCATTTGGATATGCTGAAATAAAGAAAGGTGATTTTTGGGAAAGCCTTTTTACATAAGGCAATAGTTGATCTGCCCCTAAAGCACAATTAAAACCAACACTTAACAATGGGATATGGGAAATACTTATTAAAAAAGCTTCGGCGGTTTGCCCCGACAGCGTTCTTCCCGAAGCATCCGTAATTGTTCCACTTACCATTACGGGGATATCTATATTACGTCCTTCCTTAACTTCTTCGATAGCAAAAAGAGCCGCTTTGGCATTTAGCGTATCAAAAATAGTTTCTACCAGCAAAACATCCACTCCTCCATCTATTAATGCTTCAGCCTGCTGTTTATAAGCAACCCGAAGTTCTTCAAAAGTAATGGCACGATAACCAGGATCATTTACATCTGGAGACATACTCGCCGTTCTGTTTGTGGGGCCCATGGCTCCGGCAACAAAACGTGGTTTTTGCGGATTCTTAGCAGTAAACTCATCTGCCACCTGTTTCGCAATTTTAGCAGATTCGTAATTGAGCTCATATACCACGTCTTCTAAATGATAATCTGCCATGGCAATGGTAGTCCCCGAAAAGGTATTGGTTTCTACGATATCTGCCCCGGCTTCAAAATATTTCGCATGGACATCGGCTATTGCTTTCGGCTGTGTTAGCGACAATAAATCGTTGTTTCCTTGCAATGGATGCTCAAAATCTTTAAAACGTTCCCCTCGAAAATCGTCTTCGGTAAACTTATAACGTTGCAACATGGTTCCCATGGCTCCATCGAGTACCAAAATTCTTTTTTCGAGTTCTTCTGATATACTTTTCATACTATTTATTTGAAATAGTTTAAACCCACTAAGTGGCGTCTATAAATGCTTTGATGCCTTTACACCTTGTAAATATTTGAAAAGGCAACAAAAAAATCAATTCCTTTCGGCTTTGCCTTTGGATCATGACATTATAAAATCCTGTTATAACAAAGGCATTGTTCAAGGGCTCGAATACGTTCGTAATCGAGATTTTATGGCGCGTCAAAAAAAAATGTGAATAAAAAAGAAGTCTTTTTGTTATCTGTCCACACCGGGGCGTGGTAGAATGTAGCACCTTCTTGTGCCCAAATTATGTTTGTTTGAATTTCTAAAAACATATTAGGGTTAAGGGTTGCTAAGGCTTCTGCGGGTCTAATCCCTACACCTTTCTTGATAACGCTCAATAAAGTAATGAACAATCGAACTGCAAATATAATTTACATTTTACTGCTAGACAAATAGAAGCCCTTTAAATGAATAAGAATTTTACCAAAAGAAGGTGTTTTCTAGAAGATTAGAAACTAAAAGGTATATCCTATTCTTAAATGGAGGTCTCCAGCCAGCTCTTCTTTATCTTCTGGGTTGGTAATTTCGTCTGAAAAATAGATTCTATACCCAAGGCCTAATCCTATTTCATAATTAAAGTGCTCCCCAATGTTTCTTCGGATGCCCCATTTGGGTACAAATGAAATATTATCGAGTACCCCAACATTTTCTACGTTGGAAATAGCAAACCATTTGGGCAGGTATGTTATATCCAAGGAAACAAAATTAGCCGCATTATGATGTGTGCGTTTTCCTTTTTCATTCCTTTTGTTGATGTTATAATAATATCTAGGTTCCAAGGTAAAACTTGGCACCATTATAAATCCATCTTCTATGAAAGTACCGCCAAAAAAACCCGCATTCAACCCAATTTCTGATCGTAAAGCTATTTTGGTGGCTAATCTAGATTCATTGAACCCCCAGAAACCAAGAAATCCTGTTTGTACCCCAAAAATGGATTTTTCCACATCGGGGTTTTGGGCTAAGGACTGCTGAAGACTAAGCAATGTCAGCAGTAGCAAAAGTATTTTTTTCATTCGAAAGTATTCATTATTTCAGCACAAATAAAGAGCATATAATCGTAATAAAAAAGCAGATGCCATAAATAATATCTGCTTTCTACTATACTATAAAGTTCGTATTAAACGATACTCTTAACTACTTCTTTTTTCGCTTCTTTTTTGGTTCCATCGAATCCTTGTACACCACCAACGGTAGTATACTTCATAACATATTTTTTATCCGGGAAAATCCTCTGATACGCACTTTGGCACATTACCGCGGCCTCATGAAAACCAGAAAGAATTAACTTTAATTTCCCTGGATAGGTATTTACATCGCCAATAGCATATATACCGGGTATATTTGTGGAATAATCATACGCATTGTTAACCTTTATAGCATTTTTCTCTATTTCCAATCCCCAATTGGCAATGGGGCCGAGTTTTGGTGAAAGTCCAAACAAAGGAATGAAGTTATCGACCTCAATATGGGATGCACCATTTTTTAAATGTTTTACGGTTACCGCCTCCAATTGATCTTCTCCGTGAAGCTCGGTAACTTCGGCTTCTGTGATCAATTCCACTTTTCCTTTTTTAGAAAGTTCGGCAACTTTTTCAACAGAATCCAACGCACCCCTAAATTCGTTTCTTCGGTGCACCAAATATACTTCGGAAGCCACATCGGCTAAGAAAATGGACCAGTCTAAGGCAGAATCGCCTCCCCCCGCAATCAATACTTTTTTATTGCGGTAAACTTCTGGATCTTTAATCATGTAAGCCACCCCATTATCTTCGTACTTTGCAATATTCTCCAACTGCGGCTTTCTAGGCTCAAAACTTCCCAATCCACCGGCAATAACGACTACTGGCGCATGGTGCTTGGTTCCCTTATTGGTAGTTACGATAAAACTTTCATCTTCTAATTTCTCAATGGTCTCTGCCCTTTCCCCCAATGTATAAGTTGGTTCAAAAGATTTTATTTGTTCCAATAGATTTTTTACCAGATCTCCAGCCAAAATCTCTGGAAAAGCAGGAATATCGTAAATGGGTTTCTTCGGATAAATTTCTGAACACTGTCCGCCTGGCTGCGGCAAAGCGTCTATTAAATGACATTTTAATTTTAACAATCCTGCTTCAAATACCGTGAATAATCCAGTTGGACCCGCTCCTATTATTAATATATCTGTTTTAATCATGATTTCTCACTTTCCCCGACAAACGGGATTATTTATATTTAAGATTTTATTTTTCTACTAAACTCTTTGTAAACTCATTCAATTTTTCCACTTTCTCTTCAAAATTCCCTTTGATGGTTTTTCTGTATTCATTTAAATTCTGAACCAAATCATCGATATTTTCTGGGATTACTTCTTCAAAAAATTGTCGTAACCTTTTGGCAGTCGTGGGGGATTTTCCATTGGTGGAAATTGCAATTTTCACGTTGCCCTTAGTAACAATTCCGCCCATGTAGAAATCGCAGTAAGGTGGATTATCGGCCACATTCACCAAGGTATTTCGCTTTTTGCAATCGTTGTACACTTGTACATTAACCTCCTCTTTATCGGTGGTGGCAATGGCTATGTGTTTTCCTTCTAAATATTTTTCTTCATACTCCCCTTCAACCATTTGCACCCCATGAGCGTTGGCTTTCGCAATGGTTTCTTCCCGAAAGAAAGGAGCTACCATTTGCACATTGGCATTCGGACTCGATTTCAGTAAAAAAGTAAGTTTCTCCAAGGCTACGTTTCCTCCACCAACAATAAGTGTATTGAGGTAATTTACCTTCAAAAAAACCGGATACAATTCATTTCTTTCTACCGCTTCCATCTTCATTATTAACTTTATACCGTTGCTACTTGCTGCGTTATTTTCCTTAATTTCTCTCTATGCTTTACCACCTCGCCTATTAAAATAATGGCTGGATTGGAAAGTTCTTCCTTTGCTACAACGTCCACTATTGTTTCTATGGTTCCCACCCCAACTTTCTCTTCTGGAGTGGTCCCATTTTGAATAATGGCCACTGGCAATTCATGTTTGTTTTGTTGTTTAAACAAGGCTGTTATTTCTGGCAGCTTGCTCATACCCATTAAAATAACCACTGTTGCATTAGATTTTGAGGCCAATACCACATCGTCGGATAATTTATGGGCTTTGGTGGTGCCCGTGATCACCCAGAAACTTTCTGAACTCCCCCGTTTGGTAATTGGAATATTTTGATACGCTGGAACCGCCAATGCCGAGGATATCCCAGGTACAAATTTACTTTCCACACCATGTGAAATAGCGTATTCCATTTCTTCTGCCCCTCTACCAAAAACAAAAGGATCGCCTCCTTTTAATCGAACTACATGCCCATAGTTTTTGGCACTGCTTACAATGAGTTCGTTTATTTGTTCTTGCTGAAAAGCATAGCATCCTTTTCTTTTTCCTACAAATATGTGTGAAGCATTTGGTGCATGCTCCAACAATTGCGGGTTTACCAAGGCGTCGTATAAAACAACGTTGGCACTCTGTAAAGCTTTCATACCCTTAATAGTAAGCAAGTCCGGATCTCCCGGACCTGCCCCTATTAAAGTCAGTTTTGGTTGGTTATTTGTCTGCATTAGCTAATTCTAATCTCCTGAAAGCATCTGCTTTTTTGTAGAAAGCTTGCGCATCCGCTAAAAACGATTTTGCAAATGCTTCAGTTGGTTCATTAATTTTAATTTGATAAACGAGATCGTGGAAAGATAAGTTTAGTGGAATCTTTCCGGGTGAGACAAACACTTCGTCAAACTGATTTATGATACCCGCTTGGGTATTGGTTTTTTTGTTTTCTGCTGTTAATAATGCTTTTGCTGTATTTATCAACGATGTATATGATTGATAAATACTATCGGCCCACTTACTATCGTTAAAAGATAGTTGTGCTTTTTCAATTTTCTCTTCACTCTCAAACAGAAGTGTTGCAACCAAATCAATTACTACCCCGGCACATTCCCCTACTCCTACTTCCTGAACATACCTCTTATCATGTCCCCAATCTACAAAATCATCTTCAGTTAGATTGTCTGTGTCTGATAAAGGTTTCAGAAAATCATAAAAATATTTCTGCTCTTGTCTATCGTAATAAGCTAAAAAGCTCTCTCCATTAATTTTATTCTCTTGATAATCATCTAAAATAAATCTCAATGCTTGTGGCCCTCTTTTAGAAGGAATTTTAATAACCTTATCGGCAAATCTACCATCTCCATTTCCTAAAACTCCACCACCCAACAATATTTGAAGCGCAGGAGCCACCAATTTATCCTTGGTGCGGATGGACATTCCTTGAAAACCAATATGAGCCATATTATGTTGTCCACAGGCATTCATACAACCACTTATTTTAATGGCTACATCATGATTATTTATATATTGTGGGTATTCTTTATTTAATACATCTTCCAAAACATCGGCAATTCCAGTACTGCTCGCAATCCCAAGATTACAAGTATCTGTACCGGGACAAGCCGTAATATCTGCAGTAGAATTGTAACCTAGATCTACAAAACCGAGTTCTTTCAATTCCAAATAAAATAAAGGCAATAGATCGGCTTTCACATGACGGATTAAAATATCCTGTCTTAATGTTAACCTTAATTCATCGGCCGCATATTTTTTAATTAAATGTGCTAGTTTTCGCGCTTTATCTGTATAAAAATCACCTAATTTTACTTTAATCCCAATTGAGAATAAGCCTTCTTGCTTTTGCTGAAATACATTCGAGTTTCTCCATTTTTCGTAGCCTTCTACATCTTTAAGATCTACTTTGGGAACCGAAATGGACTCCACCACAGAACGATCGAATTCAAAATCGGACTCGCTTATAGGGTACAAATGCGTAGAAAGCGCCAACTTCTCTTCTTCAATAAGCTGTAAAAACGATTCCAGCCCTATATCTTTTATTAAAAACTTCATTCTCGCCTTTAAACGTTTTGCACGTTCTCCATGGCGATCAAAAATTCTTAAAACACTTTCTATCACTGGAATAATTTGGTCGGCTGGCAAAAACTCGTACATTACATCTGCATGTCGTGGTTGAGAACCTAACCCGCCGCCCAACATTACTTTAAAACCTTTTTTACCATCTTTTATCTTTGGAATAAACCCTAGATCGTGGATGTAAGACAAAGCCGTATCGCTATCTGAAGAAGAAAAGGACATTTTAAATTTACGTCCCATTTCCTGACAGATAGGGTTTCTTAAAAAGAACTGAAACGTAGCATGAGCATAAGGTGTTACGTCGAAAGGCTCGTTGGGATCGATTCCCGCCTCTGGACTTGCCGTTACGTTTCTAACGGTATTTCCGCAAGCCTCACGAATGGTAACATCGCTTTTTTCCAGCTCTGCCCATAACTCTGGTGTTCTATCTAAACTCACATAGTGAATTTGAATATCTTGACGGGTAGTAATGTGCAACCTTCCCCTTGAATACTCATCGGAAACATCGCAAATACGTAACAGCTGAACTCCCGTTACCTTTCCGTAAGGTAATTTTATACGAACCATTTGAACACCCTCTTGACGCTGGCCATAAACTCCACGGGCCAAACGCAAGCTTCTAAAGCGTTCTTCATCTACTTTTCCCTCTTTAAAAAGACGAATCTTTTTTTCTAATTCTATAATGTCTTTCTCTACAACGGGATTTTCAATCTCTGTTCTAAAACTTTGCATCTCTTTAAATTTTCAAATTATTTACCCCACTTTATTCGCTCCCATAGGCGTTCATGAAAAAAGTAAAGTGTCATTTTGGTTACTAGTTCTATTAAACCAATCGATAAGGCCAAACTTATTGTTCCCGTGATAAACCATGATATTAAAATGGTATCTATGGTACCCACTATTCTCCAGCTTACAGATTTAGCTATACTCCTGCTTATTTTATCGCTGGTAGCAGATTTATTTCCACTTACCTTACTGCGATTTCCCTGTAATACCTTATCTAAAATCATCTGCTCTTTCTTTTAATACTCTACTTAGTCGATAGGTTAATAGAATTTAAAAGCGAAAGTACTATATAATTCTAGAAATCCCAACGTTTTTTGCGATTTTTAACGAAAGAATTCAAGAAATGAAAAAAAACCTTTTTAAAATGAGAAAAATTGATGATTATCAGGGATTTCCACCAAAATTCTAAAAAGACTCTAAAACCTCAATTTTAAACCAAACTTGCTAAAAGCCAAGCTTTAACAAGTTTGGTTTACATATTTTTTAGGCTAATGCCTGCTTTAGGTCTGCTATAATATCTTCTACTGTTTCCAAACCTACGGAAACCCTCACCAATCCATCCGAAATACCTACTTGCATCCTATCTTCTTCAGAGAGTTTGCTGTGGGTAGTTGAGGCAGGATGCGTTACAATTGTTCTTGTATCTCCCAAATTGGCAGAAAGCGAACACATTTTTATCGCATTTAAAAATTTCCTTCCAGCTTCTACCCCTCCTTTCACTTCAAAAGCAACAATACTGCCTCCTTTTTTCATCTGTTTCTTGGCGATTTCATACTGAGGATGCGATTTTAAGAATGGGTATTTTACAAAATTAACCTGTGGGTGGCTCTCTAGAAACTCAGCTACTTTCAAGGCATTTTCACAATGGCGGTCTACCCTTACTGCTAAGGTTTCTAAACTTTTGGAAAGCACCCAGGCATTGAATGGCGACAAAGCAGGTCCTGTATTTCTGGAGAACAAATAAATCTCCCGGATTAAATCCGCTGGACCTACAGTTACCCCACCGAGCACACGCCCTTGTCCATCAATTAGTTTAGTCGCAGAATGCACCACAATATGCGCTCCAAAATCTATAGGTTTTTGCAAATAAGGGGTCGCAAAACAGTTATCTATAATCAAAATAAGATTGTGTTTCTTGGCGACTTCACCTAAAAATTCGAGATCCAAAACATCAACCGCTGGATTGGTAGGCGTTTCAGCAAAAAGTATTTTGGTATTGGGTTGTATCAACTCTTCTACAGTAGCTACCTCATCCACTTTAAAATAAGAAGTTTCTATATTCCACTTCGGAAGAAATTTGGTGAACAAAGAATGGGTAGAGCCAAATACCGATCTTGCCGAAACAATATGGTCTCCACTGTTTAATAAGGCTGCAAAAGTTGAAAACACGGCAGACATACCAGTTGCAAAAGCATATCCTGCTTCGGCACCTTCCATTTTACAGATTTTTTCTACAAATTCTGAAGTATTTGGATTGGTAAACCTACTGTATAGATTCCGTTCTTTTTCTTCCGCAAACGATGCCCGCATATCTTCTGCGTCTTCAAACACAAAACTGGAAGACAAATAAATGGGTGCAGAATGTTCTAGGTATTCCGACCTGTTTATCTGTGTACGTATGGCATCTGTTTCAAAATTATTTTCACTCATTTTTATATTATTATATGGACGAACCTATGTGTTCATCCGTTATTTATTGATTTCTCTGCAATTTCTGGACGGACACATGCGTTATTTTCCACGGACACATCCATTTTTCGACGCACGAAAACGTTACGTCAAATGGGCGGACAGACGCACGGGTCGGTCCATACGGTTATCCTTTTTCGGCCAACTTTAAAATGTCTCCAAATACGCCACGCGCGGTAACAGCCGCTCCAGCCCCTGCACCTTGGATAACAATTGGCCGATCTCCGTAAGACTCTGTATAAATTTCAAAAATTGAATCGGCTCCCTTTACTTGCCCTAAAACACTATCTGCAGGTACCGATACCAATTTAACATCTAAAATACCCTTATCTTGTTGTAAATCTCCGTGCAAATCACCTACATAACGCAACACATGTCCCGACTGCTGATTTTTCTTCTTTTCTAAATATGGAGCATCAAATTCCCCTAAACTTTTCAAAAACTCCGGCACATCTTTATCCCGTAATTTTTCGGGAACAAGATTTTCAATATTAACATCTTCAAATTCATTTTGAAGATCAAGCTCCCTCGCTAAAATAAGTAGTTTTCTACCTACGTCGTTGCCATATAGATCTTCCCGCGGATCGGGTTCAGTAAAGCCTTTATCAATGGTATCCTTTAATATTTCGCTGAACGGTTTTTCTTCCGCAGAAAACCTATTGAACAAATAGCTGAGCGTACCCGAAAAAACACCTCGAATCCTTGTTATGTTCTCTCCGGAAAGGTGAAGAATCCTAATCGTATCAATCAATGGTAGCCCTGCGCCAACATTTGTTTCGTATAAATATTGTTTCTGATTTTTTTCGAGCAATGCCCTCAGCTCTTTATAAAAACTGAAGTCCAAGGTGTTCGCAATTTTATTGGATGATACCAAATCGAATCCGTTTTCCACCAAGACCTTATAATTTTCTACAAAATCTTTACTTGCTGTGTTGTCTATTGCAATTAAATTTTCCAAATGATGATCTTTGGTAAAGGCGATTACGTCTTTTACTTGGGCTGAATGGTTGCTCGCTTCGATTTTATCCTTCCAATTGGCATCAATTCCATCTTTAGCCAGTAGCAATTGTCTAGAGTTGGAAACCGCAAAAATATTTAGTTTTATTTTTTTTCGTTCTTCAATATTCGAGGCCGATGTGAGAATTTGGTCGATTAACGTTCCACCCACTAATCCATGGCCGAAAATGGCGATATTTATTTTTTTTGAAATTTCAAAAATCTCCCCATGAATCACATTCATAGCTTTATGAAGCTCAGACTTTTTCACCACCAAACTCACATTTTTTCCAGTGACTGTATTGTTAAACAGAATTGGAATTACTTGATTTTTTATAAGTGCGTTGTATGGTTTATGAAATGAACTTAAATCCTGCCCTATAATCGAGATTACCGATACATCGTCTACTACCGAGATTTTATTAACATCTTTGGAGTAAAAATCGTTTTCAAACTCTTTTTCCAAAGCAATCATAGCTTCGGTAGCATCTTTTGCATTTACCACCAATCCGATTCCACGTTCAGAAGATCCTTGCGAAATTATACTTACGCTAATCTCCTTTTTACCCAAGGCATTAAAAATACGAGCGTCAACCCCTGCTTTGCCCAATAAACCGCGTCCTTCTAGATTCACCAACGCCACATTTTCCAGCACAGAAAGTGATTTTATCCCTTCCTTTTTAGGGTTTGCTGTAATTAAAGTCCCTTTATTATCGTGGTTGAAAGTATTTAAAATACGCAGTGGAATGTTTTTTTCTATTAAAGGAATAATGGTTTTAGCATGCAAAATAGTTGCCCCGAAATTTGCCAGTTCATTGGCCTCATTAAATGACAACTCTTCAATACGTTGGGCTGTTGGCACTAGATCTGGATTAGCCGTAAAAATACCATCTACATGTGTAAAACTTTGCAATTCGCCTGCATCCAAGAAATTGGCCAACAATGAAGCGGTGTAATTGCTTCCGTTTCTTCCTAAAGTGGTGGTTTCATTATTTTTGTTGGAACCGATAAAACCGGTAATAATATTTACTGTGGTTTCATTATGCTGTGCAAAATGCCGTAATACATTTTCTTTAGAAACCTTTTCTATGGGCTGTGCATCGCCAAATTTTTCATCGGTTTTTATAAGCTCCCTAGAGTCGGTAAAATTGGCATTTACTCCTTTTACTTTTAAAATTTCAGTAATTAGTTTTGCTGAAATGATTTCCCCTTGTGCCAGAACCTCATCTTTGATTTTGGTACTGTAATCGCCCAACAAACTGACTCCCGAAAATAGTTTCTCCAATCTATCGAACTCTATGGATAAATCGGCTTGGGCATAATCTTCGGTTTGATACTTTTTAAAAGCATCAAACAAGTGTTGGTAATCTTGATTGTTGGCAGCGGTTTCTAGGATACTCTCCAATTCGTTGGTGGCATTGTTCCTGGCAGAAACTACCACAGCAATTTTTTCACCTTCTTTTACCTTATTTTCTATGATCTCTACCACATTATTAATCCCTTTACCATTGGCAAGCGATTTTCCTCCAAATTTTAATACTTTCATTTTATTATCTTTAAGAGACGACTGAAAAATGCCTCCTATTATTTTTTCCAATTGTTCATATTCTATTAAAAATGCATCGTGCCCATGTACCGATACTATTTCTCCATATCTTACTCGGTCGCTGGATTGTGCTAGTTGCTTGTAGGTTTCGCGGTTTTCTTCAGCAGTAAAAAATAAATCGGAGTTGACCCCTATTATATGCACATTGGCATCGATAGATTCCAACACATTAAAGTGTTGTGGACGATCTCGGGTAACATCAATGGTTTTTAGCAACTGATTCATTAATTTATAAGCTGAAAGCTGAAAGCGTTCCTGTAATTTTTTTCCGTGGTGAAGCAACCAACTCTCCACATTAAAAACCTGCAATTCTTCATTGGTTGTTCGTTTAAAGCGCGTTTTGAACGATTCTGGAGTTCGGTAGCAAAGCATGGCATGCATCCGCGCATCGTGGACAGGCTGTTTGGAATTAACCAAAAATTGCTCTTGAATTTGACAATTGGCAATGAGCCAATCTGTGGATTTCCAATCTGTGGCCACGGGAATAAAATGCTCGGTTATCGCAGGCTTTAGCGCAACCATTTCCCAAGCTATCCCGCCCCCCAGGGAGCCACCTATAAGCGCGTAAAGCTTTTTAATTTTAAGCTTTTCTAATCCCAAAAGAAAGATTCTAGCAATATCCCGTGCTACAAAATCTTTGTAGTTATCAATCACAAATCCGTCGTAACCATTTCCGGGAATATTAAAAGCTAAAACGGTATAATAACCGGTGTCTATTGCTTTTCCTCCCCCAATTAAATCTTTCCACCAGCCATTGGCTCCGCTCACTTCAGAATTTCCTGTGAGCGCATGATTCACCATTACAATTGGTGCGCTGTGTAATGGCTTACCAAATATTTGGTAAGAAAGATTTAAGTCCTGCGAAACACCGTTTAGTGTTGTATAGTTTTTTAATGGAATATGTAACAATTCGTTTGTCAACGTATTTATTTTTTTATGTGTTCGAATGCCTGTTTTAAGTCAGCTTTTAAGTCTTCGAGGTCTTCCAGACCTACCGAGAGCCTAATTAAATCTTTGGTAACCCCGGTGGATAATTGCGCTTCGTCTGCCAACTGTTGGTGCGTAGTACTGGCTGGATGAATAATTAAAGATTTTGTGTCTCCAATATTGGCCAGCAAAGAAAATACTTTAGTGTTATCGGCCACTATTTTGGCAGATTCGTAACCTCCATCAATCCCAAAAGTTACCAGTCCGCTTTTTCCTTCTGGCAAGTATTCATCAGCCAATTTTTTATATTTATCCCCTTTTAGTCCCGGATATTTAACCCACGCCACTTCCGGTTGATCCTGCAACCATTCTGCAAGAGCTAATGCATTTTCACTGTGTTTTTTAATACGAATTGGAAGCGTTTCCAACCCTTGTAAAATTTGAAAAGCATTTAGCGGACTAAGAGCCGCACCGAAATCGCGTAAACCTTCAATCCTTACTTTAGCGATAAAGGCAGCTTCTTTTAACACCTCGTGATACACCAATCCGTGATAACTTGGCGAAGGCTCGGTAAACTCAGGAAATTTCCCATTGCCCCAATTGAAAGTCCCAGCGTCTACAATGACACCTCCCAATGAAGTTCCATTTCCGCAGATATACTTGGTTAATGAATGAATCACAATATTTGCACCATGCTCAATAGGTTTTACTAGAAAAGAAGTAGCTACCGTATTATCAACTATCAAAGGTATTTCTGCTTTTTTAGCTTCCGCGGAAATGGCTTTAATATCCAATACATCCAACTTCGGGTTCCCGAGGGATTCTATAAAAATAGCGCGAGTATTTTCTTGGACGGCCGTTTGAAAGTTAGTAGCATCATCTGGATCCACAAACGTAGTTGTAATACCTAACCGTGGCAAAGTATTGCTAAGCAAATTATAGGTTCCGCCATAAAGACTGCTCGACGCAACTATATGATCACCCGATTTTAACATGGTTAAAAGAGCCGTAGAAATAGCAGCGGTTCCAGACGCGGTAACCACGGCTGCAATCCCACCATCTAGGGCAGCTAATCGCTGCTCCAAAACATCGTTGGTTGGGTTATTTAATCTTGTATAAATAAATCCAGGCTCAGATAAGTTAAAGAGATTGGCCGCATGCTCTGCGTTGTTAAAAACATAGGAAGATGTTTGATAAATAGGAACGGCTCTTGTACCGGCGTTATTTTTTACATCATGTCCGGCATGCAATGCGTTTGTTGAAAATTTTTGTTTACTCATTTCTTTAGATTTTTAATTTATTTTTCGTCGAACTTATATATCGACTCATAAATGTTAGCAAGAAAAGCGTAAACGCGTAAGAATAAAATTCTTGTTATCTATCCACAAATTCCCGTGGTAGAATGTAGCACCTTCTTTACAGATAAAGGGTTGCTAAGGCATCGACAGGTCTATTCCCTCCGCCTTTCTTGATAACATTAACAATTTATTTATGAACTTCCCACTAGGTGGGTGTTTTTATTACATTTTTTACTGAAAAACTCCTAAAATGTCTGACTCCAAAGATTCAGAAAATATATTTGATTTTCCAAACGATACTTTAGAAATCTTCCTACAAAGAAAAAGTTTCCTTTACTTTATCTACAAAATCCAATTTCTCCCAAGTAAACAATTCAACTTCACGTTCAATTCTACCGTTGTATGGAGATTCAAAAACTTTTGTAACAGTTTGTGGTTGTTTACCCATATGCCCGTAGGCGGCAGACTCCAAATAAATTGGATTTCGAAGTTTGAGACGATCTTCAATAGCAAAAGGACGCATGTCGAAAAGCTGTGCTACTTTTTTAGCGATTTCACCATCCTTTAAATCCACCTTGGAACTTCCGTAGGTATTAACAAAAATGGATGTAGGCTCTACAACGCCAATAGCATAACTAACCTGTACCAAAACCTCATCGGCTACCCCAGCTGCTACCAGATTTTTTGCAATGTGCCTCGCTGCATAAGCTGCACTTCGGTCTACTTTACTAGGGTCTTTTCCGCTAAAAGCACCACCACCGTGGGCACCTTTACCTCCATAAGTATCTACAATAATCTTTCTTCCCGTAAGACCGCTATCTCCGTGAGGACCACCAATTACAAACTTTCCAGTTGGATTGATGTGATATTTAATCGCCCCTTGGAACAATTTCTGAACGTACTCCGGTAATTGGGCAATTACGCGAGGCATCAAAATTTCTAAAACATCCTTTTTAATTTGTGCCAACATTTTTTCATCATCGGCATCAAAAGGATCATGTTGTGTAGAAATAACAATGGTGTCTATGCGTTGTGGCACATTTTCATCAGAATATTCTATGGTAACTTGTGCTTTGGCATCGGGACGCAAATAAGTTATTTCTTTTTCTTCTTTACGTAGATTGGCCAATTCCATTAAAATTTTATGGGAAATATCTAACGCCAAAGGCATGTAATTCTCAGTTTCGTTGGTGGCATAACCGAACATCATTCCTTGATCTCCTGCTCCCTGCTCTTCTTTTGAAGCTCTATCTACACCTTGGTTGATATCTTGGGATTGCTCGTGGATTAAAGAGATTACCCCACAAGAATCTCCACTAAATTGATACGCACCTTTGGTATACCCAATTTTATTGATCACCTCCCGAGCCAAAGACTGCACGTCTAAATACGTAGCGCTCTTTACCTCTCCGGCAAGTACAACTTGACCCGTGGTAACTAATGTTTCGCAAGCTACTTTACTCTCTGGATCGAAAGCTAAAAAATTATCTAAAAGCGCATCGCTAATTTGATCTGCTATTTTATCAGGATGTCCTTCACTAACAGACTCCGATGTAAATAAATATGCCATAAACCGTTGTTTCTATACTTGAAAGAGGAAAAAGAATTTTGACAGGCGCGCCTAAAGAAGTTTATCACTGCTTTAGCTCTTTTTTTATGAGGTGGCAATCAGTCAAATCTTTCCTCAAAATTCTGGATACAAATGTAAGAATAAGATTGAAATTGAAAAATGTTTGGCCATTTTTATTTAACCCTTCTTATTATTTCATTCTCATTATCGCCATTTTCCGCTTTCCAAAATCCAACAACCTTTGGCTATTACAAGGCAAATAGCAATATAGTAGCTAGCAGTTTTTAGACAAGCACTCTTAATTAATTATTTTTAGAGCAGTACAGGAAATTATTTTTCATCAAACCATCATAACTTGTATCTTTACCGAAGTTATTATCAATAAAAACAAACTCACCCATGCACGTTGCAATTGCAGGTAATATTGGCGCCGGAAAAACGACCTTAACCAGACTTCTCTCCAAACATTTTAAATGGGAACCTCATTTTGAAGATGTTGTAGACAATCCATATTTAGATGATTTTTACAATCAGATGGAACGTTGGAGTTTTAACCTGCAAATTTACTTCTTAAACAGTCGGTTTAGACAAATCTTGGAAATTCGGGAAAGCGGTAAAAAAATAATTCAGGATAGAACGATCTATGAAGATGCCTATATTTTTGCTCCCAACTTACATTCAATGGGTTTAATGACCAATAGGGATTTTAAAAACTACACTTCACTTTTTAACCTTATGGAAAGCTTGGTGCAGTCTCCCGATCTTTTAATTTACCTAAGAAGCTCTATCCCCAATTTAGTAAACCAAATTCACAAGCGCGGCCGCGAATATGAAAATTCAATCTCCATCGATTATTTAAGCCGTCTTAATGAGCGCTATGAGGCCTTTATCCACGGTTACGACAAAGGAAAACTTTTGGTTATCGATGTGGATAAATATAATTTCGTGGACAATCCAGAAGATTTAGGGGAAATCATTAACAAAATAGACGCCGAAATAAACGGATTGTTTTAGGCATTAAATATTGAAGTGTTGAAAATTTGAACGATAAGAACTTTTCTATTTACCATAATGATAGCGACAGGCCGCAATCCACAGACTTTCGTTCGTAAACTTATATACCAACCGATGTTCTGAAGTGATTCGCCTGGACCAATAGCCCTGCAAATCGCCTTTTAAGGCTTCGGGCTTGCCGATCCCTTCAAACGGGGTTCGAATGCAACTCTTCACGAGTTCATTAATGCGCTTCACCGTTTTTCTATCTACTTTTTGCCAATATAAATAATCATTCCAAGCAGTAATAGACCATATCAACTTCATTATTCAGCCAAATCTTTTTCAATACCATCCCCAGCTTCTAATTCTTTTATGGAATTTAAAAGAACGTCTCTATTCTTTCCTGTTAATAAATAGGTGGTTTCCTTTAACGAATTGTATTCGTCTAAAGAAATTAGCACGAGGTCTTTACCTCCTTTACGCTTGATTACGATATCACTAACATCGTTGATCACTTTATCAAACCAATGCTTTAAATTCGATCTAAAATCTGTATAATTAACTACTTCCATAACACAAAAATACTCAAAAAGTACTTAAAAACGTACTTTTAAAGGTTGAAAAATGAAAAATTAATGAAACGGAATTTTAAAACCAATACATTTTGATAGACTACGGCTTTTGAAATTTGGACAGAAAAAAAATTCATAAAGACTCCGACGCTGACGGTCGAGATTATTCAAACAAACACATTGGTTTCAATTAAAAAAGAAGCTAAAAACATTAAAAAAACGTTTTTAGCTTCTCAAAACTACCCCAAGTTACTTGCATCCTACTCTAAACACAAGTAACAGTTTCATTACAAATTTAAATATATTATTTTGATTTACAATACATTACAATCATAAAAAACATATAATACTTACTCTTTACTTTTCAGCTTCTTAATTTGTGCTTCGATTTCTGCAGGGGTTCCTTCAATTACTTTTTCTTCAGTAACCAATTTCCCATCTACCATTTTAGAGGTGGTAATAACCGCTCTGGCAGATTCGAATTCTGTAGCATTCGATTTTATTGTTATTTCCTTCTGAATGATTTCTTTGGAATTGGCAACCATTGTCTCGGAAGAATGACCTCCTAAAATTGGTGCAATTACCAAGCCAACCAAACACGTAAGTTTTATAAGGATATTCATGGAAGGACCTGAAGTATCCTTGAAAGGATCTCCAACCGTATCTCCGGTAACAGCGGCCTTATGAGCTTCTGACCCTTTGAAAGTCATTTCCCCATTTATTTCCACTCCGGCTTCAAACGATTTTTTGGCATTATCCCACGCTCCACCAGCATTATTTTGAAATATTGCCCACATTACTCCCGACACACAAACCCCGGCCATATAACCTCCCAAGGGTTCCGCCCCGAATACGAGTCCGATGATAATGGGGGTAATAATAGTTAACAACCCTGGCAACAGCATTTCCCTCAATGCCGCTTTGGTTGATATTTCAACACATCTTCCATATTGAGGTTTGGCTGTGCCTTCTAAAATCCCTGGAATCTCCTTAAATTGCCTACGTACTTCTTGTACCATTTCCATGGCCGCTTTTCCTACAGATTTCATAGCTAATGCAGAAAAAACAACAGGGATCATGCCACCTACAAAAAGTGCTGCCAACACATCCGCCTTAAAAATATTAATACCATCGATTCCCGTAAATGTTACATAAGCCGCAAATAAAGCTAAAGCTGTTAAAGCCGCAGAGGCAATGGCAAAACCTTTACCCACAGCTGCAGTGGTGTTCCCTACCGAATCTAAAATATCAGTTCGTTCACGCACTTCTGGTTCACATTCACTCATTTCTGCAACACCACCGGCATTATCCGCAATGGGTCCAAAAGCATCAATAGCCAATTGCATGGCCGTAGTGGCCATCATTGCAGAAGCTGCGAGCGCTACACCATAAAAACCAGCCAATTCATAAGATCCATAAATAGCCGCAGCAAATAACAGAACCGACCAAAAGGTAGACTTCATCCCAACGGCCAGACCAGCAATAATATTGGTGGCCGCACCAGTAGAACTGTTTTGAACAATATCTAACACTGGTTTTTTACCCAAACTGGTATAAAAAGAAGTAACATAAGATATCAATGCTCCTACGGCCAATCCTATACAAGCAGACCAAAAAACATTTATGGAAGGAATAGCCACTGTATAATCATTTCCAAAAAACTTCATGTTCATTACTTCAGGAAGCATATAATCTATCAAGAAATAACTAGCTATCAAGGTTATTATAATTGCAACCCAATTCCCTAAATCAAGAGCCTTTTGTACCTGTGGTTCTCTAGCCTCATTGGAAGATATTTTCACCAAAAACGTACCAATAATGGAAGCTAAAATTCCAATTCCCGCAATAACCAGAGGCAAGAGAATCGGACCCATATTATTAAAATCGTCTGTAAAAGGAGCATCGATGCTCATGTCCCGAATAACATAATTACCCAAAACCATGGCCGCTAGTACTGTTGCTACATAAGAACCAAATAGATCGGCTCCCATTCCAGCTACATCCCCAACATTATCCCCAACATTATCTGCTATCGTCGCAGGATTTCTAGGATCGTCTTCTGGTATTCCAGCTTCCACTTTCCCTACCAGATCGGCCCCAACATCGGCAGCCTTGGTGTAAATACCCCCTCCTACACGTGCAAAAAGCGCAATGGACTCGGCACCCAAGGAGAATCCAGCCAAAGCTTCCAGAACTACCGTCATATCATCATAAAAACTACTTGATATTCCTAAAAACTGACTTGTAAAAATTATAAAGAACAAGCTCAAACCTAAAACCGCTAGTCCGGCTACTCCAAGCCCCATAACTGTTCCTCCACCAAAGGACACCTTTAGTGCCTGGGGCAAACTTGTCTTTGCGGCTTCCGTAGTTCTTGCATTGGCTTCCGTAGCGATCCTCATTCCAATATTTCCAGCTAAGGCCGAAAAAACTGCACCAATAATAAAAGCGGGAACAATCATCCAACTGGTGGTATCCACTAAAATTGAAATTCCGAATAAAGCAATGGAGGCTATCACAACAAAAACCAATAAAAGGCGATATTCTGCATTTAAAAAAGCCAAGGCTCCTTCTTTGATACTTTTGGAAATAGATTGCATGCGTTCGTTCCCTGCGGGTTGGCGTTTTACCCAAGCGGCTTTTATACCCATAAAAATAAGGCCAAGAATGGCCATTAAAATTGGAACATAAATAATGTTTGATTTCATAAATAAACTGTTATTTGATTTTTAAAGACTCTATAAAATACCTCTATATTGCAACGGCTTGTTTGCGAAGAATGTGCTGAGTGGCATTTCATATGTATAAGTTAGTTAATAATAAATTCTTATAAATGTAAGCAAATCAATAGAATAAAAAAAGCAGTAACTTTTGGTTACTGCTTTGTATAATTTATGAAATTGTATTTTCTTAGTCTATGCTCACCTCTTCGCGCGGCACATCGCTATCCTGAAAACGGTTGATACATTTGGCAACAATTTCTTTTGCCTCCTGTAAATTACCCCATCCTCCTATAGAAACTTTCTTTTTCTCAAGGTCTTTGTAAACTTGGAAAAAATGCTCAATTTCTTTGATAAGGTGCGGATTTAACTCGCTTAAATCTTTAACACGGTTCCAAATAGGATCTGAAACTGGTACGCAAATAACTTTTTCATCGGGTCCTTTTTCATCTTCCATATGGAAAACCCCAATAGGTTTTACCTCCATAACACATCCTGGAAAAGTTGGTTCGGTAACCAATACCAATACATCTAACGGATCTCCATCCAACGCTAAAGTTTCTGGAACGAAACCATAATCTGCTGGGTACATCATTGAAGAAAAAATCATACGGTCGTAACGAATTTTTTTCAATTTAAAATCGTACTCGTATTTGTTTCTACTCCCTTTTGGGATCTCGATAAGCACATCGAAAGATTCTATTTGATCTGAACTCATTTATTTCTGAATTATAAATCCGGAATGTTTAATTTCTGAATTTGTTTAATACTCTTTTTAAAATGGAGTGCAAAAGTAGTGAAATCCTATTTTAAAAGCAATGAAAGAGGTTTTTTGTTGAAGGAAATATGTTTTAAGACCGATAAGGGAACCTAAACACGGAGGCTGGATGTTGAAAATTTAATTCAGGATATAGGTAGCACGAATTATTTTCAAGATGAAATACCAAAACTACTTATTTAAACCTTTATCACCTTACCTCTAAAAAACAAACTCCAAATTCCCCGTGATGGAGAACGGCCTGGCGTCTGGAATGTCCAAATAATTTCCTCGGAAGTTAAAATCTATCCGCAGTAATTTAAAAATATTGGCAATCCCAAAGGAATATTCATAATAGATGTTTTCTGAAGGCGCCCGCAAAATTGCCCCAGCGGGTTGACTTAAAGCTATATTTTCGTCTGAGATTTCTCCCCAGACTCCACGCAGTCCCACAATTTCCCGCAGATCCAATTTTTTTAAAAATGGAATTTTAGATAGCAAACGCCCATTAAAATTATGTTCTATTTGTCCAGACACATATGTATCGGTTACAAATTCGTAGAAATTAAGGTTGGGAAAGGTATTAAAAATAGAAAAATACGTTTGGTTACCGGGAATCGGACTCAATAAACTTAAAGGGACGGCCCCAAAGGTTTTTCCGGTTTCTAAAGTTGTTATAGTGCGCCCCAAACCACCCAACTGAAACGGCTGACGATAGTAAAACTGAAGTTTCTCGTAGTTAAAATCACTTTCTAAAAAACCTTGCAGCCCTGCAGTGTAAACCGCATAAAAACGTGCATAATTGCTGTTTACATTATTTCTTTCCACTCCATATCCTGTGGTTTTTCTTCCGGGGGTGAAGTCTATGGAGACATTAACATCGAATTGTTTGGTTTCACTGGAAATCCCTCCCGGAGCCTCAGGGTCTACATAGTCTAAATTAAAATCGTTTGGGAGTGCCGATTGCAGCGTTCTAAAATTGGTCTCCGTTTTAACAACAAAGTTTTTGAACATCTCGTACTCAATACCAAAAGTAGTCAGGTTAATGTCTGTAAGGGTATTGTTGGCACCTGCCGTAAATATGGCCGAAGAGGCAAAACTTCTTCCCAACACATCAGATGAAGAAGTAAGACTGGTACCCAATTGCTCTATATCCCGGCGTGTTCCCCCAGATAAAATCAATCGATTTTTTCGATCCAACAACCATTTACCAGAAAATCCGTATTTAAATTTTTTATCCTTAAACCCATATGCGGTATAACCTTCTATCCGCCATGGATCGTTAGGTCCAAAATAGGTTCTTCCTCCCGCTCGCAAACGAATTCCTTCCGCTTCATTGTAACCAAAACTGGAATAAATAGGACCGTAATCGAAATTTATACTTGGAAATTCCACATAACCAGACACCAATATGGTTGCCAAATCGGTTAGGCGTTTAAACTTGGGTACCGTTTTTAAAGTGTCAAGCATTTTGTAAACCCCTCGCTCATCATCATTCAAACTTTCCAATCTATTCTCATTCCAAAACGTACTATCCCTGTTGTAGACCAATTCGTTGTAGGGATCTACACGCTTGGTATAAAAGCTTTTGGGTTTTTCTTCATTAAATTCGTAGTTATTGTACACTGTGGTACGCTTTCCATAAAGTCCGCGGGAGTCTTCCTTTTTTCGAAGACTAAAATCACTCAACAAATAATCCCTTTTCAGCAAGAAAACAGAATCGCTCAATACTTCAAACTCCTGCTCTATATACAATTCTTTCACCCAATTAATATTGGCACTCTTTGAAACCTGCATATTAATGTCCTTTACGGCAAAAGTGGTGTCGTTTACCCAAAAATCGCCTTTAAAGGTCATTTCATTCTTTCGCCTTGGATAGTACACTATATTATAGCACCATTTGCTGTCTATAAAGGCACTGTCTGAAAGCACATAATTATAAATGTCCACTCCGGTTTTGGAGAGCGGACTCACAAAACTTTTATTGAAGAGTTTTATGTAATTGTTATAGATGTTGTAATCTGCATACAGATCTTTCACGAAAGAGATGATGCTTTGATTGTTACTGAAGCCTGAGTTTTGGTTTCCACGAAGCTTTTCAATTTTTTCATTGAGCTTGTTATCGCCATAGACTTCTGAAACTGCTTCGTTGATAAAAATGGGTAAATAGGTCTTCCCTGTAACGTTAGAAGTATCTACTTCATCAAAAACGAATTCCATTCCATTAAAAATCTTCTTGCTCATAAAAGCACTGTCGATAGTATTGAAATCGAATTCTATTTTTTCATATTTATCGTAGTTGTATTGATCGAAAAGATAAATACCGTTTTGGCGCTTCTGGGCCCAAATTTTCTTCAAAATTGCGATGGCAGGATTACCTTTTTTTGGCTGTTTCCCTACGTACAACACTACTTCATCCAGCTCTTCACCTTCATTTAGCACAACTTCCAAATTGTAGGTGGCCCTTTTCTCAAGTTTTATATTTTCCGTAGCAAAACCCAACAGCGAAACTGTTAGGGTATCGTACACTTTTTCCGATTCCAAATAAAACCTTCCTTCTTCGTTGGTTATGGTTCCTTCCGTAGAATTGGGGAACATTACATTGGCGTAAGGAATCTCTATCCCGGCACCATCAACCACAACACCACTAACTTTTGTTTGTGCAGTAATTGAGAGGGTAAGTAATAATAGAACTAGGGATAGTGTGTACTTCATAAATAAAAAAAACTTCACTGGCTAAAGATAGTCAGTGAAGTTATATTAACGATAAAAATATCTTATTTGTATAAAACTTTTTTAACAGCTTTAATAACATCTCCAGAATTTGGCAACCATTCTTCTAGGAGAACAGGTGAATAAGGAGCTGGGGTATCTGCTGTATTTATCTTTACAATGGGAGCATCTAGGTAATCGAAAGCTTTAGACTGCACTTGGTAAGTGATTTCTGTCGCAACATTCCCGAACGGCCATGCTTCTTCCAAAATTACCAATCGGTTTGTTTTCTTAACGGATTTTAGAATGGTTTCATGATCCATAGGTCTAACCGTTCTTAAATCTATAATTTCACAACTGATGCCATCTTTTTCAAGCTCATCGGCTGCTTTGTATGCTTCTTTTATTATTTTACCAAAAGAAACGATGGTTACATCATTCCCTTCCCTTTTTATATCTGCAACACCTAATGGGATAGTGTACTCATCTTCTGGCACTTCGCCTTTGTCTCCATACATTTGCTCCGACTCCATAAAAATAACCGGATCGTCATCGCGGATAGCAGATTTTAAAAGTCCTTTTGCATCATATGGATTTGACGGAACCACCACCTTTAGCCCTGGACAGTTGGCAAACCAACTCTCGAAAGCCTGTGAGTGTGTAGCACCAAGCTGGCCTGCAGAGGCCGTTGGCCCACGGAAGACGATTGGACAATTTAACTGCCCGCCGGACATTTGACGAATCTTTGCCGCATTGTTAATTATTTGATCGATCCCAACCAGTGAGAAATTAAAGGTCATAAACTCAATTATAGGTCTGTTACCGTTCATCGCAGAACCCACCCCGATTCCAGCAAAACCAAGCTCAGAAATTGGTGTATCCAACACACGCTCCGGACCAAATTCGTCCAACATCCCTTTAGAAGCTTTGTATGCACCATTGTATTCGGCAACCTCTTCACCCATTAAGTAAATCGACTCGTCTTTACGCATCTCCTCGCTCATCGCCTCGCATACTGCTTCTCTAAACTGAATTGTTTTCATCTATTTTATTTGATATTATTAAAGTCTATTTTATTTAAGCATAGCAAAAATAGTAATTCTAAAACAACTAACTCTATACAATTTTAATAAAAAATTATTATGCATGCATAGTATATTTTGGAAATTATCAGTATCTTCGTAGCACATTTAGTAAAATCACAAAAAATTACCTAAAATATGAAGATATTAGTGTGTATAAGCCACGTACCAGACACTACATCAAAAATAAATTTCACTGATGGAGACACCAAGTTTGATACAAATGGCGTGCAATTTGTTATAAATCCGAATGATGAATTTGGTTTAACACGTGCCATGTGGTTCAAAGAAAAACAAGGAGCAAGCGTAACTGTTGTAAATGTTGGAGAAGCAGATACAGAACCTACGCTTAGAAAAGCATTGGCCATTGGTGCCGATGAAGCGATAAGAATTAATACCAAACCTACCGATGGTTTTTACGTAGCCAAGCAATTAGCTGCCATTGCCAAAGATTTCGATTTGGTAATTGCCGGAAGGGAATCCATCGATTATAATGGTGGTATGGTTCCAGGAATGTTGGCAACCTTATTAGATGCCAATTTTGTGAACAACTGTATAAGCCTTGAAGTTGAAGGCGAAACAGCTACCGCTATTAGAGAAATCGACGGAGGTAAAGAAACCCTTAAAACCTCTTTCCCATTGGTAATTGGTGGACAAAAAGGATTGGTAGAAGAAAGCGATCTTAAAATACCGAACATGAGAGGTATTATGATGGCCCGTAAAAAGTCTTTAGATGTTAAAGAACCAGTAGATAGCGACAACCTAACGAAGGCGGTTACTTTCGAAAAACCAGCGCCCAAAGGAGATATTAAATTGGTTTCTCCAGATAATTTAGATGAGTTGGTAGACCTTTTACACCACGACGCAAAAGTAATTTAACAAGGTACGAAGATAGAAGTACAAAGTTAGAAAGTAGGGACTTTTAAACCCCTCGACTTAAAAATTTAAAAATAAAAAATATGTCTGTTCTTGTATATACCGAAACGGAAAACGGAAAACTTAAAAAAACTGCTTTTGAAGTAGCTTCCTATGCTAAAGGCATAGCAGATATGCTTGGAACAAGTGTTACTGCTGTTGCTGTAAATGCAGAAGATGTAAGTGAACTTGGAAAGTATGGTGTTGAAAAAGTGTTGACCGTTAAAAACGATAAACTAAACAATTTTAACGCAAAAGCCTATGCCGATGTGTTAAAACAAGCTGCAACCAAAGAAAGCAGTAAAGTAGTGGTGGTAAGCTCTAGCGCAAATGCTAAATTTATGGCTCCTATTTTGGCGGTAAATTTAAATGCCGGGTACGCTTCCAATGTGGTGGCTTTGCCAGAAAGCGAGAATCCATTTAAAGTAAAGCGCACTGCTTTTACCAATAAAGCTTTTAATATTACTGAAATTTCTACGGATGTAAAATTAATAGGATTATCTAAAAATGCTTTTGGACTGAAGGAAAGTGATGGCGCAGCCACTGCTGAAGAATTTTCTCCAGAATTAAATGATGCCGATTTTTCTACGGAAGTTACTTCGGTAGATAAAGTGACTGGACAAGTAACTATCGCCGATGCAGAAATTGTAGTTTCTGGTGGCCGAGGATTAAAAGGTCCAGAAAACTGGGGAATGATTGAAGAACTAGCTGATGTTTTAGGTGCTGCTACCGCTTGCTCCAAACCAGTTTCCGATATGGGCTGGAGACCACATGGTGAACACGTGGGGCAAACAGGGAAACCAGTGGCATCCAATCTCTACATTGCGGTTGGTATTTCTGGAGCCATTCAGCATTTAGCGGGAATCAACGCATCCAAAGTAAAAGTGGTAATTAATAACGACCCCGAAGCTCCTTTCTTTAAGGCGGCAGACTACGGTGTTGTTGGAGATGCCTTCGAGGTGGTTCCGCAGCTAATCGAAAAATTGAAAGAATTTAAAGCGAATAACGCATAATTTTTGTTAAATTGTGCCCCTAAAGGGCTGTCTAAATTTTGGGATTTGCCCATTGTTTAGACAGCCTTTGCTATTTATAATGTTGTATGAGTTTAGTAAAATTAAACATAAAAGGGATTTCTTACAGTCAAACTCAAAATGGCGCCTATGCCTTAATTTTGAACGAAGTGGATGGTGAGAGAAAACTCCCTATTGTAATTGGCGCATTTGAAGCACAATCTATTGCAATCGCACTGGAAAACGAAATAAAGCCTCCCAGACCCTTAACTCACGACCTTTTTAAAAGTTTTGCAGACCGATTTGAAATTGTGGTTAAACAAGTAATTATCCATAAATTGGTAGATGGGGTTTTCTATTCGAGTATTATTTGCGAGCGTGATAAAATTGAAGAAATAATAGATGCCAGGACAAGCGATGCCATTGCATTGGCACTTCGGTTTAACGCCCCCATTTTCACCTACAAGAATATTTTGGACAAAGCAGGGATTTATTTAAAATTCTCTCCCAAAGAAGAAAAAGAGCAACAGGAAGAAAGCATTATTGTTGACGAAGTTTTAAGCAGCGAATCGGCTCCAAAAAGTGAAACCTCCTACAAAACCTATTCCCTCCAAGAATTATACACCATGCTAGATGGCGCTGTGAATAATGAAGATTACGAGAAAGCAGCCAAGATAAGGGACGAAATCTCCAAAAGGGAAGAAAAATAAATCAGAGAAAATAACGAATTGAGTTAGCCAACCTACCGTATTAATATCAATTTCAATACCTAAAAACAGTGTTTAAAAAGTTACTACTACTTCTACTTTCGGTTTTTTTTACGGCAACTTTGGTGGCTCAAGACATAGAAAAAGAATGGAAACCACAAAACGAATCGTCCATCGATCGTTTAGAATTTAACAATGGTGATTTCTCATTCGAAAAAGGAAAACAAAAATTTAGCGGAAGTTATATTTTCCAGAACAATAACCTTATTCTTTACTACGACTCGCCCACAGACAGCCTCGAAAGATTTAAGATCAATGAGGTAACCGACTCAACACTGGTTTTTGGCAATAAAGAGAATGCTTTTAGCTTTATTCCTGGCAGCGAAACCCTAAAAAGCGGAATTATTTCTGCGGAAGAAAAAAAAGAGCTCGTTCCCAACCAAGGCTTTAGTTTTCAAAGTTTATGGCGCGGGGCACTTGGCATGTTCTGTTTGTTGCTTATTGCTTTTCTGTTTAGCAGCAATAGAAAAGCCATTAACTGGAAAACCGTTGGTATTGGCTTAACAGCACAACTAATCCTTGCTGTAGGGGTTTTGGAAATATCCTTTGTGCAAAAGATTTTTGAATGGATTGGAAGCATTTTTGTATTGGTACTCGACTTTACCGCGGCAGGAAGCGAATTTCTACTTGGAGATTTAATGAATACTAGCAGCTTTGGGTATATCTTTTTATTCCAAGTTTTGCCAACCATTATTTTCTTTTCCGCCTTAACCTCCGTCCTATTCTATTTGGGCGTTATTCAGGTAATTGTAAAAGGTATGGCAACCGTACTTTCTAAACTTTTAGGAATTTCTGGAGCAGAAAGTTTATCGGTAGCCGGAAATATATTTTTGGGACAAACCGAAGCACCTCTTATGATAAAAGCCTATTTAGAACGTATGACCCGCTCTGAGATTTTATTGGTAATGGTGGGCGGTATGGCCACGGTGGCCGGTGGGGTTTTAGCGGCCTACATTGGTTTTTTGGGTGGCGACGATCCTGTTTTAAGGCTTCAATTTGCCAAGCATTTATTGGCAGCATCTGTAATGGCTGCGCCAGGTGCCATTGTGGTTTCTAAAATGCTATATCCGCAACAAGAAGAGGTTAATACCAATGTAGAAGTTTCTTCAGACAAAATAGGTTCGAACATTCTGGATGCCATTGCCAACGGAACCACCGAGGGTTTAAAACTGGCAGCCAATGTAGGGGCTATGCTTTTGGTTTTTATTGCCTTTATTGCAATGATGAATTATATTTTAAATTGGATCGGGGATCTTACCAGTTTAAACAGCGTACTTGCCGAAAACACCCCTTACGAATCCTTCTCCCTAGAATCGATTCTCGGGTTCATTTTTGCACCCTTAATGTGGTTAATAGGGGTTGCCAAAGAAGACATGATGTTAATGGGGCAGCTTTTGGGCATAAAACTAGCGGCTAGTGAATTTGTGGGCTATGTGCAATTGGCAAATCTTAAAGATATTAATAGCATTACCCATTTCACTTATAACAAATCGGTTATTATGGCTACTTACATGCTTTGTGGTTTTGCTAATTTTGCTTCCATAGGGATACAAATTGGAGGGATTGGTTCTTTGGCTCCCGGACAGCGTAAAACACTCTCGGAGTTTGGAATGAAAGCTGTAATTGGTGGTTCTTTGGCTTCACTCCTTTCTGCAACTATTGCTGGAATGATTATTGGATAAGTCTCTTTTGGGAATTTTCTGTTTAGCTTTTTCCTTTTAAAATACATTTTTTTCTCAAAGCATTACACCCTGTTTTTAAAAAGCTGTTTTTGATTCAGCAAATCTTGAAAAGGAAAAATAAAATAGTCTTATCTTTAGGCTAAATTAGCCCTTCCATGAAAGCATTTCAATTCGAGCAAAACAAAATCCTTATTCCCAGTTATTTTGCGGAAACGGATAGTGAATTAACTTCCGCCGTCAACAATAAAGAGCTTGCGGCCTACCGCACCTCCCAAAATAAAGGTATCATCGCTTTTATTGATGAAGACCAATCTATAATTTCTGAAAAAGATTTAAGCAATCAGTTTATAATTTTTCAGTTATCCGATAAAAAAGAAGGTGCCGCGGTGCTCGAGTCATCGGAAGTTGAACCTTCCCTTGAAGGCTCCAAAGAAGAACCCGACGTTTTGGTGAATTTAGAAATGCAGTCGTTTCATATCGGCGAAGACGTGAAAATTGACAAGAAGACACGTGCTACCATGCGCATTAACATAGGTAAGGACGAAAGCTCTACCAATCCTTACTTTGAAACTGTTTTTTGGAGTATTGCTGCAGGATTGGATCTTTACAACAAAGCAAAAAACAAACCGGTAAGTCCGAAAGACCTTAAAGCTGATTTTAAAGAGGCCTTCGCAAACCGACCGATAGAAATCCCCGGTGGTTTGGCGAAAATGACCTTTGAAGTAGTAAAACACCAAGAACCAAAATGGTGGCAACGTATTTTCAACTTTTTTAAATCGGGTACCGGGCAGGTTTTCACCAGTACCATTGGTTTTCCAGCCATAACAACTTCCGCCATAAGTCTAGTAGACGAATTGCTGAATAAACTGGACAAATCCGATCCCGAGATACTTTTTAAGAGTAGGCCCCTACGTTTAGCGCTTTCGCAAAAAGCTAAAAATGATTATACCAGCGGAAATGAACGTGTTAAAATTGGGGCATTATCTCCTGGGTTTTGTGTGCTTGCCAGAGGTAAAGACTTTTTAAAATTAATCAACGCAGACGCCTATTATTATCCTACCTACGGAAAATTGGTCCCAGAAAAAGTGAATAATGCCGATTTGGTTTCGGGAAATTACAACGACCCCTTTAAAAACGTTACCTATGCTATTTTTAGGATTGGAATGAAAACCACTAAACTGGATCCCACATTCAATTATGGGAATTCAGATTTCTGATTTTAGTTAATAACATTTTAATAAATCCTTCCTTTCTACAAAAATTCCTTAGTCATGATTTTATATTTTCGTATCGTATGTTAGGGATTGAGGCGACTTCCTATTATAATTGTTCTTCGACATGCTCAGAATAACAAAAAAAAGCCTAAAACACTCACTTTAAGAACGATGTAAGATGAAACAATATCACGACCTTGTAAAGCACGTATTGGAAAATGGAAATGAAAAAGGAGACCGCACAGGAACGGGCACCAAAAGTGTTTTTGGTTATCAGATGCGTTTTGATTTAAGTGAAGGTTTCCCAATGGTTACGACCAAAAAACTTCATTTAAAATCCATTATTTACGAACTGTTGTGGTTTTTAAACGGGGATACCAATATAAAATACTTGCAAGACAATGGAGTGCGCATTTGGAACGAATGGGCAGATGAAAATGGAGATCTTGGTCCCGTATATGGGCACCAATGGCGCAATTGGAACAGTGAGGAAATAGATCAGATAAAAGAAATTATTGAAACCTTAAAAAACAATCCAAACAGCCGTAGAATGTTGGTCTCAGCATGGAACCCAAGTGTTTTGCCCGACACATCTGTTTCCTTTGCAGAAAATGTTAAAAACGGCAAAGCAGCTTTACCACCCTGTCATGCTTTTTTTCAATTCTACGTAGCCGACGGCAAATTATCTTGCCAACTGTACCAACGAAGTGCCGATATTTTTTTAGGTGTTCCTTTTAATATAGCTTCTTACGCGCTTTTAACAATGATGATGGCGCAAGTATGTGGATATGAAGCTGGTGACTTTATCCATACTTTTGGTGATGCCCATATTTACAACAATCATTTGGAGCAACTGGAATTGCAATTATCCAGAACCCCGAGACCACTCCCAACAATGCGATTGAACCCTGAAGTAAAGGATATTTTCAGTTTTAATTTTGAAGATTTCTCGTTGGAAAATTACGATCCACACCCACATATAAAAGGAGCGGTGGCAGTATAGAATTTAATGCCTATAATTTCTAAAACTAGGCTTCCTCATAATTAAGTATTTAACATCTTTTAACTAGCGATTCTGTAAAGCCTTTATTAAAATCGTTATTTTTATAAATAAATGACTTGACGCTCCGAGGTTTACAGTTGGGGTTGTTCAACCTTCGATTTCGAGAGTATGCCTTTTGGTTTTTTCGCGAAATTGGATGTCACTAAGAAAAAGATTTTAAATGTTAATAGCCAACGAAATTATAGTTAAATTTCTTCAAACACGCCAAGCTACTGAAGAGATTTGCGCACCGCTTACGCAGGAAGATTATGTGGTGCAGCCAACCGTAGATGTATCGCCCCCTAAATGGCATTTAGGCCATACTACTTGGTTTTTTGAAGAGTTTATACTTAAAAAATACGTAGAGAATTATAAAGAATTCGACCCGCAGTTTAGCTTTCTTTTTAATAGTTATTATGAAAGTATGGGCGAACGTGTTTTAAGAACCAACCGAGGGAATTTAACCCGGCCGTCTGTAGAGGAAGTCTACAGGTATCGCGACTATGTTACCAATCATTTATCAGAATTCTTGGATGACCATGCCAATGATGAAATAGCAAAACTTATTACCATTGGTATTCATCACGAAAAGCAGCACCAAGAACTGTTATTTACCGACATTAAGTATATTCTTGGCAACAATCCGCTACTACCTCATTTTTCAGAGACTTTTGAAGAGAACCTTATCGAAAAACAAAAATCGAAATGGATTAAAATTCCTGAGGGAATTTATGAAATAGGACATGCCACAACAGATTTCTGCTTTGATAATGAATTGGGGAAGCACAAAGTTTTTCTTCATAAATATAAAATCTCTAATAAGCTCGTTACCAATGCGGAATATTTAGAATTTATAGAAGATGGTGGCTATTCCAACTTCGCTTACTGGCATGCAGAAGGTTGGGACTGGGTGCAACAGAACGCTATTAAAAATCCGCTTTATTGGCATTTTATTGATAATGAATGGCATCAATACACTTTTAAAGGTTTAAAGCCCTTGGATTTGGAAGCACCGGTTACCCATATTTCGTATTATGAGGCTTTTGCCTATGCGGAGTGGCGTGGACTAAGGCTGCCCACAGAATTCGAATGGGAGGTAGCTCAAGATTATTTTGATTGGGGTAAGCGATGGGAATGGACCGAAAGTGCGTACGTACCCTATCCCTTTTACAAAAAAGAACCCGGAGCTTTAGGAGAATACAACGGTAAGTTTATGGTAAACCAAAAAGTGCTTCGAGGGGCATCTGTAGTAACCTCTAAAGACCATTCCCGGTATACCTACCGCAACTTTTTTCATCCACATTTAAGATGGCAATTCACAGGAATAAGACTTGCTAAAAGATAAATTACATACCAAAGAAAAAATGCCCAACTTTATAAACGCATTCGAAGAGGATGTGTATAAAGGCTTAACTGCCTATCCCAAAAAACTATCATCGAAATACTTTTACGATGAAAAAGGAGATAAAATATTTCAGCAAATAATGAATATGCCGGAATATTACCTCACCAACGCAGAATACTCTATTATTGAAGCCCATAAAAAAATATTGGCCGAAAAATTCTCGAACAGTATTGGTTTTGACCTTATTGAACTCGGTGCTGGAGACGGTAAGAAAACTAAAGTCCTTTTAAAACATTTGGACAAAGGGAACTACAAATTTTCCTACTTGCCCATAGACATTAGCAAATATGTACTGAAAGAACTGCAGGAATCTTTAAAGGAAGAACTTCCCAACGTAGATGTACAACCGCAAGAAGGTATGTATTTTGAAGTTTTAAAAAGACTCTCGGAATACAAACACAGAAAAAAAGTAATTATGGTGCTGGGATCGAATATTGGGAATCTTATGCATGACAAGGCTATTGAGTTCCTTCAGAATATTCAAAAAAGTATGAATCCAGGGGATTTATTGTTTATGGGGTTTGACCAAAAGAAGCATCCACAACAAATAATAAATGCGTATAGCGATGCTGCGGGAATCACAGAAGCGTTCAATAAAAACCTTCTCACCAGAATAAACCGTGAATTGGATGGAAACTTTAATTTAGACCAGTTTCTCCATTGGGAAACATACGACCCTGAAACCGGAACAGCCAAAAGTTTTTTAGTGGCAAAAGAAGCTCTAGAAGTGTCCATTAACAAACTTCAATTGGATGTAAAATTCAATGCCTGGGAAACCATACATACCGAAATTTCGCAGAAATACGATGACCATACTGTAAATTGGTTGGCATCCCAATCGAATTTAAAAGTAATCGATCAATATACCGATCAAGACAATCTTTTTAAAAACTATTTATTCAGTATTTAAAGTTAAGCTTATGGACCTTACAAACGAAATTCAGAATAAATTTCATCACCTATCACAATACCTCGCGGCGTTCAGCAATAGTTTTTTACCTAAAAGAGAAGATGATAGTCAGTCTGCCCTTTTGTGGTCCATTTCAAATAGTGCGTTACAATCGCAGAAAGTGGAACGCATTTTTTTAGAGTTAAGCTACCAAGATTTCTTTTTAAGGATTTATAACGGAAAGGATTTTAAAGAATTGGATCTTTTGGGACTTACAAAAAGCGGTATTGATTCATGGATACGTGAAACCATATCCGATTTTGGGTTGCCAGCGTCCAATTTTCATTATAATCTGGGATTCCAGCTAAATACCGATTTTGATACTTTTGTAGCCATTGATAATGATGATGAAAAGATAATCCTAAAGCTTATTGAGGACCGAAATATTGCTCAAAAAATATTGGAAGAGTTAAAGAAAGAATTCAAAACCACATCGACTGTTTATGTATGGCCGCACCATTTTGATACCGGACTCTTACTGTATACAAACGAAACCCGTAAAAAAGGATACAGTTTAGGCTATAGCAAAGCTGATAACAAAGTATGCGACCAACCTTATTACTATGCACAAGCATTTAGTGACAAGCAGATAGATTATACCAATTTGGAACAACTTACAACTGGACAATGGGTATTTGGCCAATGGCAAGGAGCCATAATCCCAACCGATCGACCTTATGACACCAAAACGATTGAAGAGTTTTATAGGGCCTTTATTGCGCTAATAAAACCAAGATTTTAAAATTTATACGGATAGTACAGCGTTTTCTGCGCCCGCATAATCATTCCAACGAAAATCGTCGGCTTCTTCTTCGTTTGTATAGCTCCCATCGATGATGTAACGAAATTCATAAGACTCGTCTTTTGGAACTTCAAATGTGCCTTTAAAATTTCCGTTTTTAAGTTTTTTCAATGCTGCCATCTCTGGATTCCACTCATTGAAATCTCCAACTACCAAAACATTTTCGGCGTTCTCTGCCGGTACTGTAAAAGTTACTTTACATACGGGTCTTGACTTTAGATATTGCTTTACAATTGCCATAATTAAGATGTTTTATTCAGTTAATTCTTTATCAAATGAATGAATTAAAATCATCATAAACAACTAGCATACAAATATTTATCATTTTATTAAAACAAGCTTAACTAAAAAAGAAGATTTATAAAATTTAGCTTCAGAAAATATTAAATCATATTATTGATGCTTTATAATATTACAAATCTTATCTATATCTTTTTTGGTGTTATAGAGGTGGAAGCTCAATCTCAAACCTTCCCCACGCATAGAAAAAATAACATCTCTAGCTTTTAAAGCATCGGTGATTTTTTGACTTAATGAAAGATTAAAAATTGTGGAATGTTCCTTTCTCTCTATTACTTTGTTTGAAAATACATTGAGTGCCGAAAATTTTTCTTTCGCATAGGTTGACAATTCTTTCATGTAATTTTCAATAAGATCCATCCCCATATCATTCAACTTTTCCACAGCAAAAAGCAAACTACCAAAATTTAACGTATCCAAGTGCCCAGGCTCGAAATGACATTGTAGATGATTTTTATGCTGGAGAAACGGTTCTTTCTGCGGTTCGAAAGGCAGGGATTCCTTGAAAATTTCTGAAACAGTATGCTCTTTAAAAACCATATATCCATTTCCATAACCAGCAAGCAACCACTTGTAACCGCTTCCACCTAAAACATCAATTCCAGACTTCTCAAAAGAAAATTTTTCCGTACCCACAAATTGGGTACCATCTGCAACGAAAAGGGTTTGAGGGTATTCTTTTTTTAGCTGATTAATAAACTCCAAATCGATTTTAGTTCCATCCAAATATTGTACAATACTAAAAGCAAAAATATCTGGTGTCTCTTTTGCAAAGGCATTTTTTATGTCTGTTTCGAGGTTTTCTTGTTCGTTAACAAACTCAACCTTTTTAAATCCGCTGCTTTTAAAGGGCCAATTGAGGGAAGGGTAATCCTTCTCAAGAAGTAAAACCACTTTATCTTTAGAAAGACCTGCGACCAATGTTTTTAGGGCGAAAGAAAAGTTTGGCACCAGCATGGTAAGATCTGACTGTGCATCTAAAAAATTGGCAACAGCCAACCTAACATCGGTTATTAGTTCGTCAGCCGATTCCCGGAACTTGCTTCCACCAATTAAAAAATCTAGGTCATGGGATTGCCGCCATTCCATTAATTCTTCAGAGAGCAGACCACTCGCTGCCGTATTGGCGTATGTATATTGCTTTACTAATGGAAAATCGTTTGAGAACTTTTCTATGGTCATCTTTATTCAGCTAAAATTACTTTATAAAGATAAACATCTAGCAGAAAAGAAACTCAACTTAGGTGAAGAAGTTCCAAACTACCCCAAAACGCACTATAAAATCGCGATAAGGATAATTGGGTGCCGTAAAATAATCTGGTTCTGTAAAAAATGTATTAAATTGTTCAGCCTTTAAGTAAATTCTCGTACGGCGAACCTTAGCATTTATAAAAAAGTCCATCATCGGAAAACCTCCAATTTCTTCTCTGTCCTGAATTAAAAGCTCCCCTAAAACCGGACTGTAAGAGTTCATATAATACTCCGTGAAATATTTTGCGGTAAGCCCCACTTGAAGATATAGCGCTTTTTTGAATAAATGATTGGAATAATACAAAGTATTCCTCGTGGTAAATTGAGGGACATTTATAATGTTTTCACTTTGATTTACGTTTTGATACATTATAGTATTCGCCAATCCCCACCGACGAAGAAAATGCAAATCGTTGCTAAACTTAACTTTTATGGAATTTATAGAACCTGAAAACTGATTTGGAAGTACCCGCTGCACATCATCTGCAATGGTCGATGTAGAATCTCCCGTATCTAGGTCCTCTTGAAAATAAGCATATTTATCCCTAATGGTGTACGAAACACTCAACTCTCCCCATTTTTTTGAAGCTACGCTTCCTTCCAGGGTACTTATACTTTGCTTTTCAAAATCGTCATTTTGCCAATTGTACGACCTATAGTCACTTTGATAAAGCAAGAAATTAAAGTTTGGCATTCTAGAAGAAGCATGTAGGTTTGCTTTTACATTGATATCATCATTAACATCGTAACCCATTTCAGCATTTAGCAGAGTCCCTCCCATCTCGCCTACGATGTTTTGGGTAAAATCGGCCGCTACCAAAAATCCGCCGATACGTTTTTTCCATTTTCCACCTAAGGAAATTTCGTTGTCCCTTAATTGATTCTCAATAGTTTGATCTTCCTGCACCACCAAACTATTAAAATAGTAATTATAGCGATAGAAGTTCACAAGAAAAGATGCCTCCCCAATTATCTTATTATCGTAGTTTAGATTTAACTGATTGTTCAATGCTTTAAAACGGGAACGATCTTCAAGATCTGATGATTGATACGCTTCCCCAAAATACGTATTGGCATTATCTTGACGGAACTCATAGGTTTTTGTTTCATACATTAATTGATGCCCAATGGAGAGTCCGTAATTTCTAAGCGAATCCTGCTCTTTAAACAGATAATACCGATGATCTAAAAAATACCTCTTACCCAACAAGAAATTTTCTGCATCCTCAAAGCGAACATCGATTCGGGAACGATCTTTAAACTCATCGTCTCCAGAAGTGAATTGATCTGGAACAGCCAACCCCCCATTTTCTTCATTTAAAATATCTTGGGAAGTGTAATGCCCCCTCATTTGGTATTTCCCGTTCTTGGTTTGATAATTGGTGGTGAACCTAAAATTCCCCGAGCTCGATAAAATGTGTTGATATTTCCCCAGAGAGCGCGTTCCCTTATAAGCAAGGGAAAAATTAAACTGCGGGGAAGTATTTAATGTAATTAATGCATCCAAAATTTGGCCTTGCTCCATAACGGTTTTATAGAACAATTCTGTGGTTGGCGTTGGCACCCTGTAATAATCCACATCTTCCACCTCCAAATAATTATTGTATTTAGCTTCTTCCCCCATTCTCGGGTAAAAGCCTTTTAATTTAGTTTCAGCACCTAATAAATTATAGGTTTGCCCAACATTGGCGAAAGGCAGTAATTCGAAATTATCTTTACGGAGGTAGTTGTATTTATACTCTTTAAAAATGGTAAGTGTAGTATCGAAATGAGTGGTATCCCTAGCGTATGAAATAATCTTATAATCCTCAATGGGAAAATCCTTTTTATCTTCTTTCTTTTTATTGAATTTTCTTTCTGAAGTAGCCAAGGAGGTATCGGTTGCAACCTCTCTATCAATCTCTGTTTGTGCGTAACCAAAACCCAATCCAAAACTTAGGAATATCCAAATAAAATTAAAATACTTCACACGTTTAAATTTATCAATCACTTAATCTCTGTCTAACTATAAATATAATCCTTCCATTCGTGGGTAGGAACTCCACTCTTATGTTATTAATTTGAAAGCAAAGGTATATTATTTGCTTGAAATGCCCATCAATAAATTGAAAACCTACTAATCCCGAAAAGAGTGTTGTACATTTGGTTACCAAACAACTATTAATAATAGATGAATATTAAAAAATGAAAACCTCACCGCCCAATTTTCAATTTTTATTCCCCCACAAGGTTGCTATAGCCATTACTTTTTTAACTTTGAAGAATTGCATTTACATCTATTTCTTAAATAACGAAAAAAATGCTGAAATCTTATAGCCATTTCAAGTGGGAAGCCGGTACCGATGAAGCTGGCAGGGGTTGCTTAGCTGGGCCAGTTACGGCAGCAGCAGTTATTCTCCCGTCTGAATTTGAAAATACAATAATAAACGATTCAAAGCAGTTGACTGAAATTAAAAGAAACCTATTGAGACCCATAATTGAAACGCAAGCTGTTTGCTTTGGAGTCGCCCATATTTTTCCTTCGGAAATAGATAAAATTAATATTCTAAACGCCTCTATTCTGGGAATGCATCGTGCGCTTGATCAATTGCAGACTGATATAGAACACATTATAGTTGACGGCAACAGATTTAAAAATTACCATAAAATTCCGCATCAATGTATCATTAAAGGGGATAGTAAATATTTAAGTATAGCGGCAGCTTCCATATTGGCCAAGACGTATCGAGATGCTTACATGGAGCAAATTCACGAAGAATATCCAATGTACAATTGGAAAAAAAATAAAGGCTATCCTACCAAAGAGCATCGCGCGGCCATAGAAAAATATGGAGCAACCAAATATCACCGAAAGACGTTCAGGTTATTACCAGAGCAGTTGAAGCTGGGGTTGTGAAAACTGTATATTTTCAAAAAATACTTTGAATAACAAACGCTCTTGTGGAAGATAATAGATTTTAGTTTAATTAAATTTCCCCTATTCAAAAAAAAAGAAACTGTTATATTTAATTTTTATTTAACTTAAATGTTTATGAGTTTACGACATATATCAATATTTGGTAACATTCTCTTTATTTTATTTGCTTGCACGAAAGAGAAGGAACCAGCATTAATTAGTAATGACGACTACCTTTTTAATTCAATCCCTTCGGAAATATCTGGAGTAGATTTCGTCAATGAGATTAAGGAGAGCTCCAATCAAAGTATTATTAATTATATCTATTACTATAACGGAGGAGGAGTTGCGGCGGGGGATATCAACAATGATGGCCTACAAGATCTATATTTCGTTTCGAACCAGGGTAAAAATAGACTTTACCTCAATAAAGGTGAAATGAAATTTGAAGATATTACTGACAAAGCGATGGTTCAAAGTAATTCTGACTGGAATACCGGAGTAACTATGGTGGATATTAACAATGATGGCTATTTGGATATTTACCTGTGTTCTGTTTCCGGCTTATTAGACTTTAAAGGACACAACGAGTTATTTATCAATAACGGAGATGGGACTTTTTCAGAAAAGTCGGCTGAATATGGCTTAAATCATAAAGGCTACTCAACTCAAGCTTACTTCTTCGACTATGATAAAGACGATGATTTAGACGTTTATATTGTAAATCATGCTATACACACTACATTATCCCATGGAAAAGCAGATATAAGAAACAAAAGGGTTTCCAAGGTTGGAGATGTTTTACTCAAAAATGAATCGGGAAAATATAAGGATGTTAGCGAAGAAGCTAAAATTTATGGTGGGCTCAACGGTTATGGCCTAAGCGCTTCTATTTCAGACTTCAACAATGACGGCTGGGATGATATTTATGTTTGCAACGATTTCCATGAAGATGATTACTATTACCTTAACAAAGGAGACGGAACATTTGTAGAATCACTTAATAAATCCTTCTCCACTATTAGTCGTTTTTCTATGGGAAGTGATGCCGCAGACATTAACAACGATGGCTTTATCGATTTAATCACTCTCGACATGTTACCCAAGGATGAGAAAGTAAAAAAAGAAAGTGAAGGGGATGATGCAATGTATAATATGCAAAATTATTTAAGTGATCTTGGATATAAAGATCAGTACGCCAGAAATATGCTTCAAATAAATAGTGGTAATGGCTCTTTTGTCGAAACTGCATTATTCAATAACCTTGCGGCAACGGATTGGAGTTGGGGGCCTCTTTTTGCGGATTTTGATAATGACGGCCATCAAGACCTTTTTATCTCTAATGGAATTTTAAGAAGGCCTAACGATCTTGATTTCAAGAATTACGTCTCTAATGCTTTTAAAAACAGATCGCATAGCCGGGGAATTGAATGGCTGTACAACTCTATAGATAAAATGCCTTCGGGCGCTGTTTCAAATGAAATTTTCAAAGGTAATTCCAGTAAATTCGATAGAAAAACAGGGAAATGGTTTGAAGAAAAAGCTTCCCTAAGCAATGGTGCATTGTATTGCGATTTGGACAATGATGGAGATTTGGATATTGTTTTAAATAATTTGAATAGCGCTTCTGAAATTTTAGAAAATAAATCCGAATCAACTTCAAACAAGTACATTAATCTATCTTTTGAATATACCAAAGGAAATTTCTCAGGTATAGGCGTGAAAGCAGTTATTTACTCAGGAAATTTAATTCAAAAAAAGCAATTGTTTCGCTCTAGAGGCTTTTTATCTTCAAAGGACAATAGGCTTCATTTTGGATTGGGAAATAATCAATATATTGACTCTATAAAGATTATATGGCCAGATAATTCACTTCAAAAAATTGGTAGAACTGCCGTAAACCAAAATCTCTTAGTAACCTTCAAAGACACACTTTCTAAGTATAAGTTTGTAAATAAACCCTTTGAAAAACCATTTAGAAAAGATAATGATTTTATTACATTCATGCATGAGGAAGATAAATACGACGACTTTCACAATGAAAAACTTATTCCCTATGCAGTTTCACGCTTAGGACCAGCAGTGGCAACTGGAGATATAGATGGAAATGGTTTTGTAGACTTATTCCTTGGGAATTCTTCTGGCCACACTGCTAAGCTTTATATGAATTCTGGATCCTCTTTTAATTTAAAAGGCATTCCTGGAATAGAATCTGACTCGCTTTACGAAGACAATGCTGCTGAATTTTTTGATGCGGATGGTGATGGAGATTTAGATTTGTATATAGCCTCAGGCATAAGCTCACGATCTAAGAATGGAACTTATGGAGATAGGTTTTATTTGAACAACAAAGGAAATTTCAGCAAAACACAGAATAGGATTCCCGATAACAACTTCAATGCCAGGGTTGTCTCAGCAATTGATTACGATAAAGATGGAGACATTGATCTATTTATTGGAAATTACTCGAAAGAAGGAGATTTTGGTCAAGAAGTATTTTCATTGTTATTACAAAACGATGGTAAAGGTAAGTTCATTCAAAATACTAATTTCGAACTGAGAACTCATGTAACGGATGCAATCTGGGAAGATCTTGACAACAATGGATATCCAGACTTAATAGTATCTTCAGAATGGGATAGTCCTAAAATATTCTACAACAACAAAGGTAAATTGACAGCTTCAGATGATTTAAAAATTAATGGACTTTGGCAAACATTACTATTGTTTGACATAGATTTGGATGGCGACAAAGATATTATTCTTGGCAATTGGGGCCTCAACACTCATTTTCATGCAAGCACTGAAAAACCTTTGAGAATGTATTATTCAGATTTTAATAATGACGGTTATAAAGAAACTATTATAGCATATAATGTAGACGATAAATATTATCCGATTAATTCAAAAATGGAGTTAGAATCCCAAATAAATTTTATTAAGAAAAAATACACTACAAATAAGCTTTTTTCGTCTCAAACAATAGAAGAAATATTTGGGTCTAAAGAAATAAAAAAATCTAAGATTTTCGAAATTTCAACGCTCTCGTCGGGATATTTGGTCAATGAAAACGGAAATTTCACCAACTTCATCCCTCTTAGTAATGAATTACAAATGGCTCCAATTACTGCTTTTGAAAAAATCGATTATGATGATGAACAATACTTACTGATAACCGGAAACAAATTAGGAGTAAACACCTACCATGGAGGCTATAGTTCGTTAAAGGGCTTTTTTCTGAAAAATTCAGATGAAATTATCAAAGCCTCAGATCTTGGAATTTTATCTATTGATTCAGAAGTAGTGGCTACAAAAATAATACAATGTGAAAATGAAGATAAACTTTTCATAATAAGTAATAATTCACCTTTAGAAGTTTATACTATAAAGAATTAATAATCACCTTTTAAAACCTCACTAGAAAAGGCTATTCCATATCTTAAAAAACTGTTATTTTAAGCAAATCATTGTCTCTTTTATTCAAAATCTTGCTAAAAATAATCAAACAATACTTTGACCTTAAACAGCATAACCATTTTTTAGTTTGCATAGGTTTATCTCGCTATTTTACTTGATAAAGAAACCACTGAATAACAATTACATTAAGAGAGCTTACTTCTCGAATCTAATATATTCCATAGTTATTTACGTCAGATTACCTTAGTGAGGGACGAGCTTAGAAATTAAAAAGCCCACCTTAAGGTGGGCTTTTCTAATTATTTAAGCAATTCAAATAAAACTACTATAATAGCAGTATGCTACTAATACACATTTGTTAATTCTGTGTAGTAATATTATTATTATCCTGTAATTCTTGTTGTGGAATTTCAAAAGTTAGTCTTTCATCATCGAAAGGCATCGGAACTCCTTGGAAAGATAAGTGGTTATCTCCTCTAACAACGGTTTCCTCATTACGCTTTAGTGCTAAATAACTTTTACCCTCACCCCATAACTCCAAACGAGTCTGCTTATATATTTCTTCAATCAAGGCCTGTCCACTTAATCCACTAATATAAGAAGCATCATCCACTCTGGTGGATACAAAATCTGTAAGGGCTGCGATAGCTGCACTTTCCTGTCCAGACTTCGCCAGCGCTTCAATATTCAAAAGAAGTGGTTCTTCATACCTCATATAGATGTAATCTGCTTTCACTATCTGCGATGTTCCAAAGATAACACGATCTGAGTCATAGAATTTAAATAATGGCTGCAAATGCCTTGAGCTCTCAGGATTATTCAAAAATTGATCCCTTCGAATATCATCGGGTTGCATGCTACCGTAAAGGTCGGAATCCATGCCCTTGTTATCTCCTACTGCGGCATAACTATAGGAATAGGCATCAATCTGCCCCCACCAAGAAACTAGACCTAAGGCAATATCCGAAGTAAGATCTACGCCCCACATCCAGCCTTGAGAATTTACATCGTTGAAACCACCAAATATACCATTAATAGAATCATCATCAGTCATTGGTGATGCTGTTGTATTTAAAAGCACCTCATTTGTTAAATTAACGACATCTTGCCATCTGTCTCTTCTCGAACCCAATACATAAGCCAAAATTGTTTGCGCCACTTCTTTATTAACCTGAGTTTTTGATGGTCTTGCAAACCCATCTAGCAAATCAATTGCTCTAGTCAAATCATCCTCCATAAGCGCATAAACTTCCTCCGTAGTCGATTTAGGATTTCCAACAAAACCAGGTTCAGTGTAGATAGGGAGTGTTTCTGAAGTCCAAGAAGCCTCTACGTCGTTGATCATAAACTGAGTTAAATAAAAATAGGAATGTGCTCTCATCGCTAAAGCCTGACCAAAGATATGTTGAAGGTCTTCGTCTTGTAAAACAGCATCATTACCCCCTAAACTTTCAATAACTAAGTTGGCTTGATTTATTACTCTATAGTAGTATCTCCAAACTTGATAATTCTCTTGTTGAGTAAAGTCAGTTGCGGCCTGTAGTTCTGTAATTCTGGCCCTATACCATCCAAACGAGCTAACAGTTAAGGCCATATCCCCAGAAATCATGTCTCCATAAACATCATAACCTTTTTGCCCAAAATCCTGTTGAGATGTAGTGCCCCCTGTACCAGTAGTAAACATCGTCGCGTATATACCTGTAATTGTACCAGCGCCCAATTCAGGGTTCTTCTCAACTGCTTCTGATAATTGGTCTGCGTTAATAATATTTCCAGTAGGTTCTTCTACCAAGAAATCGTCTCCACAGCTTATCGACAAGGATGCTAAACATGCAATCCATATAAAATTTTTCATATTTCTTTTCATTATTCTTTTTTTAAAATTTTGCTCTAACTCCAAAAGTAAATGTAGTTAAAGGAGCATAAAGCCCTCTACCAGAATTACCACTTTCGCTAGTAGTTGGATTAAATCCATCTCTAGCTCCCTCAAAAAATAAGTTATCTCCAGAAACAAATAAATTAAGTCCTGTCATCCCGAATTGATCTAATGACTTCTTAGGGAAAGAATAGCCTAAAACAATATTATTCAAAGCTATAAAATCGGTCTTAGTCAAATAACGAGTTGATTGAGATAGGATATTTGGAATAACACGATCAGCAATTAATGGAACGTCTGTAATGTCGCCAGGCTCTCTCCATCTATTTCGCACATCTGTATGTCTATTTGTTGCTAAAATACCCCCATTATTATCATGCATTAATTCAGCATACTGGGCATCGTAACCCCAACCGCCGATAGAATAGGTGAATTGTGCAGACAAGCTAAAATTATGTACTTTGGTGTTTAAACGAAAAGCACCAGCTACATCTGGAATACCAGATTTATCTACATATTTTTGAGTTGCATCAGCATAGGTCTTCGTTGTTTGACTGTTAATATTTGCATCAGGATTCTCACTAAGATAAGGTGTTAAGGATGCAATTGATTCTCCTGCATCTAACGTTCCATTCCCATTTAAATCGTCATAATATTGATTCCATATAGGATATCCATCTGCGGGATCAACACCAGCATATTCTCTCATATAAAAATCATATATAGAACTTCCTTCAGAATATCCGTAGCGATTAACAATATTAAGAACCGATGGTTCTCCTGTTTCTGGATCAAGAGGCATGGTTCTAATTTCGTTGTCATAAATTGCTCCATTAACAGAAAGATCAATCTTAACATCTTGAGTATTCAAAATATGCCCTGTAAAGTCAAATTCTAGACCACTATTTCGAAGAACCCCATCATTTACAGTTATAACTGCCACTCCAGAAGAAGGTGATATTCTTCTATCAAAAATAAGATTATCCGTATCTTTAATATAATAATCAATAGTAGCATCTAAAAAATTACCTAAAGTAAACTCAACACCCGCCTGATATTGATCTGAAGTTTCCCAAGTTAAAGATGGGTTAGCAAAAAGTTCTGGTGCTACGGCAAACTCCCCTCCTAGGTTTGTAACACCAAAAGTATTAATTCCTGTATAGAAATCAACCCCGCTTTCATCCCCAGTAACACCATATGAAGCTTTTATTTTTAAATATCTTAATAAATTATTCCCTGACAAAAATTCTTCATTAGATAAAACCCAAGCTCCACCGATTGAACCAAAGGTATCCCATTTGTCGTTAGCAAATCTTGAAGACCCATCCCTACGAACTGAAGCCGTTAGAAAATACTTTCTATCAAAATCATAATTAAATTGACCAAAATAAGACTCTAAAGTTCTAGCCTGTTTGAAACCTGTTGGATTTTGTAAATTGATAATGTAGTTATCCAATTCTCGACCTTGAGGAATAATAGCTTTAGCCTTAAAAGCTGTTTCAATTGTCTCTTCGAAGTCATTACTTTCATGAGCAACCAATACTTCAAAAGAATGCTTATCAAAAGATTTCTTATAGCGGAGCAATTGCAAGAAGTTTGTTGTTAAACTCTCTGTCGTTGTCTGAAATAAATCACCTTCATTGGCAGTGGCAACCCCGTAAAATTGATTTCCTACTGATATCGCATCATTGTTAAAATATTGCATACCAAAGGTCGTTTCAAATGTTAAACCTTCAGCAATATTTAAAGTAGCATTAAAACTACCTATTATTTCATTCCTATCAGTTCCATTATAATCATAAAGAGCAGAACCAACAGGGTTTAATTGATCAGAGGTTGGCCTTGTTCTAAAACCTGAGGCAGAACCATAATCATACTGATTACCGCCAAAAATCGGATCAGGGACCAATTGATAATTATCATCCCGAAGAAAAACAGGGTAAATTGGCGGTGTCTTATCTGCAAACTCAAATAGATTTTCTGCACCATCAGTTTGACCATTATTTAAACTTTCAGAATATGTATAACCTAAATTAGCTCCTACGTTTAACCAATCTTTTATATCGGATCTAACATTGATACGTGTATTATATCGTTTGTAGCTTGAATTGATAGCATAACCATCATCATCAAGAAATCCTCCTGAAATATAATAGGAAGATTTTTCATCTCCTCCACCCATTCTCAAGTTTGCCTCATTTCTAAAACCAGAATTGAAGGAAGCATCTTCATAGCGCATAGGGGTGTATCTTCTAGTAACTCCTGACCGCACTTGACCTGTAGCTGGATCAATCAATTCTGCTCCATTGGCAACATTCCACATATTATAGCCAGGTGGCAAAATAGTTGTAAATAAATTATTGTTTACAGTTTCAATAGGGTTCGGATTTCCAGTTAAAATCTCTCTATTAACTTTAGCTTCCCACATAAGCCCAATTGATTCTTCAGGAGAAGTAATTACATCATACCTCGGTAATAACTGAGTATTAACACCGGTTTTAACATCAACCTCTATAAAATTACCTCTGCCACTACCAGATTTGGTAGTGATTAAAACCACACCATTAGCACCACGAGAACCATAGATGGCAGTTGCAGTTGCATCTTTTAATATTGTAGTACTCTTAATATCATTTGGATTAATGGCGTTTAAACTACCATTATTAACCCTTTCTCCGTCCCCATCAAGGGATGCTGTTGTTAACGGCACTCCATCTACTACGTAAAGTGGAGCTCTGTTACCGTTTACAGAACCAAAACCACGAATACGAACTGTAGAGGTAGAACCAGGTTGCCCGGAGGTATTAATTACCTGAACCCCTGCAGCCTCTCCAGCCAAAGATTGCGTGATGTTAGGATTGTTTTTAAGTTCAATATCTTCAGTTGAAATAGTAGTTGCAGTACCGGTATATGCTTCTTTGGTGGTTGTTCCATAACCTACTACTACAACTTCTTCAAGTGCCTGCGAATCTTGTTCCAGAGTTACATTTATTGAACTTGCAGCACCTACAGTTCGTTCTTCTGTTTTCTGACCCACGTAGGAAAACACCAATGTTTCTCCTGTTGAAGCACTAATAGAATAGTTACCGTCAAAATCTGTTTGGGTACCCGTAGTTGTACCTTTAACAGTAACGTTTGCCCCCGGTAAAGGAAGCCCGTCCTGGTCTGTTACCACACCAGTAATTGTTTTCTCCTGTCCATAGGAGAATTGTAATACCAACGCCATAAATAGCGTCAGCAACCAAGTAAACTTCGATCTCATATTTTAATTAATTTGAATTTAGCGTAGCACGAATATCTTAAAATTTTATTAAAAACAAAAATATAAATACTAAATTAAGTTAATTATTAAAGAGTATTTAATACAATTATTAATTTACTGATTATATTCTACAACAGTGCAATTGCTATTTTTTAATCACTATTTAATTAGTATTTTCAAGTTAAATTTAAAGTCTTAATTCTATTTTTGTTTAAAAGATTTTTTTCATGAGACAACTCCTTGTTATTCTAGGCATTTCATGCTGCTTACTCCAATCGTGTGAAAAACAAAAGGAAGTATCCACAGACCAAATCATAGCCTATACCCCCCGCCAAGCAACTGTGGTAATAAAAATCAATGACTTTGATAGATTTAAAAGTGAATTAATCAATAATGATTTTTTAAAAATCATAAAAAAGAGTACTGTTCATCAAGAGGCTAATTCACTGGTTTCTACACTCCAATATTTACATCCTAAAAAAACATCCCTTTTAGCCTTTAATGAGATTGGAAAAAATAAATTTGAGTATACCTTCGTTAGTAAAAATAATACCAACCTTTTTCAATTAGATTCAACTGTCAACAGAAAAATGGAAACCATTGCTTATGAGGGCGCCAACATAAAAATTTTAACAATCAATAATAAAAAACTCTTTAGCACCTCCATAAATGACTACTTTATCGGTTCTTCTTCGCGGCTCATTATTGAGAATATGATTAGAAATTCAGGAAAAATGAAAGCTAATCCCTCCCTGGAAAAACTTTATCTAGTGGCTCAAAATAATTCCGCGGCCAATATATTTGTAAATCACAAAAAAGGCCAAGATTTCTTTCCCAATGTTTTATCAGAAACTATTTCGAAACATTTGGTGAATTTTAATGATTGGACCTCTGTGGATGCGAGTATTGCTCAAGATTACATTAAACTTAACGGACTTGCCGTTACGAAAGATTCTACCAACAACACTTTAAATGTTTTTAAATACACTACCCCAAGAAACAGCTTGGCGGCAGAAATAGTTCCGCTAAATGCAACTTATTACATTTCCTATCCCGGGCTACAGGGAAACGAACCTAAAAAGTCTCAACTAACAGACTCGCTCTTTAACGGCACTACGGAAATGATAGAAATGGGACTTAAGGACACAAAGCTCTTCGCTTTTCAGGTTGAAGATAATTTAGATTTCGAAGACCGCCTCCAAAAATATGTAAAGGAAAAGAAAAACTTTAGGGATTATAATGTTTGGGAACTGAACCAAGAAAATATTATAGAACTCCATTTTTCTAAAATAACTAAAGGAATCAACACAAATTTCGTGGCAAAGATTGACGATTTTTATGTTTTTGCTGAAAATGAAAATTTGATAGAAGACCTCATTTCCTATTACCAAAATAGCGCTACTCTTTCTCAATTGCCTTCTTATAGAAATTTAAGAAACGAACTAGCAGATGAATCTACCATTTTAGCCATTGGAAATTTAGAAAGACTAAAGAACAGCGATGCTATTTTAAATGAAGAATTTAAAAAAACTATCTCAGACAAGTCTTTTGATGACTATAAGTTTATAGCTTTTCAATACATAGCAGAAGGGGATTTTGCGCACTTTCACGCTTTGTTAAAAAAGGCAAGTACCTCTACAGTACAATCAAATATCATTACGCAAATGTTCACGACAACTCTAGATAATGATATTGCAACGCAGCCACAGTTTGTTCTCAATCATTACACTAAGAAAAAAGAAATTGTAGTTCAAGATGTTGATAACAATCTATATTTAATAGGTACCGATGGAAAGGTTTTATGGAAAAAGAAATTGGACAGTAAAATAAATGGAGACATCACGCAAATAGACCTCTATAGAAATGGGCGTTTACAACTGGCTTTTACGACTAAAAATAGGTTTAGGGTCGTGGATAGAAACGGGGAAGATGTCTCTCCATTTCCATTGGACTTCAGCAATGAAATCACTCAACCCCTAGCCGTCTTCGATTACAGCATTACCAAAGACTACCGGTTTGTAGTAATTATGGGCAAAAAAATAAAAATGTACGATAGAAACGGACAAATAGTAGATGGTTTTATTTTGAAAGAAACTGAAAACACCATTATCAACAAGGCTAAGCACATCCGCATTGGAAATAAAGATTACATCATCCTTCAAGAAAAAGATGGAAAACTGGACATTCTTCACCGAACCGGGGATTTAAGGGTGCGTGTAAAAGGTTCTATTGATTTTTCCGGAAATGAAGTTTATCTATACGACCGAAAGTTCACAACCACCAATACCTCTGGAGATTTAATTCAGGTAGACCAAAATGGAGGACTCAATAAAATCGAACTTGGACTAAAAGATAACCATCTCATTGATGCAACTGTAAACACCCTTGCCACTATTTCTGAAAATAAATTGACTATTAATGGTAACGAGGCAACATTAGATTTTGGAATATACACCCAGCCCAAAATATTTTATATAGGGGATAAGATTTATGTATCCACCACCGACAAACAAACGCACAAAGTATATTTGTTTGATAGTAACGCCAAAATGATTGAAAACTTTCCGGTTTACGGAGACTCTGCAGTAGATCTTGATGACATTGATAATGACAAAAACCTCGAGATAGTAACAGTGGGAGATAAAAACTCAGTGATTTGTTATAAACTTAATTGAGCTACTTAAATTTCATATGAACCCCGTAGTTGGGTCGACAAAAAGATTGGCAATATATTTTTACGCTCGCTATTTTTTACGAAAAGGGACTGCCAAGGGACATCTCTTGTTCTTAATCGAGACTTGCAACCTTCTTTTACCTTAAGTTTATATGATTACGTAAGCTCTTCAATAAATTCGGCTTCGAAAAGTTTCATGAAATGCTTTTGAAGTTTCAATTTCACTTCAACCACATCGATTTTTTCCTTACCCAACTCCACATTTAAGGAAGTAACTCCCTTACCACGAATTCCACAGGGAATAATATTATCAAAATAGCCCAAATTGGCGTTCACATTTAAAGCAAAACCATGCATAGTGACCCATCTAGAGGCCCGTACGCCCATGGCACATATTTTTCTCGCAAATGGAGTCCCCACATCAATCCAAACACCTGTCTCCCCTTCACTTCTGGTAGCTTTTAGTCCATATTCCTCTAGCGTAAGAATAATTACTTCCTCTAAAAACCGTAGGTACTTATGAATGTCGGTAAAGAAATTATCCAAATCTAAAATAGGGTACCCTACAATTTGTCCAGGCCCGTGATACGTAATATCTCCCCCTCTATTGATCTTATAAAATGTAGCGCCTTTTTCCCGCAACTGAACTTCATTTAAAAGCAAATTTTTCAAATCTCCGCTTTTACCCAAGGTGTAGACATGAGGGTGCTCTACAAATAGAAAATAATTAAGGGTTTCTTCTGCAGTGCCTTCCCTTCTATTTTTAATTTTTGTATCTAAAATAGCTTTAAAAAGCAACTCTTGATAATCCCACGTTTCTTTGTAATCCCGATGCCCAAGATCTTGCAAAACAACTTTTTTATTCATCTCTCATAAATTCCTTCTACAAAAATACAATATCCCGCAGACATATGTAGGTTTAGAAACCACCATCGCATTATCGAACATTTTAAACACCTCAAAGAAAAACTAGAAAATCATCTAAAAAATAATTAATTTTATGATTACCAACAATTTACATTATGGATTCTTTTAAAAAAATCTTGTTTTTATTTTTAATCATACTTGCTTTAGGATGTTCCAACGATGATGATGGTTACACTCCTTACAATCAACGGCTCATCGGGCAATGGTTTTTAACGGGTGTCACGCAAAATGGAATGCTTACAGCACCAGATGAATGTACTTCCCAAACCTATCTAAACTTTGTAAACCTAGAAGATGTAATTACACAATCTTACGGAAAAGACATGAACGATGTGTGCAATAACACCGCGGCCGAAGCCTTCAAATATGCAGTTTCTGAAAATCTTCAGTTAGTTTTATTTGACGACGAAGAAGCCTTCAATATTTTTGACATTATCGATTTAAGTGGTAACGAATTGACCATTGAAGATTCTGGAAACGGAATACAGTTGGTTTTTCAGAAGTAAACAACCTCATCATATGGACAAAAGGCATTATAAATCTCACTTAGTGAGTAAAACTATCTGTTAGGATTATTCAAAATAATTAAGGCGGCAATAACGCCGGGAATCCAGCCACAAAGCCACAATAGAAATACAATTATAATCGAACCACAACCTTTGTCCAACACAGCTAGGGGCGGGCTAAGAATTGAAAGTAACACTCTCCAAATACTCATTTTTTATTTTTTTTGATTGATGAAAATATTTATGCTGAAAAAATCAGCAGTTAACTTCAGCTTGATTACTTCTGAAGACAATGCAAATATAATACGCTTCTATATTTAAGACGCCTAACTTTAAAAATTGTTACAATTTTATCAGAATTATTTCAGCAATAAAATTTCCGGTGTTCACTTCGGAAGACACCCAGAACTTAGCTTCAGTAATAATACAAATTGATTGATAGATTGTTAAATACTCCTTATCTTCGCAGGCTTAAAATGACAAATTAAATTATGCAACTTTCAGAACAAGAAATTATCCGTAGAGAAAAGCTTGGAAAGCTTCGTGAATTGGGCATTAATCCTTATCCGGCCGATTTGTACCCGGTAGATCACACCTCAAAGAAAGTCAAACAGGAATTTGAAGATGACAAAAAGGTTGTTCTTGCAGGAAGGTTAATGAGCAGACGTATTCAAGGAAAAGCTTCTTTTGCTGAGTTGCAAGATAGTGAAGGCCGAATCCAGCTCTATTTTAATAGAGATGAAATTTGTCCAGATGAAGATAAAACCCTTTACAACGACGTTTATAAAAAACTTCTTGATATTGGAGACATCATAGGTATCGAAGGAACACTCTTCAAAACACAAGTTGGTGAAAAAACAGTAATGGTAAAGAACTTTACCGTGCTAAATAAATCCTTACGCCCACTACCCCTACCAAAAGTTGATGGAGAAGGAAATGTATACGATGAGTTTAACGATCCCGAACTGCGATACAGACAAAGATATGTCGATCTTATCGTAAACCCCCATGTAAAAGAAACTTTTAAAAAGCGTACCAAAATTACCAACAGCATGCGGGAGTTTTTTAATTCTCGTGATTATATCGAGGTAGAGACCCCAATACTACAGGCCATCCCTGGAGGAGCTGCGGCAAGACCTTTTGTAACACACCATAATGCGCTAAACATCCCTTTATATTTGCGTATTGCTAACGAACTTTATTTAAAAAGACTAATTGTTGGTGGGTTTGATGGGGTGTATGAATTTGCAAAGGATTTTCGTAATGAGGGAATGGACAAAACACATAACCCAGAGTTTACGGTAATGGAATTGTATGTTTCTTATAAAGATTACAACTGGATGATGAACATGACAGAAGAGTTGCTTGAGAAAGTAGCTACCGATGCCAACGGGAGTCCGAAAGTAACGGTTGGGAAAAATGAAATTAACTTTACAGCTCCTTACCCACGTGTGCCCATATTGCAAGCCATAAAAGATCATACTGGTTTTGATGTTGCGGGAATGAACGAGGAAGAACTCCGAGAAGTTTGTATCAAACTAGACATCCCTGCAGATGAAAGCATGGGTATTGGGAAGCTTATTGATGAAATTTTTGGTGAAAAATGTGAACACAATTACATCCAACCAACCTTTATCACCGATTACCCAAAAGAAATGAGTCCGCTTACCAAAGAACATAGGGACAACCCTGCATTAACCGAGCGATTTGAGCTGATGGTTAACGGAAAAGAATTGGCCAATGCCTATTCTGAGCTTAACGACCCTATCGACCAAAGGGAACGTTTTGAAGAACAATTAAAACTTTCTGAAAAAGGCGACGACGAGGCGATGTTTATCGATCAAGATTTCTTGCGTGCCCTTGAATACGGAATGCCCCCAACTTCTGGAATTGGAATTGGCATAGACCGCTTGGTAATGCTTTTAACCAATAACGCCTCTATACAGGAAGTGCTTTTCTTCCCTCAAATGAGACCAGAGAAAAAAGTTGAAGTAGCGCTTAACGATGAAGAAAAAGCGGTATTTGAAATGCTGAAAAAAGAGAATAAAATGCCGTTGGAAGACTTAAAAACCCAATCGGGATTGAGCAATAAAAAGTGGGACAAAACAATTAAAGGACTTACCAAACACAAATTGGTAAAAGTTTCCAAAACAGACGAAGGACTGTTTTGTGAAATTGCCTAAGATTAATATCAGATACTAAAAAAACCCCGAAAGACTTAACGTTTTTTTGGGGTTTATTTTTTGCAATTAAATTTAAGCAACTATTTTCTGGCCTCCCTATGGTGTTTAAATTCCTTTTTTGCCTTGTGCATACTTCGCTTCCACATTTTATACTGCTCCTCGTTTAAAATTTTCTTCATTTTAGATTGAACTTCTAATTGGGCATCCAACCTCTCATTCATACGGGCGTATCGCTCATCTGCTGTTGGCTTCTCCCCAGCTTCCTTCTTTGCTTTTAATTCGGCCATTTTTTCTTTTCGTTCAATAGCAATATCTTTATTTATGGTATAAATATCTTTCTGCTGACTTTCGGTTAAGTCTAAAGTAAGGGCCATTTTTTTCGTTTTCAAATCCGCAATTTGATCTGCAGATAACTCCTTGTACATGCTTTTCATTCCCTCCCGCTTCTCTTTTCTATCCATTCTACCTCGCTCTTGAGCTGAAGAAAATGCAATTCCAGCAACCATCATAACGGTTAATATGCTCCATTTAATTTTCATATCATTTGTGTTTTAAAGTTTATAATTCTAAGACCATAGAAATTAAAAAAGGTTTAAACGCTTTTATAAAATTAGGGAAAAACACCCTTTATATTTCGAGGTTTTACCTCTTACAAAAGGTTGGTTTGTAGCTTACTTTTATCAAAAACAACCAACATTATGAATTCTTCAACATTTAAAATTGAAAAAGCTATAGTAAGTACAGAGCAGCAAACTATTTTATGGAATGGAAATAAGATTCCCATTCACGCACAAATTACTTTTAGTGGGTATTCCCATCGCTTTAGAGTCTATTTTGTGGATAAGGAATATGCCAACATTCCATCGACTTTTATGTCTCACCAAAAATTGGTGATTAAATTCGAATACCACGGAGCTATCCATTCCTACTCACAGTTTACCCAATCTTCCTCTCCGGTATATGCATTTTACGATACCCTTTGCCCAGAATTAAATTGCATCACCGCTCGAGAACGTAGCTTAGCTATTTAATATTGAATTCAATAAATATTAATCGACAAAGATGAAAACTATAATCGCACTCTTCTTGTTCCTGAATTGTTTCGGCTTAGCATCTTCGCAGAATGCACCCTACGATTCTATTTCCCAAATAGAGAAAAACAAAAAACTGGTAAAAGGTTTTTATGAAGATTTATGGGCTACGGATAATACTCAAAATTATTCTAAATACCTAGCAGACGAATATGTAGTTCACGACATTGGGGAACGCAAAAACGTAACAGAACCAGCGATTGAACAAAAAATAATAGCAGATCGATTTTGGGATAATGGCACAAACAAGGTCACCATCGATTACCAAATAGCTGAAGGAGATTTGGTCGCCACTAGATGGCACATGGCTTACCAACCAGAATCTTTTTTTGGCAAGGTGCTATTTGGTTCTGGCTCCATTCCAATTATTAATGTGTTTCGTATACAAAACGGAAAAATTGTGGAAATCTGGAATCATAGACATGACATTGATACCAACCAAACTTTACGGTTTACACTCAAGGGATTGCTGATTGGTTTATTAATAGCTTTAATCCCTACAATTTGGGCGTTTCGAATGCAGAAGAAATTAAAGCGGATTAAAAAAGGGTAGTTTTTCATCCTATAACTTTATTTTTTTGTTCGACCAACCCTCAAACAAAAAACCGGCGAAGGAAACTTTCCCGAGCCGGTTTAATTTTTAAAATATTGCTACTGCTATTGTTTAACAAATTCCTTTGCTTTTATAAGAGCATCGTTAATTCCTTCTGGATTTCTTCCTCCTGCCGTTGCAAAGAATGGTTGACCACCACCACCACCTTGGATGAGTTTCCCGAGTTCCCGAACTATCTGTCCCGCATTAAGATCTTTCTCTTTTACAATTTCTTTGGAAACGTAGCAGGTTAAAAGTACTTTTCCTTCATTTTCCGAGGCGAACACTAAGTACAAATTCTTAAATTCACTACCCAGCTCGAAAGCCAAATCTTTAATACTGCCTTGGTCTAAATCTACCTTTTTCGCCAAAAATTGAACTCCGTTTACTTCTTCCAAAGATGCCTTTAGCTCTCCTTTCAATCCTTTAGCTTTATCCTTAAGCAATTGTTCTATCTGCTTTTTCATGGAGGCATTTTCTTCCTGTAAAGTCGTAATCGCTTTTACAGGATCGCTATTGCTTTTTAATACTGACTTTACTTCCTTAAAAGCTTCCGTCTGACTTGCAAAATAGTCTTTCGCTGCATCACTTGTAATAGCTTCAATTCTACGTACTCCAGCAGCAACAGCACTTTCCGAAGTAATAATAAAATGCCAAATATCCCCAGTGTTTTTAACGTGGGTACCACCGCACAGCTCCATACTTTCACCAAATTTAACGGTACGCACCAAATCCCCATATTTCTCTCCAAATAAGGCTACCGCCCCGGCATTTAAAGCCTCTTGGTAAGGCATACGCCTATTTTCTTCCAAAGGCAATTGCTCACGAATTCGGGCGTTGACAAAATCTTCTATTTGTGTTAATTCTTCCGAAGTAACCTTACTAAAATGTGAAAAATCGAAACGTAGATACCCACTGTGCACCATACTTCCCTTTTGCTCCACATGACTGCCCAAAACACTTCTCAAGGCCTGGTGCAATAAATGCGTAGCGGTATGATTGGCAGCAGTCCTACTTCGCTGTTTTACATCCACCACAGCCTTAAAAGTATCGGTTAAATTTTTAGGAAGGTTTTTAGCAAGATGTATGATTAAATTATTTTCCTTTTTTGTATCAATTATATAAACTACGTCTCCATTTGAAGACTCCAGATACCCCTTATCCCCTACTTGTCCGCCGCCTTCAGCATAAAAAGGGGTAATATTGAATACCAATTGATACATTTCTCCCTCTTTTTTACTTTCTACTTTACGGTAACGGGTAAGTTTTACATGGGTTTCTAAGATATCGTAACCTACAAATTCCTCCACTGGATCATCCACAAGGACTTCCCAATCCCCAGTTTCTATTTTTGTAGCGGCACGAGATCTGCTTTTTTGTTTTTCCAGTTCTATTTGAAACCCTTTCTGATCTAATTGATAACCCTTTTCCTGAAGTATCAATGCTGTTAAATCTATAGGAAAGCCATAAGTATCGTAAAGTTCGAAAGCTTTACTTCCTGCAATAATTTTGTCTTCGTTTGCATCGATTATAGAATCAAGCAGGATTAAACCTTGTGCCAGGGTTCGCAAAAACGAATTTTCCTCTTCACGGATTACATTTACAATAATGTTTTTTTCCTTTTTTAGCTCCGGGAAAAACTCTTGCATTTGCTTGGTAAGGGTATCCACCAATTTGTAAATAAAAGGTTCTTTTTGGTTCAGGAAAGTAAATCCATATCTAATGGCCCTACGCAAAATCCTACGAATAACGTATCCTGCCCCAGTATTACTTGGCAGCTGCCCATCTGCAATGGCAAAAGCAACAGCACGAACGTGATCTGCAATTACCCTTATGGCAATGTTTATTTCTTCGCCTTCTTTACCTTCGGCGCCATACTTGGACTTGGTTATGGTTTCAATCTCACGAATAAGCGGTGTAAACACATCGGTATCGTAATTGCTTTTCTTGTCTTGAAGCACCATAGACAAACGCTCGAAGCCCATTCCCGTATCCACATGTTTGGCGGGAAGTTTTTCTAAAGACCCATCTGCCTTTCTGTTGAATTCAATAAATACCAAGTTCCAAATTTCCACCACTTGTGGGTGATCTTTATTGACCAAATCGGCTCCTGGAATTTTTGCCTTTTCCTCTGCTGAACGAATGTCCACATGTATTTCAGAGGAAGGTCCGCATGGCCCCTGATCTCCCATTTCCCAGAAATTATCTTTCTTGTTTCCTAAAATAATTCGGTCTTCGGGCACAATGCCTTTCCAAAGATTGTATGCTTCTTGGTCTATTGGTAAACCTTCTGCCTCGGCACCTTCAAAAACAGTTACATATAAAATATCCTTGTCTATTTTATAAACCTCTGTTAGCAATTCCCATGCCCATTGAATAGCTTCCTTTTTAAAATAATCCCCAAAACTCCAATTCCCAAGCATTTCAAACATGGTATGGTGATAAGTGTCTTTCCCCACCTCTTCCAAATCGTTGTGCTTACCACTTACGCGAAGACATTTTTGCGTATCGGTCACCCTAGAGTTTTTAGGATTTTTATTTCCTAAAAAATATTCCTTAAACTGATTCATCCCAGCATTCGTAAACATAAGGGTGGGATCGTTTTTTATAACCATTGGGGCAGAAGAAACGATTTCATGCTTCTTATCTTCAAAAAACTTTAAAAACTGCCTTCTTATTTCTTTGGAATTCATCTCCTATATTTTTACTTATTTCGAGTTCAAAAACCACTTTAGCATACCGATAATTCAAAAATTCAGTTAACTAAGTGAAAGAACCAGACTCTAATTCTTAACATTTATTAAAAATTGTTCAAACTGAAAAACAATTTATATATTTGTTCGTTACACAATTGAGTGCCATCGCTATATATTTGGCAAAAATAGAATTTTTAAACTAATGACGAAGGTAAAATATTATTACGATTCTGAAACTTTATCTTACAGGAGAATTGAACCTAAAAAGGGTAAAAAAATTGTAAATATTAGTTTGTTCGTATTGGCCTCCTTTCTTTTTGGAGGTATTTGTTTGCTTATTCTATTAAACACCAATTTAGTGAATACGCCCAAAGAGCTTTCTCAAGCCAGGGAATTGCGCAATTACGAATTTCAATTTGAGTTGTTGAATAAAAAAATGACACAAATTGAAGAAGTTTTAGCCAATATTGAAGATCGTGACAACAATATCTATCGCTTGTATTTTGAAGCAAGTCCGATTCCTTCAGAGCAACGTACCGCAGGTTTTGGTGGAGTTAACAGGTATAAAAAACTTGAAGGTTTTAACAATTCTGATCTTATTATAGATGCCACTAAAAAACTGGAGAAACTTCAGAAAAGATTGGTTATACAATCCAAATCTTTAGACGAAATTACCGAACTCGCCAAAGAAAAAGAAAAGTTATTGGCGGCTATTCCTGCTATCCAACCGGTGAGCAACGAGGATCTTACAAGAATGGCCTCGGGATATGGTTGGCGTACCGACCCATTTACCAAAGTTAGAAAAATGCACTACGGGATGGATTTTACTTCACCACGCGGCACACCTGTATACGCCACGGGAGACGGCGTGGTTACTCGAGCAGACAACAGGTCTTCTGGGTACGGTGAACACATTCGAATAGACCACGGATTTGGTTATATGAGCCTGTACGGACACTTAAGCAAGTACAAAGTACGGCCGGGACAAAAAGTAAAAAGAGGAGACCTCATCGGCTTAGTGGGCAGTACAGGAAGGTCGGAAGCACCGCACCTGCATTACGAGGTATGGAAAGACGACCAGCGCATTAACCCCATAAACTTCTACTACGGAACACTTTCGGCCGAAGAGTACGAAGCTTTATTGCATGCTGCATCCCAAGAAAACCAATCTCTTGACTAATGCATATAGATCTTCCCGAAAAATTATATTATAGTATAGGCGAAGTGGCCAAGGCCTTCGATGTAAATACTTCGCTAATTCGTTTTTGGGATAAGGAGTTTGATATTATCAACCCAAAAAAAAATGCAAAAGGAAATAGAAAGTTCACCCAAGAAGATATTAAAAACTTCAGCTTAATTTATCACTTGGTAAAAGAAAGAGGATTTACTTTAGACGGCGCAAAGACACACTTGAAAGAACAAAAACAGAAAACACTTTCTAATTTTGAGATAATTCGTAAATTGGAAGGAGTAAAGGCAGAACTTATCAAAATTAAAGATCAGCTTTAAATATTTTAGTATTCAAAAAAGAATAATCAATTTTGGACTGCTCTTTTCTTAAAAGTAACAAGACCTTATTTATATCACTAATTAACAACTTAAAAAAAGCAAATTAAAATGAAAAAGTGGATCATTGGTTTAATTGTATTGGCAATTATAGGTTTCGGCGTTTACAACTGGGCTGTTGGCTTTAACAATACTGCCGTTCGTTTAAATGAAAACGTATCTGAAGCTTGGGGAAATGTACAAACGTCCTACCAACGAAGAAACGACCTTATTGGCAATTTGGTGAATACTGTAAAAGGAGCTGCAGATTTCGAAAGAAATACTTTAACGGATGTTATTGAAGCCAGGGCCAAAGCCACTTCGGTAAATGTAAGTGCAAACGATTTGAGCGCGCAACAGTTGGAACAATTCAACCAAGCGCAAGGACAAGTTAGCAGCGCACTAAGCAGACTTTTGGTAACTGTAGAACGCTACCCAGAGCTTAAGGCCAACCAGAATTTCCTTAAACTTCAAGACGAACTTACAAGTACAGAAAACAGTATTCAAACTTCTAGGGTTCGCTATAATGAGGCCATTAAACCTTATAACAACCACGTTAAGACATTTCCAAATAAAATATTGGCCGGATTGTTCGATTTTGAAGGCAAACCTTATTTTGATGCTGAAGCTGGTGCTGAAAGACCGGTAGATGTAGAATTCGATTTTAATGACAAGGAAGATTAACAAATCCTTCCCTAAAAAATTCAGCATAAATCACGCAAATTAGTTTAAAATGAAGAATGCCAAGGTAGCCGCTTTTTTATCTTCCGAAGAAGAAAAAGAAATAATAGAGGCGATCCGTAAAGCGGAGAAAAAAACTTCTGGTGAAATAAGGGTGCACATCGAAGCCTCCAGTAAAAAAGACCCTGTAGTTCGCGCAAATGAAGTTTTTCATTTGTTAAAAATGGACAATACCAAAGAAGAAAATGGCGTACTTATTTATGTCGCTACCGAAGATAAAACTTTTGCCATTTATGGCGATAAAGGTATTGATAAGGCAGTGCCCGAAAACTTTTGGGACAGCACTAAAGACATCATCCAAGAACATTTTAGGAAAAAAGAATTTAAAGAAGGATTGGTCTATGGAATTTTAGAAGCTGGTAAAGAACTACAAGATCATTTTCCTTGGCAGCACGACGATGTAAACGAACTTCCAGACGAAATTTCTAAAAGCTAATATTTTGACAACAAAAAAAGGACTCTTATTATTTCTATTTTTCTTCGGGATTATTGTTTTGCAACCGCTACTGGCTCAGTTCGATATTCCCGAAAAGCCCAAGGAAGAAACCAGTGTTTACGATTATGCCAAAATTCTATCGGATTCCCAAAAGAGCGCACTGGAAAAAAAGTTGATAAACTATGCCGATACTACCAGCACACAAATAGTGGTAGCTACAGTACCCACAATTAATGGAGAGAACATTGGTTTGTTAACTCCAAGATGGGCACAGAAATGGGGAATAGGCCAAGCTAAAGAGGATAATGGAGTGTTTATTCTTTTAGCGGAAAAAGAGCGTAAAATATGGATCTCCCCAGGCTACGGACTCGAACAAAAGCTTACTGCGGGAATCAATGGTGAGATTGTAAGGAACATCATTATTCCAGAGTTTAAAAAAGGAGATTACTACAGCGGCCTTGATAAAGGTACGGATGCGATTATACAGCTTTTTAACGGAACTTACGAAGGCACACCGCAGAGAAGGAAAGGAAATTCTTCGTTGGGTGGTGGCGGATTTATTTTTCTATTCATCCTCTTTATAATCATCATGATTATTCTTTCCCGTAAAAATCGCGGTGGTGGCAATCGTGGCCGAAGAGGCGGTGGATTCGACCTAATGGATATGATTATCTTAAGCAATCTTGGCCGTGGCGGCGGAAGCTTTGGCGGTGGATCTTCTGGAGGAGGATTCGGCGGCGGTGGCTTTGGTGGCGGTTTCGGCGGTGGCGGTTTCAGCGGTGGCGGCGCTGGAGGAAGCTGGTAACAGTCTTTCTGCAACAAATATTAAACCCACATTTACAAACATAATAATATCATAAAGCCCTTCAAAATATTCTGAAGGGCTTTACTTTTAATTTTTTTCTAATCTATCTGTATCTTCCTCTTCCACTATTTGGTTTCTTCCCTCCAAATTGATCGAACTTAAAGCTTAGGCTCGCCATAAAATATTGAGTTAGTACCGTACTTTGGAAATCCTGTATAAAGTCTGCTCCAGTAGATCGTCTTGCGTTATTGTTCTGGTTGAGCAGATCGTATGCCAAAACTTTAAATGTCGCTTTCTTTTTTAAGAATTGATATCCTAGACTCATGTTCCAAAATAGGGCATCTTTGTCAAAATCTGCCGAAACATTGCCATTGTAGTTGTAATTAATGTCATTTCCCCAAACTACATTTTCCGGCCAATAGGTAGTCGTTCTTAACGATGCGGTATGGGATACAAACTCTACATCTTCAAAACTATCAATGTTGTATTTGGTATTGTTATAGGTAATTCTGTATGCCGGTTCTATTTCCAACAGTTCGTTAAAATTTAATGTCGTACTTAGGTATGGCGTCACGCTAAAACTTTTGGCAACCAATTCCCTGCTATTGTTAAAACTAACATCGTTATTGTATCTTAAATTCGGTCTAAAATTTAACTTAGCTGTAAATGTACTGTCCTTTTTTATTTGTTTTGTATAGCCAAATCCAAAATACATATTGTAGTTTCCATCTACGTTGGTAAAGGTTGTGGTTCTTAAAAGATCTTCATCGGTGGTGGTTACAGAAACTACTTTATCTTCTTCTACTTCTCCCCCCGTATACAAATAAAAACCGGTGCGTTCACGCCAATTGTAATTATTGAAATTTATATAAACCCTATGGTTTTTCGTAAGGCTTAAATCTGGATTCCCTTGAACAATATTCAAAGGGTTGGAAATATTGGGCACTGGTTGCAGCTGACCTACGGAAGGAATTCTTAAATTGGAACGATAGTTAAAACGTAACCTTTTATTTTTTCCGAAGTTAACACTCGAAGAAGCATTGAATAAAAGATTTTTATAATTTCTCTCAAAAGATCCTGTTTGAAGAAAATCACTATTTTTTAAATCGGTAAAAGCATATTCCGCATTCACACGCCATCGCCATTTCTCTCCATCCCTTCGGATTCCAAAGGATGGCTTTTGTTGAATATTCCTGAATTCATAATTAGTACTCAAAACCGAATTAAAATTGTCGTAGGCATCCGTGGTATCATCGAAATCGAAAACATCCCTACGGTTTTGATTGGTTTGCGTGCTCCATTGATATTCAAAATCCAAAAAATACTTGTTGCCCAATGGTTGTCTATAAGCGGTTTCAAATTCATATTCGTCGCGTTTGTTATCGCTTAAATTCATTTGATCTACCGATTCCGTACTCGGATTATTACCAAAAACCTCCCTGGTAGATTTAAAGTTGGATTCGTTATCGTTTAGGGAATTGTTATTAGAAAGTGAAATCCTAAAGAACTTGCCTATAGTATCCAATTTTTTGTAAATGTTTAATTGGTTACTGAAATTGCGCTGCATGCCATCGCTAATAGTTTGTCGTTCATTGCTATTGGAAACCTCCCCATCTGTATTCGTAGAAGTTGTTTCGCTAATGTTCGCCGAGTTTACACGGTTTACGCTTAGTGTAGGCTCTAGGGAAATACGGGTGGTTTCATGGATATCAAACTCAAGGTTTGCCGCCCCTCTATTGGAGTTTGTAGAACCGTCGAAACGGGATTCACTATTGGTAAAAAAGCTTCCTTCTGGCAACAAATTCTCCCTTACCGATTTTTGATTGTCGTAAGAATCGCTATAGGCGAAAAAATAGTTCGCATCAATCTCATAAGAGTCTTTTTGAGCATTGGTATAACTCGCCCCTATGGAAGAAGAAGTTGTTATTCCGCGGCCGTAATTATTTATCAAGCCGTTATCATTGGCAAAAGAATACCCCCCATTGGTATTCCCTACCATATCGTAAATTTCATCAAAAGAGAACCCAGCGTTATTTATATTATTTGAGGTCGCTAAAACGCTCACTCGCTCTTTATCCCTAAAGTAATTTAAAATTCCATTGGCCTGATAGCGGTCGTCTGTTCCATATCCAGCTGCCGCACGTCCCATATAGCCCTTGTTTTTATCCTTTTTTATGGTAAGGTTTATGGTTTTGTTCTCTCCGTCACCGTCATCACCTGTAAATTCCTGAGTTTTTGATTTACTATCGGAAATCTGGATTTTATCGATTATCTCTTTGGGCAAACTCTTGGTCGCCACTTTGGGATCGGAACTAAAAAAAACCTGTCCGTTCACCAATACTTTATTAACCTCTTTTCCATTAACGGTTATCTTACCATCACTATCAATCTCCACTCCAGGAAGTTTTTTTAAAACATCTTCCACATTGGCATCGGGCCTGGTTTTAAAAGAATCGGCATTAAACTCTAATGTATCCTTTTTAATGGTTATTGGCACCCGCTCCCCCACAACGCTAACGCCTTCCAATTGTTCTGCCTGCAATTGGAGTGCTATCTCCCCAAAATCTATTTTCTTTTTATTGAGTGATAAAACTTTTTTTACTGGCTGATATCCATTATAAGTTATAAAAAGATTTAATTTTTTTTCTGAAGTGTTTAGGTCTAAAATAAAAGCCCCATTTTGATTGGATATACTATACGAAACCATCGTGCTATCTTGAATAGTTTCAGCATAAATGGTGGAAGCTTCTAGGGGTTCTTTGGTAGTTTCATCTATTACTTTCCCTGTTATTTCGTATTCTTGAGCGTAGGTGCCCGTACTTATAACAAAGAAAAATAGTAGGTATATTTTCTTCATTGATATTAGTTTTTTCGAAAATAGAACAAAACCACAATCAATAAAGGTGAAATTTACTTTTTAATAATACTTTAACACTACGCTTATTTCTTTCGGAAATATACCTGAACGGGAACCCCATGAAAATCAAAATTTTCACGTAATTTATTTTCAATAAACCTACGGTAAGGCTCTTTTACATACTGCGGTAAATTGGCAAAAAATGCAAACTGCGGTGTAGGCGTAGGCAGTTGCGTACAAAACTTTACTTTTACGTATTTACCCTTATGGGATGGTGGTGGCGTATGCTCTATAATAGGCAACATGGTATCGTTAAGCTTGGATGTACTTATACGCTTGGTTTTATTCTCATACACCTCAACCGCCTTTTCAATAGCTTTAAAAATACGTTGTTTGTTCAATACAGAAATAAAAATAATTGGCACATCGGTAAAAGGCTCTATTTGCTTTTTGATGTAAGCTTCAAATTGCTTTACGGTATTGGTATCTTTTTCTACCAAATCCCACTTATTCACCAAAATAACAATCCCTTTGCGGTTTCTTTCTGCCAACCAAAAAATATTTAAATCCTGTCCTTCAAAACCCCTTGTGGCATCTAGCACCAATAAAATAACATCACTATGCTCTATGGCCCTAACCGAACGCATTACCGTATAAAATTCCAGATCTTCTTTTACCTTGGCTTTTCTGCGAATACCGGCCGTATCTACCAAATTAAATTCAAATCCGTACCTATTGTATTTGGTATCCATACTGTCACGAGTAGTTCCAGCTATATCTGTAACAATGTAACGCTCTTCTCCCAACAATGCATTTATAAAAGAAGACTTTCCAGCATTTGGTCTCCCCACTACGGCAAACCTCGGCAATTCCTCTTCTTCCACTCCAGTATCTTCCGGAAGTAATTCAACAACGGCATCCAACAATTCTCCAGTCCCACTCCCATTAATACTGGAAATTGTGTGGTAATCGCCCAATCCTAAAGAGTAAAACTCTACTGCATCGGCTTGTCTTAATGCGCTATCTACCTTATTAACAGCCATAACCACAGGTTTATTTACTTGGCGAAGCAATTGTGCAACTTCTTCGTCCATTCCAGTGACCCCTGTAGAAACATCCACTACAAAAATGATGACATCTGCTTCATCGATAGCCAATTCTACTTGTTTATCAATCTCTTTTTCAAAAATATCATCACTTCCAACAACATATCCTCCTGTATCGATCAGCGAAAATTCACGACCGTTCCAATCTGACTTTCCATAGTGACGATCGCGGGTCACCCCACTGATTTCATCAACAATGGCTTCCCTCCTTTTAATCATTCGGTTAAAAAGTGTCGATTTTCCAACATTTGGCCTTCCTACTATGGCTACAATAGCACTCATACTTAAAATTTTATGGCGCAAAGGTAATTCTATTTTTTGAGTTTTTAACGATTGCTTTTAGAGGAAATAAATATTAAACCAATAGCCAAGGCTTACCTAAAACATTAAAAAAGAAAAGGCTGCCTAAAATTATAGACAACCTCTTCTACGGAATTAAAATAATCGTTTATTTATATTCTCAGGATTTATTTAAAATCCCTTTATAGTTTTGTTCACTGAATTATATGAATAGATAACCGTATTGACTTCAGCTTTAAAGTGCGACAAACCCAAAGCACCTAAAGCCTTCCAATTAAAAATAAAAAAAGAGGATTCTATTTGACGGCATGAAACAAAAGCAGACAATGCTTTAAGCCATAAATATATAGGTCTCATTTTGGTTAGTTCTAATTCCCCCCAAAGAAACTAAAGCAATCTTAAGTTAGTGTTACTTGTATAGCAAGGTTTTGTTACCTCTTTTGCTGGAAAGTAAATTAATTGTTACTTCTGGTTGTACCCAAACCTTTTCAGCTGTTTCTGGTTGGAACGCCAGTTTTTATTCACTTTTACGTAGATTTCTATGTGTACCTGCTTTCCAAAGAATTTCTCCAGGTCTTTTCGCGCCTGTACCCCTACTCTTTTCAAAGCAGAGCCTTTATGACCGATAATGATGCCTTTTTGCGTATCGCGTTCTACCATAATTACAGAACGAATTCTTATAATATCCTCATCCTCCAAAAACTCTTCAGTTTCTACCTCTACAGCATAAGGAATTTCCTTTTTATAATTGATAAGGATTTTTTCCCGAACGGTTTCGTTTACAAAAAATCGTTCTGGTTTATCGGTAATTTGATCTTTCGGATAAAAAGGTGGTGACTCTGGCAACAACTCCAGAATGCGATTAAAAACATTACTGATGTTGAAATTTTGAAGCGCGGAAATAGGATAAATCTCTGCATTGGGCACTTTTTCGCTCCACCATTGCACTTGCTCTTCCAGTACATCCTGGGAAGAAATATCTATTTTGTTCAGCAATAAAAGAACAGGTAATTTAGAAGAAGTAATTTTTTGGAAAAAAGCCTCATCTTTTAATTCCCTCTCTCCAATCTCTACCATATAAAGGAGTACATCGGCGTCTTCAAAAGCCGATTTTACAAAATCCATCATGGATTGCTGTAATTCATAAGCTGGTTTTATAATTCCAGGAGTATCAGAAAGTACTACTTGAAAATCCTCTCCATTTACAATTCCGAAAATACGGTGTCTTGTTGTTTGCGCCTTGGATGTAATTATTGAAAGCTTCTCGCCAACAAAAGCATTCATCAACGTAGACTTCCCCACATTGGGATTTCCAATAATATTTACAAAACCTGCTTTATGCTTCTCCATTACTTATCTAATTCTAAGCTGCAAAGATAAGTTTTTATAATGGGATATTAATTCAGTTTAAACAAAAAGGAAACCCATAATAAGATAAATAATAATTGTTAAAACCCCTCCAATTAACGCATAGGGAAGCTGGGTATTTACATGGTCGATATGGTCGCTCGCGGAAGCCATGGACGAAATAATGGAAGTATCTGATATAGGTGAACAATGGTCACCGAAAACCCCTCCACCCAGCGTTGCCGCCACAACAAGCGGTAATTCCGATTCGTGTGCAGCTGCCATTGGTATGGCAATGGCCATCATTATGGCAAAAGTTCCCCAAGACGTTCCTGTGGAAAAGGCAATAAAAGAACTTATTAAGAATACAATGGCCGGTAAAAATTCAGGAGACAACCACTCTTTGGACAAAGCAGCTACATAAGGCCCTGTACCTAGTTGATTACAGGCATCCCCTATGGCAAAGGCTAACATCATTAATAACGCTAAAGGCATTAATTCGCTAATACCCTTTAAAACCAAATCTACCATTTCTTTTAGTTTCATAATCCCTTGAGCCCTATACATAATCATGGCTACCAATATAGCCGTGGTTACGGCATATAACACGGATGAAGAACCAGAGCCTTTTCCTATAGCTTGAAATAAATGATTGGAAAAGGAAGTATACTCCAAGACTTCGTTCCAACCGGTAAAAGCTAAATTTATGGGCATCATTATCACCATAGTGGCCAAAGGAGCAATCATGTTATATGCTTTGGGAGTGATTCCTGGTTTGGATTCGAAAGAAGTAATGGTGTCAGAAAGCATTGGTTTGGAATTTTCATTCATCAATACCCCTGTTTCCCGTGTTCTCTTTTCAGCCTTGGCCATTAAACCGATGTCTTTTTTAGAAACAATTACGATGAAAACGATCATTATGGCTATAATGGGATAGAAATTGTAACCGATGGTAGTGATCATCAAGGAAAACGGATTTTCGATCCCTTGGGTTAAAAGTAGTCCCATTATAAATGCGCCCCATGCATTAAAAGGAATTAATATAGATGAAGGCGCCGAGGTGGAATCTGCAATGTATGCCAATTTTTCCCTCGGAATTTTAAGTTTATCGAATACAGGGCGGTACAAGGTTCCAACAGTTAGGGAGCTAATACTCGTTTCCACAAATAACAAAATACCAGTAAGCATGGCCAACAACTGAACAATGACCCTACTATATCCTTTCTGCTTCCTCTCAAAATAAGCAATCAGTTTATTAAGCTCATTAATAAATCCTTCTACACCTTTGGAATATTGAATAAATAATAATAACGCCCCTACCAAAGCACTAAACATTATAGTTCTTGTATTTCCGGGAGATTCAAACACTTTAACCAAACTCTCAATGGCTGCCAATGTACCGTCCAAAGGATTCCAATCGCTAATAATCATCCAAGAAAAGCAAATTCCAAATAAAAGAGCGATGTAGACTTGTTTGGTTCTTAAAGCTAAGATTATAGCAATTATAGGTGGTAAAATTGAGAGAAAACCATAATCTTCCATGCAGCAGTTATCTTAAAAGGAGTGAATATTAAGAGTACAAAGTAGGGGATTTTTATTTAAAAATCAATTTTCAAAATATTGAAAAATAAAATTATCTACTAAAAAAGCCTCACTGTAAACCTCTTAGTATTCTAAAAAGTAACTAAAGAAGGTATTTGATAAATAAATTTCTAAATTTTATTAATAATTTGTTTGGTAAAGTAGAAATAGGTTGTATATTTGCACTCGCAAACATCGCGGGATAGAGCAGTAGGTAGCTCGTCGGGCTCATAACCCGAAGGTCACTGGTTCGAGTCCAGTTCCCGCTACTAAGCTAAAAGCCTTTCAGAAATGAAAGGCTTTTTTGTTATTCTAAAATACTTTATTCAAAGTTTTTTTCGCGATCTAATTTTATTTTTACCTGGCTGAAGTGAATGTACTTCGCCATTATATTTAAACTTTCCACCAAGGTTTGGAGGCAGAATAATAGTCGCATCTAAAAATTTACCAACTACCGAATATGTGACTTCAATACGTCCATTTTTATGAGGCATAGAAGCCTTTATGGAAGCTAAATCCCCTAAATTCGGGCTTATATCTACGGTTTTAAAACCTACATCTGCTGGGCGTATGCCACAAACAAACTTCAACAAATAATAACTCGGGTGTGCACTCCACGCATGGGAGTCGGATCTATCATGGGAAGCAAACCCCGTTTCACCACAAGTGGTATGTCCTTTATCTAAAAATTGATACCATAAGTCCAAATTTTCCAAAAACAGATGCTCTTTATTGGTTTTCTCCATCGCCTTAAAAAGAAAAAATGAAAAATATGTGCTCGCATATTCATCTAAGTCTGTATTTGTAAGAATATTATCTAAGAGTACTTTCTGTTCGTCCTCAGAGAGAATATCACATAAAATTGCCAAAATATTAGCGTGTTGAGAGAAAGTGTCCTTTTCTAGATTATCTGCAAACAACTTCCTGCTATTGTCCCAAAAATTTTTCTTAATCGCCACTTTAATAACATCCGACTCTTTTTTATAAATCTCTGCCCTATCTAAAAAGCCCAATTTTGAATATAATTTCGAAGCACAATCCAATGTATGCGCATAATACAATGTTAACAATGCAGAATGGGTTATCTCATTTTTATCGTTCGATCTAGGAAGACGGCCTTCATGAATGCTCCAATCGACAAAATTTCGGCTTATCACGGTTCCTAAAATTCCTTTTTCTTCATCCATATGCCGATGGAAAAATCCAAGGACATCGTCTATATCTTCAGAAAAAGGTTTTATAAATTCTGCATCACCGCGCATTAAATAATAATCATACAAAGTTTGTATCCAAGCTAAAGACCAGGTCCCCATATCGAAATCGAACCGGGATGGATAAGCGCTTTTAAATAATTTGGTATCGAAATTTTTAGACTGTGGATACAAACGCAAAACCTCCCGCAATAAGCGATCATCGTTAGAATTATAGGTCGATATTGCCGAAATGGGTCGGTTATCACCACCATAACTTAATTGTTCATAAAACGGTGTATCGTAATAAGTTTCCGCAGAGCACATTTGCAGCGTACGATTGCAAATTTTGAAGATTTCATTCAATTTATCATCATTACTTTCAAAAACAGCCATTTCTGGATAGGGATATCCTGAATATTCACTTTCATATGAAATAATATCCAACGGCTCTCCAGCTGTTTCTATGACCAGTTGCACATATCGAAAAGTTCTTTTCCACAACGGTCTAAAAACACGATCATTCTTACCGTCTGGCCTAAAGACATCCCAAACACCATACATGGTTTTACCATTTACAGAATCCCTGTGTGCTTTTAAGTTTACCTTTTCATAAAGAGCTTCCGCATACTTTACTTTTACCGAACTCCCTTTTCCTCGTGAAACTGTTAATTCTGGATAACCCATGGTAAGGACTTCAAAATCGATTAAAACGGAAGCTTTACTGTTTGCGGGAACGGTTATTTTTTGTGCATTTTCTAAAAATCCTTCGGGAATTGAAATCCCTGTTACCGATCTAATTTTTTTCGCCTTGACTTTATGATCTGCCATAAAAGGTATATTCCTTGGCACTAGGTTCCACGGAGCCCCGCCATTAAACGTTAGCACTTCTGCTGAAACCCAATTGCTATCATCAAAGCTCAAGGTCTCCCATCCCCAAGGATACAGAGAGCCATCTAAATCATCTCCAGGCCCGCAGGCATAAAATCCATAAAACCATCGTTCCTTATGAAGCATTTCATTGTAAGAAATAGGAGTGTAAGCTTGATTCTGAAAAGTTTTCCAATTTGACCCCGTTCTTAACTGAGCAAACGCATCATCTTCAACATCTAAATAAAAGGCTGTTTGGGCCGACAAAAAAGCGAGAGGCTTATCTGCGCCGCCATTATAGACCCATGCCGCAATGATATTTTTCCCTTGTTGTAGGAAGGGCGCTAAATCTACGATATCGTACTTATAAGTTTTTAAATCCCCCTTGGCAGGGCCGTAAGAAACCCGTTGACCGTTTACAAATAAATTATATCTATTGTCCGCCGAGATATGAATTTTTAGAACAGATGGCCTCTCGTTTATAGTAAAGGATTTCCTGAAATGATAAACCCCATAATCTGTAGTATTTGCGGTGGGATAACTTACCCACTGCGCATTATTTTGTGCTTGTAATCCACCGAGCGAAATAGAAAAAAATATTAGAAAATAAAGAAGGCTGCTGGATATGAATTTTAAATAATACATTGGTTTTTTTATTGGTGGTAGGTTGGTTTTAAAATGACAAACAATTTCCTCTCGATTGCCTGCATAAATTCAATTTTAAAAAATATTATTCATCCTCCTCATTAAAATTGGGCTCAAAATCTGTTTTATTCACCCACGATGTTTGAATCTCTTCCCCGGCAAGATACCTATTATAAAAATTATTTACTTTACCGAAATATTCATATTCTTCAAAAATAAATTCATCTCCCAAAACCCTTGGATCTTTTTGCTCCGTTAGCTTTTTCATCAAATTTAAACCCAAAGCTGTTTTTATACTATCGTAGCTTTTATTTGTGGCTAAATTATTCATGCAATAAGGATCCTTTGTGATATTAAAAAGCTCCTCTTCTACTCTTTTCCCAAAATTAAACTGCCAATATTTTTTAGGACTATTATTTCTTCTGGTATTTAAAATATAGGTCTTTGTAGGACTCCCGTCTACATTTAAATATCCTGTTTGCGGATTACCTGCTGGCCATCTATCGGGCTTAAGGTTTTTCAGGTATAAATAATCCCCTTTTATGATTCCGCGAATGGGATAACCAAGATCGTTGGGTCTTCCAACATCATGACGTTCTTTTCCAAGAAGCGCGTAATCCCTTTTTGAATTAACAATACTGTCCTTTTCAGAATAAAAGAATTCTGTCAAGCTCTTCCCGGTTATAGGTGCCATTCCCGAATCTCCATGTGCGATTCCAGCAACTTCTAAAAACGTCGGGGCGAAATCTATAAAGCTTACAAGATCTAAAACTTTCCTTCCCTTTTGCTTGATGCCATTTGGCCACATGATCGCTAAGGGCATGTGATTGGAGTATTCATAAGACTGCCCTTTTGCCCTTGGAAATGGCATCCCATTGTCTGCAGTAACCACAACAATGGTATTGTCGAGTTCGTCTCGCTCTTGTAAGGTTTCCAGCATTTTTCCCAATTGGGTATCAAAATATTCTATTTCGAAAGCATAGTCCAGCATATCGACACGAACCGTATCGACGTCGGGCCAGAATAATGGCACTTCTTGTATTGCATTAATTTTTTTTCTTCCTTTTTCAACACCCGAACCAAACTCATAAGACCTATGGGGTTCTAGGGCGCCAAACCAAAAGCAAAAAGCTTCCCCTTTTGGTTTATCTTCAAGAAAAGTTTCAAAATTTTTAGCGTAATCTGTAGATGAAATATGTGTAGTTGGAGGTTCTGTTTTGTATTGATTGTAAGGTTTCCCGGTTAACATCCTTTCCTCACCGTTTTTTATTCCAGGATTGCCCGGAGCCCACCCCTTACCGGTATACCCCACAGAATATCCCGACGAATCCAAAACCTCCACATAACTTTTAAATTTCTCTGGAAAGTTTGGGGAATGATTGGCGGCCGCTTCCAACTGCCAACTATTTCTTCCGGTTATAATACAGGAGCGCGAAGGAGCGCATTTGGCATTTGGAGTATATGCCCGCATAAATAAAAGTCCGTTTTTAGCAACGCGATCGAAATTAGGGGTTTTTACCCAATTGCAGCCATAAGCCCCAAAATGTTTCCAAGTAGCATCATCTGCAATGGCAAATAAAACATTGGGTTTTTTAGGGAGTTGGTCTATTATATTTTCCTGCTTTTTAGCGCATGAAATTGTAATAAACAGCAACAGGGTTTGTAACGTTAATACTTGAAACCATCTAGACATATCATATTATTTTTATTGAAAATAAATTCTAAAAACCTATCTTAGGGTTGATGATACCAAACCTTCAATGGATCCCCACCATATTCGGCACCCACATCGCGTGGTTCACAAAACCATACTAATTCACCTACAGTGGTTAGATTTTCTGGTAATTCCTTTGCATAGGGATGCGTTTGTTTAAACTTCTTTATTATAAAGTCTTGCATTTCTTCAACCTTTTTGGCCATCTCTTCTTCATAAGCTAGATTGGTTGATTCTTGTGGATCCTTTTGAAGATTATAAAGGCGATGGTGAATTCCGTAGGCCCCATTTCCTGTTTTATAACCTTGACCAAGGTCCCTCTTTCCTGTACTGAAGATATACTTCCAATTTTTATTGGCTGCCATCACCTTGTTGTCTTCCAAAAATTCTGCAAACACATAGCTATAAGGACGTGGGGTACCTTCTTCAATAGTAGATTTCAAACTAATTCCTTGAGCCTCTTTCATGGGTGGCGCTTCGACCATATCTGCAATAAAAGGTGCGATATCTACAAATTCTATTACCTCATCAATTACCTTTCCTTTAAAAATATCTTTTCCACCTGCCACTATTAGAGGTGCTTTAATGGATTCCTGCCACATCGTATGTTTTTCAAAGCGCTTATGCTCATTTAACAAATACCCTTGATCTCCCAAGTAGATAATTAAGGTGTCTTCATACAATCCTTTTTGCTTTAGCGCATCGATCACCAAACCTATGTTTTTATCCATATATTCCACCGAAGTGTAATAGGAGGCTATTACCCCTTTTTTCTGAATGTCTGAAAAACCCTTAAAACGTTCTGGAATCCATCGATCATCTTCAGGAAAACCCTTGGGAAGATCCATGTTTTCCGCACGATATTTCCCTTGATATTCCACAGGAAATGCAAAAGGCGCATGGGGTTCATGAAAAGCGAGCCAAAGAAATATTCTATTGTCTTTTTCTTTCTCTATGAAATCAATGGCACTTTTTGCCAGGAAAGTCCCTTCTGCAAAATGATCGTGATACGAATGGGGAAGAGAAAATGGATTCATTCTGGCAATATTTTGTGGTAGCGAATCAATTTCCGTAGTAAATGTTGACACAGTATTAGACACGGGCACAACTTCTTGCTTTTGAAACCATTTTTTATAAGAGGTACGATCTATTAAAGTATCAAAACCAAAAGATGGAGGTTTGTCCTTGTAAAGCGCGCCCCAGATCCATGAATTAAAATGTTGTTTCCCGACAAGCGCCGTCGAAAAGTTTTCTTTTTTTAGATGTTCGGCAATAGTCGTATTGGTTTTATCGTTAAAAGGCGTAAAAAGTAAATTTACCCCTGTTGCGTGCGGATATTTCCCAGTCAACAAAGATTGTCTCGAGGCACTACACAGTGGGGAATTCGAATAAGCGTTCGTAAAAAACGTTCCTGATGCTGCTAATTTGTCTAGATTTGGGGTTCTAATTTTTTTATTGCCATATGCTCCCATCACATTGCTTGAATGGTCGTCGCCAACAATTACCACAACGTGTTTAAACTTTAGATCCTTCTTTTCTTCTGATGAGCATCCGATTAGAAAAAAACTAAAAAAAGCGATGAGGCATGTACAAATTCCATTATTTCTAACGTAAGACATCATTACCATAGCTTTATAAATGCAGTCATTAATAACCTTCTTGAATTGGAAACTCCTCTGAAGGATTTCGAGAACTCTTTAAAAGATTTTCTAGCTCTGCAACTACCTGAGGAAAGTCTTCAGCTACATTATTTTTCTCCCCTGGATCTACTTCTAGGTTATACAATTCTATAGGTGCTTGGGAATCTTTGGCCATATTTCTTCTAATTGCTTTCCATTTCCCCTTTCGCATAGCCACGCTATAACCCTGTTCTGGAAATTCCCAGTAGAGATAATCATGAGTTGTTTGTTTTTCTCCTAAAAGTGCTGGTAGAAAAGAAATTCCGTCAACATTTTTTGGCGGCGAAACCGACGCGAGATCGCAAGCAGTTGGTAAAAAATCCCAAAAGGCACTTATATGCGCCGAAGTTGTGTTAGGCTTTATTTTACCGGGCCATCTTGCAATTAATGGAACTCGAATCCCTCCTTCATACAAGTCTCTCTTACCTCCTTTAAAAATGCCATTACTATTGAAGAAATTAGTAAACTCTACATTAGGCATAGGACCGTTGTCACTGGTGAAAATCACCAAAGCATTTTCGTCTATTTCCTTTTCCTTAAGTTTATCCAGAATTTTACCTACATCCCGATCTAATCTGCTTATCATAGCAGCATAGGCCTTTGTTTCCCGCGACCATTCCTTATTCTCATAATCCCCTAAGTTCGGGATCTCCTGTCTAAAGCCTTCTGGAGCTTCTCCATTATCATGAGGAATTGTTACGGGGAAATAAAGAAAAAAAGGTTCCTTTTCCTGACGATCTATAAAATTTAACGCTTCTGAAATAAAGAAGTCTTGAGAATAGTCAATTTTTGTTTCACTATAACTCCCCAAACCTCTATGCCATTTGGTACTGTCTTCGTAAACAACGGCATTTTTAAGTTCTTCTTTCTTTCCATTTCTTAACAAATATTCTGGAAAACTGTTATGCGCCAAAACTTGATCCAAATATCCATAATAAAGATCGAAGCCCTGCTTCAAAGGGTCGCCAGTAGAATTCTCCACACCTAAACCCCATTTACCAATTAAAGCTGTGTTGTACCCGGCCTTCTTTAAAAGACTGGACACTGTAACGGCTTGATCGCTGAGCGGTATTTGTCCAAACGGATTTGCCTGTTTATTCCCTCTTATCTCTGCGTGCCCCATATGCATCCCTGTCATTAACGCGCAACGGGATGGAGCACAAACGGTATTCCCTGCATAATGCTGTGTAAAACGCATACCTTCTTTTGCGAGCCGATTTAAATTTGGGGTTTTAATGTACTTTTGACCAAAGGGTTCGATATCTCCATAGCCAAGATCATCGGCCATTATAAAAATTATGTTTGGTTTATCCCGAGGTCCTTCTGCACTTTTTTCGGCTGTCTTATTTTTTTCTGAGCAACCTAAAACTAGATATGCACAAAGGGTTACAATCTGAAGAATCTTACTATTCATATAAAAAAATTTCTTTATTTCTATGGAAACTTCCGTATAAAATCAAAAAAAAGTGGGGTTCTAATATTTAATTATAACACTCCCCGCCTCAGCATATCTCCATAATATTCTCTAATATAGACTTTTAAAATTACAGCCCAAAATATTAAACATTTCTGCAGCCATAATGCTAGATTTATTACAATTTGCTGAATGGATCAATTAAAAAGCTATAGACATCCTGCTAAGTTTTAGTTTCAAATGAGACATCAATAAATAGGATTTTCGGCGGGTTTATTCATCCGTAAAATTATATATCCGATCACCGCAGCAAGGGCCGAGCCTATTAAAATTCCTATTTTGGCCGAATTAAGGTAAACTGATGATGAAAAAGCCAAGTTTGCAATAAAAATAGCCATGGTAAACCCAATACCAGCCAGAAAAGAAACACCGACAATTTGTTTCTTATTTATGTCCCATGGTATGGTAATCCATTTCAATTTTTTGGCTAAAAACACTACTAAACTAATCCCTAAACCTTTCCCGAGAACCAAACAAACCGCTATATTGAAAACCAAAGGCCATTTTACCCCAGTCATTCCAAATAGATTAATTCCGGCATTGGCCAATGCAAAAACCGGAATGATAAAATAGGCCACCCAACCGTGTAAATTATTCTCTAAGCTTTGAAGGGGCGACCTAAATTTGTCCACGATGTGTTCAAGATTATTTACATGCTGTAATTGTTGGTCGGATAAAAGGGGTTTATCAAGAACTTTAGCTTCTTTTATATCACTATAAATTCCGTCAATACTCTCTATAAAAGCAGAGGTTTTTAAGTCCTGACGAATAGGTACGGCAAAAGCCATTAATATTCCCGCCAACGTGGGATGTATTCCAGCCTTCAGAAACAAAAACCAAACCGCTATTCCTGCAAACGTTATTAAGAACTTAGAATAGAAGCCTCGACTAGACAAATAATACAAAAAGCCTAAGATTACAAACGCTATCAACAATAAAACTAATTTTAAACTGGTACTGTAAAAAAGTGCAATTACTAATACAGCCCCTATATCGTCTACGATAGCAAAAGCCGTTAAAAAAATCTTTAAATTGAGTGGCACTCTTTTACCGAGCATATTTAAAACAGCCAGCGAAAATGCAATATCGGTTGCCATAGGAACTCCCCAAGCTCCTTCTGTATCTGGATTCTGATTCAAAAAAAGAAAAACCCCAACGGGAATAATCATTCCGCCCAATGCCCCAAAGAGCGGAAAAGCTACTTTTTTAACAGAGTTTAATTCTCCTATGAGCACCTCCCTTTTTATTTCCAGACCAATCAAAAAGAAAAATATGGCCATCAATCCGTCGTTAATCCATAACAAAAGCGGTTTGGTAAACTCAAAACCTTCAGTTGCAATACCAAGATCGTATTGCCAAATCTCGAAGTATAAATCAGACAAGGGAGAATTGGCCCAGATAAGCGCTACTGCAGTAGCCAATACTAAAAGTAAACCACTTAAACCTTCAATTTTAATAAAGCTCTGAAATGGAGTAAGTATTTTTTTCATTTATGAATGTATTGATTTTTTTAAAATAGATAGAACAGCTCCAGATAGAAGTTAATCCTTTTTATTAAACAAATTATGGTGTTATTCAATCCTCATGGATTTCTCTCCTGGATTCTTGGAAAAGCCAATTTTAACCCGATAAAAAATTATAAACTGTAAGGTAATTCCAATAACAATTAGTAATCCTAGTTCGAGGCTGGAGAGTAATTGATTTGTTTCCAAAGACTTTTGGGCAAACAGCGTTCTGTTTTTACCTTCGCTAAGCTGAATTTCAGAAAGTTCTTCCAAATCGTTTTTAAGCGCCTCAAAGACCGGTTCGTAGTTGGATTTATTTTCCAAATTGTCTTTTGAATAGGATGCTTCAAGTTTTTTAAGTTTTTCTATGTTTTTTTTAAGGGATTCAAATTGACGCTCTTCTGCCGCGGTTAATTTGGTGGTTGAAAAATTGGCCACCAAATCGTCTAAAGATTTCCCATCGCTGGTAACCTTGAGTGTTGAGGATTGATTACTTAATTTCAATTCTTTTTCAAAAACAATACTGTTCATTTGAAAAATATAGTTTTGAGCCACAACACGGTCTTCGTAAACCGTAGTTAAAGCTTCTTGTGCGGTATCAAAATGCTTTTTATCCAAAAGATTGGTAGCCAGAATTAATACAAATACCACTACCAAAGCCAAGGCCAAATTAAATCGTTGCTTAAAATCTTTTTTACCGTCGTTACTCATTATTCTTTATTTAGATTAGGATTGTTGTAATGGACATGACTGCTTTTCACAATTTATATTACATAACTTGAAAAACAGCTTGGTATAAATTTAGCAAAATAAATTACATGGAGAAACCGTAATCACTTGAGAGATATTTCCCGAATCAACTCAAACTCAAAAAACCATCGCCTTCTATTTGATGGAGTAGCTATAGAGCTTAGAGCTAAATAAAATAGCATGTACTTTACGTTTTATTGGCAGCAAGGTAATTAACTATACTTTATACATTAAGAAAGATGTTTTTTGTAACTTTGCACCGACCAAAAAAGGTTGCTTTGAAATGTATTACAACCTTTTACGTCTAACTTGATACAAAGAATATTAAAAATGAAACTTATATTAATTAGCATTGTATTATTAGGATTGGCTTTTGCTGGAATTGCTATTAAAATTTGGGGAAAGAAAGACGGTAAATTTGCCGGAACATGTGCCAGTCAATCCCCCTTTTTAAACAAAGAGGGCGAAGCGTGCAGCTTTTGTGGAAAAATGCCAGATGAACAAGATTGCAAAGCAGAACCTCAACACAATTAATACATTTACACTGAAGTAATTTCTTGGGTACTTCCAGAATAAATCTATATTTTTTATTTCTACGGCCGTTAATTTCCTATTTTTATATAGAATGAAAATCTACCTGTATTGCAAGTAACCGCACAAGACATCAAAGAACATATACACCTCGCCAAAAAAGGTGACCAAAAGTCCTTTAGTTTCCTACTGAATAATTTTTGGATTGATGTATATAGTTTTCAACTTTTGCGAACAAGAAACGAAAACGAAGCTGAAGATATTACCATAAGAACGTTTTCCAGGGCTTTTGATAAGATAGAATCTTATAATGATGAATATGAGTTTAAGACATGGCTTATTACCATTTCCAAAAACATCCATATCGATCTCATCCGAAAGAAACAATCGGAAGTTAGCCATAAAACCCTACAGCAAGAAGATAGCAACATCTATAATGTAGCCGACAGCACACCTTCTGCGGAAGACAATTTAATTACTGAACAAAACTTGGCCAGCCTTTTACAACATATAAAAAAGCTGAAGCCACACTACCAAGAAGTTATCAACCTTAGGTATTTTCAAGAATTGTCCTATGCAGAAATAGCGAAAGAACTTAACGAGCCTTTAAACAATGTTAAGGTTAAACTCTTAAGGGCAAAAAAGTTGTTGGCCGAAATTATTCACCAAAAAAAGAAATAATAATTTTCTTATTTTCACTTCCTAAATAACCAACAACAACCCAACTTAGAAGTGAGAAACTTTCTTAAAAAATTAGGTCCCGGACTTTTATTTGCGGGAGCGGCCATTGGTGTATCCCATTTAGTTCAGTCGACCAGGGCAGGTGCCGATTATGGTTTCGGACTCCTTTGGGCACTTCTTTTAGCTCACCTTTTTAAATATCCTTTTTTTCAATATGCTCCTCGCTATGCCATGGCTACAGGCGAAAGTTTGCTCGATGGTTATAAAAAACTGGGGAAAGGCGTATTATTTACTTATTTTATTCTGAATTTTGCTACCATGTTTACCATACAGACCGCTGTTACCATTGTTACCGCTGGTTTGGCCTCCAACCTTTTTGGCATCACCCCAAATCCTATCACTTGGAGCATCATAATTACCGTGGTTTGTATGCTCGTGCTAATTATTGGCAAGTATAAGCTCTTGGATCGTTTAATGAAAGTAATCATATGCACACTTACCATTTGCACCGTAATTGCAATTACCATGGCATTTTCAGCAACAACAGAGCATTTAGATCTTAAACAAACAGTCCCTACGGACGTTGCCGGCATTGCTTTTATCATTGCATTTATGGGCTGGATGCCAGCACCGCTCGATATTTCCGTTTGGCATTCCTTATGGGCCCTGGAAAAAAAGAAAGTTCAAAAATCCTACAAAACAAAACGCTCTATTACCGATTTTAATATTGGTTATCTCAGCACCGTAGTTCTAGGTATTTTCTTTTTAAGTTTGGGAGCGTTCGTCATGCATCAATCAGATGAAAGTTTTAACAACAGCGCGACCCAATTTGCTTTTCAGTTTATCAATATGTACACCGAAACTTTGGGGAGTTATACCTACTACATTGTTGCAATAGCTGCCTTTACCGCTATGCTCAGCACCACTCTAACCACTTTGGACGCCAGCCCCAGGGCCATGGCCAAATGTTCCAATATTATTTTCAAAAGAGAATTTAAACACGCTTTTACCCTTTGGATATTTATCTTAGCGGCTGGTACTGTTTGTATTCTGCTCTTTTTATTATCTGAAATGAAATTGCTTATAGACATTGCCACCATCCTATCTTTCCTCACCGCTCCGTTTTATGCCATCATAAACTACAAATTGGTTGCCTCTAAGCATATGCCAGAAAAATGGCGGCCAAGTTTAAAAATGCATCTTTTAAGCTGGGCAGGTATTGCTTTTTTAATCGGTTTTTCCATTTGGTATATTTCCACCATTCTTTAACCGGCAGCATTTAACTTACCACAAATTACTTCCGTGCGTTTAACTTATTTTTCAGACATAACTTTGTATCTTTGTATTCTAAAATTTTGATATGAGTATAGATACTGCCGGCAGCATTGCTCCTCCTAAAAAAGGAAAGCCAAAATGGCTTAGAGTAAAACTGCCGACCGGAAAAAAATATACCGAATTAAGAGGATTGGTAGATAAATACAATCTACACACTATTTGCACCTCTGGTAGTTGCCCGAATATGGGGGAATGCTGGGGTGAAGGGACCGCTACGTTTATGATTTTAGGAAATGTATGTACCCGATCTTGTGGTTTTTGCGGTGTAAAAACGGGAAGACCCGAGACTGTAGATTGGGAAGAACCAGAAAAGGTAGCACGTTCCATTAAAATAATGAGCATTAAACATGCCGTTATTACTTCCGTAGACAGGGACGATCTTAAGGATATGGGATCCATTATTTGGGCGGAAACTGTAAAGTCCATCCGCAGAATGAATCCAGAAACGACACTCGAAACCCTTATTCCCGATTTTCAAGGAGTAGAACGCAATTTAGACCGTATTGTGGAAGTGGCTCCAGAAGTAGTTTCCCACAATATGGAAACAGTAAAAAGATTAACGCGGGAAGTGAGGATTCAAGCTAAATACGACCGTAGTTTAGCTGTTTTACAATATTTAAAAAACCAAGGAATTAAAAGAACGAAATCTGGAATCATGCTTGGTTTAGGCGAAAAGGAAGAAGAAGTTATTGAAACCCTGCACGACCTTAGAAAAGCAGAAGTGGATGTGATAACTATCGGTCAATACCTACAACCTTCTAAAAAACATCTACCGGTAAAACAGTTTATTACCCCAGATCAATTTAAAAAATATGAAGAAATTGGTCTTGATCTTGGTTTTAGACATGTAGAAAGCGGTGCTTTGGTACGCTCATCTTACAAAGCCCATAAACATATTGAATAAAGAATTTGAAGCTTCCCCAAACATTGTATTTTCAACGTGCAAAAATTAATAGCGAGCTTCTTTTACTATACTTATTTTGAAAAAAACCAGCATTGCCATCAATGGCTTCGGAAGAATAGGTCGTACTGTTTTTAGACTCCTTCTCGATCATCCCGAAATTGAAGTTGTAGCCATCAATGATTTGGCAGATACAAAAACGTTAAGTCACCTCTTAAAATACGATAGTATTCATGGGGTATTGCCAAAGACCGTAACATACGATCGGGATCATATTATTGTTGAGGACAAGAAATTTCCATTAATAAATTGCAGTTCACTAAATTCCATCAGTTGGAAAAAGTTCAATGTAGACATTGTTATTGAAGCTACAGGAAAGTTTAAGACGAGGGAACAGTTGCAGCACCATCTTTTAGGCGGTGCCAAAAAAGTAATTCTATCCGTTCCCGCCGAAGATGACTCCATTAAAATGGTGGTTTTGGGCGTTAACGAACATATCTTGGACGGTTCAGAAAACATTATCTCCAATGCCTCCTGCACTACCAATAATGCGGCGCCGATGATAAAGGTAATAAAAGAACTTTGCGGAATTGAACAAGCTTATATCACTACCGTCCATTCGTATACTTCCGACCAAAGTTTGCACGACCAGCCCCACAGGGATTTAAGAAGAGCTCGTGCTGCCAGTCAATCCATTGTGCCTACTACAACCGGTGCAGCCAAGGCATTAACAAGCGTATTCCCAGAACTTAGTGATGTTATTGGAGGTTGTGGCATTAGGGTTCCAGTACCAGATGGCTCCCTTACCGATATTACTTTCAACGTAAAAAAAGAAACTTCCATTGCTGAAGTGAACGAGGCTTTTAAAAATGCTTCTCAAGGCTCCTTAAAAAATATTTTATCATATACGGAAGATCCTATTGTTTCAGTAGATATAATTAATAATCCATATTCCTGCACTTTCGATGCCCAAATGACCTCGGTAATCGGGAAAATGGTAAAAATAATCGGTTGGTACGACAATGAATATGGATATAGTAGCCGTATTGTCGATTTAATTCATCTTATTAAATAGAATTAATTATATTTACAACATAGCATTAATATAATTATGCGTTTTGTTGTCCTCATAATCTTCTTAACCTTGTGCCCTATCTCCATAGGGGCCCAACAAAACACGGCCTATAGGGACAGTATAGAGTCTATTACCAAAAAGATTTACAAAAATAAAAATAACGGAAATTATGAGTTGGCACTTTCCGAAATCGAGAAAGGTTTAAAAATTGCGAGCTCTATAAATGCTTATGAATCTATTGTAGACTTCTACAACCTTTCTGCGCGGCTTAACATTCAGTATAAAAAACCTGTAAATCCAGAGATATACCTTCATGAAGCCAGGGAAGTTTTAAGTCTTTATAAATACAACAACGGCAAGGCACTAACAGCCATTCTACAAGCGTATATAAGCGCCAAAAATAAAAGAAACAGCATTGCCGAAGGATATATAAATGAGGCTTTTGAAGCCGTAGACTATAAAGATAAAAGTCTATTGAACACTATTTTATACTACCAAGGACTTACCTATTTCGAATTGGGCAAAAGCGCCAAAGCGAAGTCCATTTTTCAAAAAATGATCCCTCCAGAACATAAATACGAACAACAATTCCTTTCTGCAGCCACGCAACTTCAATTGGCGAACATCTATATTGACGGGAACAATTACGAAAGTGCCAAAATACTATTGGATAATGTAATGCGTATGGCTGCCCGAAACAAATTTCCAGAAATATTGTTGGGCACCAATTTATTGAAGTATGAAATAGCCAGCGAAAGTAAAGATTTCCATGCGGCACTGTTGTATTACAAAAAGGCAGACAGCATAAAATTAAAATATTTTAACCCAGAGATTTTAAGGGCTCAAAATGAGGCTGCCTATACCAACGAAGCACAGTTTTTAAATGATGTAATCGCCAGGATGAGTCAAGATGAGATTGAACAACAGCAAAAGGTAAATATTTCCAAACTTACTTCTGTGCTTAGTTCTGCCTTATTAATTATCATTTCACTACTAACTATTTCCCTTTACCGCAACAATCAAATTAAATTTAAAACCAACGATTTATTACTTAAAAAGAATAGGGAATTACAAACGGCCAAGGATAAGGCGGAAAAGGCCATGCGTGCCAAAGGGCAGTTCCTTTCTACAGTAAGCCACGAACTTAGAACACCGCTCTACGCCGTTACTGGCTTAACCCATTTACTTCTCGAGGAAGACCCAAAGGAGAGCCAGAAAGAACACTTAAAATCCCTTAAGTTCTCTGGAGAATACTTGTTGGATTTTATTAACGACATCCTTCAAATAAACAAAATAGACGCCAATAAACTCATTGCAGAAAACTTAATTTTCGACCTTCAAAAAACCTTGGAGGATGTGGTGTATTCTTTAAAGCAAACAGCCAAAGAAAACAAAAATACCATTATTCTCGACATTGATAAAAACACCCCTAAAAAACTGGTTGGGGACCCTTTAAAACTATCTCAAATCCTTATCAATTTAGTAGGAAATGCCTTGAAATTTACAGAAAACGGAAAGGTTATTGTGCATACTAAACTATTAAGCGCTACGGAAGATACCTATAAGATTCATTTTGAAGTTAATGATGAAGGGATTGGAATTTCTGAAGATATGCAAAAAAATATATTCGAAAGTTTCTCCCAAGGGTCTATCCAAATCAACCGAAAATATGGCGGTACCGGTTTAGGCCTTACGATTGTAAAAAGCCTGTTGAGTTTATTTAATAGTGATATCCAGGTTAAAAGTGAAATCGGCATGGGAAGTTCTTTCTTTTTCGATTTGGAATTTAAGGCGCCAGATCCAGCCGAAATAGAACAAGAAGAGGAAGAAGAATTGGAAGAAGCCGTTTTAAAGGATCTCTACTTTTTAGTTGTTGAAGACAATAAGATAAACCAAGTGATCACCAAAAAAATGCTGGCAAAGAAAGGAGTGAATTGCGATGTGGCAGATAACGGGTATGAGGCAATAGAGCTTGCCAAACAGAATAATTACGACCTTATTTTAATGGATATCCACATGCCCGGCATCAGTGGTTTGAAAGCTACCGAAGAAATAAGAACTTTTAACACCACCATTCCAATAATTGCTTTAACCGCACTAACGCTCGATGAAAGCACAGACGATTTCTTTAGCTCGGGTTGCAACGATATTATTACCAAGCCGTTTAAACCAGACCTTTTCTACAAAATAATCGGAAATGCCATTTCAAGAACAGGCAGCAAAGTTTAAAACTTCCGTTTTAAAAGTATCTTCTTCAGAAATAAAAGAAACCTCAATAGGAAGGTAAAAAACATTATTCAGTTTATTTTCCAATCTTACGTAGTCCTTTTCCGTAGTTAAAATAAGCTCCTTTTGTTTTAGTTCTTCTATTTCTGAAGGTGAAAAATTATGATGGTCGGCATACTGCTTATGATCAAACTGAAGTCCGATACTTTCTAAATAATTTAAAAAAGGCTCCGGATGCGCTATTCCAGTAACCACCGTAATAGATCTCCCTTGAAGGTTTTGCAATGAAAACTTTTCTGAATTGGCATAGGCGTGCTCCTTATAGACAATGGTGGCAAAGAATACTTTTTGATGCGAACACGGATTCAATCTCTCGATAATCTCATCTCTTTCCTGTACCGACAATTTTGGTGGACATTTCGTGACTACAATTATTTCGGCCCGCTTCGCTTGCGATTTTAAATCCCGTAAATTCCCTGCTGGCAACAAAAGATCGTTCACATACAAATCGTTGTACATGGTTAGCAGTATATTTAATCCAGCCTTGACTTTTCGATGCTGAAAAGCATCATCCAAAATCACAACCTCCGGATGTACCATTTGTTTTAAAGAAGAGATTCCATGTCTACGATCTTCATCTACCGCCACATGTACTTCTTTTAATTTTTTATGATATTGAAATGGCTCATCGCCAATACTTTCAGCAGAAGCATTTTCATCTGACAAGATAAATCCGCTCGTGACCCGCTTGTATCCACGGCTTAAAATTGCTGTGTTATGGTGAGAGGACAGTAATTGCGCAATATATTCTGTCATAGGGGTCTTACCAGTACCGCCTACACTCAAGTTCCCAATACAAATAACCGGAAAATCGTAACTTACAGATTTGAAAAATTGAATATCAAACAAGTAGTTCCTTATAAATATAACCACTCCATATATCCAAGAAAGTGGTAAGAGCAATTTTCTCCATCTTCGCATAAAGGCGAAATTAGAATATTTTATCTTTGAAAAAAAATGATCGTATGCTTATTCAAGAAGTAATTAATGCCATTGAGGAAATAGCCCCTTTAAATTATGCGGAAGATTTTGACAATGTTGGTTTATTGGTTGGGGACAAAAATCTAGAAGCTACTGGTGTTTTAGTTTGTTTGGATACCTTAGAAGAAGTGGTTGAAGAAGCCATTAAAAAAAACTGCAACCTAATTGTAAGCTTCCATCCCATCATTTTTGGCGGTTTAAAAAAAATTACGGGCAAAAACTATGTAGAACGCGTTGTTTTAAAAGCCATTAAAAACAATATTGCCATTTACGCTACCCATACCGCTTTAGATAACAGTATTGTAGGGGTAAATGACAAAATTTGTGAGGTTCTCGAACTTCAAAACAGACAAATATTGATTCCGCAGAAAAATACCATTAAAAAACTGCTCACATTTGTACCAACCCAAGATGCCGATAAAGTGCGGAATGCACTTTTTGAAGTAGGCGGAGGGTCGATAGGAAATTACGACCATTGCAGCTTTAATGTTCAGGGTAAAGGAAGTTTTAAAGGTAATGAAGACTCCAATCCTGTAATTGGAGAAAAAGGGGTTACGCATTTTGAAGAAGAAACCCAAATAGGAATTACATTTGCTAGACATCTGGAAGGAAAAATTTTAAATACCCTATTTGCGGCGCATCCCTACGAAGAAGTTGCTTATGAAATAACCACCCTGGAAAATACCAATCAACATATTGGAATTGGGATGATTGGAGAGCTGGAAACTGCTCAAAATCCGCTGGATTTTCTTAAATTCGTAAAAGAACGAATGCAAACCGGATGCGTAAGACACTCAAAATTAATTGATAAAAAAGTGAAAAAAGTGGCAGTGCTCGGCGGTAGTGGGGCGTTTGCCATTCCAAATGCAATAGCTTCTGGAGCCGATGTTTATATAACGGGGGATGTAAAGTATCACGACTTTTATAAAGCTGAAAACAAGATGATTATAGCTGATATTGGCCATTATGAAACAGAACAATTCACAAAAAATCTTTTAGTTGAGTTTCTTACAAAAAAATTCACTAATTTTGCAGTCGTTTTATCAGTTTGTAATACAAATCCCGTCAAGTATTTATAAAAAATATGGCAAAGAAAACAGAAGCAACAGTAGAAGAAAAATTAAGAACCTTATACGATTTGCAACTTATAGATTCTCGAATAGATGAAATAAGAAATGTGCGTGGTGAACTACCTTTAGAGGTGGAAGATTTAGAAGATGAAGTAGAAGGTCTTAGAACACGTTTGGATAAACTCAACGGGAACCTTGATGAAATCACGCAAGAGATTTCCAATAAGAAAAACCTTATCGAGGAGTCTAAAAATTCTATAAAGAAATATACAGAGCAACAAAAAAATGTTCGTAACAACAGGGAATTTAACTCACTTTCTAAAGAAATTGAATTCCAAGAGTTGGAAATAGAATTGGCAGAAAAGCATATAAAAGAATTTAAAGTTCAAATCGAACAGAAAAAAGAAGTTATAGCGCAAACCAAAGAGCGTTTGGCCGAAAGGGAAAACCACCTTAAACACAAAAAAGGAGAGCTTGACGATATCCTTAAAGAAACAGAAAAAGAAGAAAAAACATTAATGGACAAAAGTCTTTCTTACGAAGATCTTATCGAGCCTAGACTTCTTTCTGCTTATAAAAGAATTCGCGAAAGCGTTAAAAACGGCTTGGCTGTAGTGGCTATTGAACGTGGCGCTTCTGGAGGTTCTTTCTTTACAATTCCTCCACAGGTACAAATGGAGATTGCTTCACGTAAAAAAATTATTACAGACGAGCACAGTGGAAGAATCTTGGTAGACCCTGCCCTTGCGGAAGAAGAAAAACAAAAAATGGAAGATCTTTTTGCTTCCATCTAATAATATTTATTTTTAATTCAAGCCTCGCATTCGCGGGGCTTTTTTTATTCCTATAATTAATATAATATCCATAATTGTAGTATATTAAGATAAAAAGCCATGAAAAACACTATTGTAATATTCCTAATGCTAGTTGTGGTTGGTTTTCACGCAAAATCTCAAAATATGGATCTAACAGATTTAAAATGGAAGAATAGAATTGTAGTTGTTAAATACAATAATCCTATTGAGGTGAAAAATGCAGAGCAAACCCAATTGTTCTTAAAAAACGACCAGGAAAATAAAGATCGTGATTTGCTTATTTTTTCCATTGATCCAGAAAAAGCATATATGGGTGAGCAAAAAACATCCCAAAAACCAGAACAATTCTGGGAACAACTCCACTTAAAACAAGATTTTGAAGGAGTAATTTTAATTGGTAAAGATGGTGGCATCAAACTAAAAAAAGAATTTTTAGTACAGCCGGAAGAGGTGTATGCCCTTATCGATACCATGCCCATGAGAAAACGAGAAATGGATAATAACTAATTCCCCTACACACTATTGGCCAGAAGATTAAATTCCATAAAAGACAAAAAGAAGAAAAAAACTTCCATCCGAGACTCCTTTGCGGCATTTAAATACATTCCACGTTTTTCCACAGAAATATGGAAAGCACATAAGGTTATGTATTTAATAAACAGCATCTCAAGAATAATCAACGCATTTACCCCTGTAGCATTGCTTTGGGTTGGAAAACTTATTATAGATGAAATCATTTTTCAAATAAGTGCTACCAACAAAGATTATTCTCTACTTTGGAAATATATCGCTTTAGAGCTTTTTATCGCATTAATTTCCGATCTCATAAGCAGGGTTATTACCCTTACCGATAGTCTCCTCGGAGATTTATATGCCAATAAATCTTCCGTCACTATCATAAAAAAAACCAACGAAATCGGCATAAGTCAGCTTGAAGATCCAGAGTTTTACGATAAACTGGAAAGGGCCCGCACACAAACCACGAGTAGGGTTAATCTTATGTCTAACATTCTTACGCAAGTACAAAGTTTAATAAGTATTGCATCCCTAATTTTCGGACTCATTTATTTCGAGCCTATTCTAATTATCATCCTAGTTCTTAGCATTGTTCCTTCTTTTATAAATGAATTAAAATTTAGTTCCGAAAGTTATTCCCTGGCACGAAGTTGGACGGCAGAACGCCGCGAACTCGATTACCTGCGTTATGTTGGAGCAAACGACAAAACGGCGAAAGAAATTAAGCTATTCGGACTCACAAATTTTGTTGCAGATCGATTTAAACTACTTTCGGATGAATACTACCAACTCAACAAAAAACTAGCTGTAAAAAAGAGCAGTTATGGGGCACTATTCAATTTATTGGGAGTCCTTTCTTACTATGCCGCTTATATTTTAATTATTTACAGGGTTTTAACAGGTGTTATTACCATCGGGGAGCTTACATTTTTAAGCGGCTCTTTTAACCGATTGCGTAATAGCCTTCAGGGATTCTTTTCCCGCTTTACCCGAATCTCTCAAAGCGCACTTTACCTTAAAGATTATTTCGATTTTATAGATCTAGAAATTGTAAAAGACGATTCTAAAGACCTACCAATCCCGAAAACGATTAAAGAAGGGTTTGTACTGGAAAACGTTTCCTTTAAATATCCGGGTAACAGGGATTTTGTTTTAAAAGAGATTTCCTTTCAGTTAAAAGCAGGGGAAAAAATGGCCTTTGTCGGGCAAAACGGAGCTGGAAAAACAACGTTGATAAAGCTTTTTCTTCGTTTTTACGAACCTACTTCGGGAACTATTTATTTAGACGGAATAGATATTAGAAAATTTAATAAGGAGGAATATCAAAAAGTATTCGGGGTTATTTTTCAGGATTTCTTTAAGTATGAATTCACTCTGAAGGAAAATATTGCCGTGGGTAAAATTGACGAAATTGATAATTTAAGCCGCATTGAAAAAGCAGCGCATCAAAGTTTAGCTTCCGAAGTAGTAAGCGAATTTAAAAATGGATACGAGCAACAACTTGGAAAACGGTTTAAAAAAGGTCAAGAATTATCTGGCGGGCAATGGCAAAAAATAGCGCTGGCAAGGGCTTATATGAAAGATGCCGATGTATTAATTCTCGATGAACCTACCTCTGCCCTTGATGCGAAAGCAGAATACGAAGTTTTTGATCGTTTTATCGGGTTAACTAAAGGAAAAACCAGCATTATTATCTCCCATAGATTTTCTACGGTACGCATGGCAGATAGAATTCTGGTTTTAAAAGATGGTAAAATTCTTGAAATTGGCACTCATGAAGCTTTAATGAAAAACAATGATTTGTATGCCGAGTTGTTTTCCTTACAAGCCTCTGGTTACCAGTAAAAAATTAATCTTTATCGCTCACCGCACAAAGGGTAACGGCCTTCTGAAGATAGGCAGGATTGTCTAAATTTTTAATGATAAAATCGGCTACATTTACCCGGGAAATGCTTGTGGTTGCAACTCTTCCATTTTCTAGAATCATGTATTTTTCCGCGCTATCTGGAGGGGTATCCCTTAACCCAACAGGCCTAACAATGGTGAAAGGCAAAGAACTTTCCCTAACTATATTTTCTTGATTTTTATGATCGAGTATTTGACCCTTTAAAATAGTATTTACAAATGTTTTACTGAAAAAACCTAGTTGATTGATGCTTTCGTTAGTACCTGCGGAACTCACCACCCAAATACGGGTAGATGCATTTTTTTGCTCGAGGGACTTTACCACATTTTTGGTAATGTCTCCCCGCACTGTAGAACATTTTAGAGAATCTGCGCCAACGACTAAGACCAAGCTGTCGTAACTGTTATGGTAGATAAGGTTTTGTATTGCGGTAGCATCCAACGCATCGCCACGAACTATTTTAACGCCTGTTTGCGGGCGGTATAGTTTTTCTGGAGATCTCACAAAAACCGTAACATGGTGCCCTTCATTAAGTGCCAACCTCACCACATGACGGCCCGTTCTACCTGTTGCACCTATTACTAAAACATTCATTATTAAATTTATTTAATGGTTGCTAGACAATTTACTGCATTAAATACAGTTTCCTCCCCAAGTTAAGGAAAATAGCATCATTTAATTGCGGTTTTAATACTATTTTTAACACTATTGAATTCAGGAATTAGTATTGGAAAATCATTGCTAAAAGTTTACAATCGGGAGCTAAAAACATTTACCGATTATTTGGAAAGTTTTTCAAGGATTTTGTTTTCTACTTCTTCACTATCCCACTTCTCGTGAATGTTTTCCATAGCCATAACCTCATCCATAATCTTTTTTTGAAAATCACCAATTTCCAGTGCTTCTTTGTAAGGGTTATTGGAAAAGGTTACACGGCTGTATAGTGGAACCCATCGGTCAGGGTATTTATTGGAAAAGTGCTTTTCTATTTTCTTCCGAAGTAAAAAGTTTTCATCAGCTGTTTTAGAACTCATTTCCATAAAGTTTCGATAGCTCAATTCGGCAATGGCATCTGCATTGGGCTTACGGCTTTTTTCATATTCAGAAAAAATGCGTTCCCAATCGTCGCCATACATTTCCATAAACTCGCTTAACACAGTAATATCTTCAAAACCTGCATTCATCCCTTGGCCATAAAACGGAACAATCGCATGGGCGGCATCTCCAATTAAAGCAACTTTATTCCAATACGTCCAAGGCTCACATTTTACAGTTACCAAAAAGCTGGTGGGGTTCTTAAAGAAATCTTTTATAAGGTTGGGAATGTCTTCCATCACATTTTCAAAATGAGCGGTAAAAAATTCTTCAACCTTGGCTTCCGTATTTAAACTCTCAAAAGAATTTTCACCTTCAAAAGGCATAAAAAGAGTACAGGTAAAACTTCCGTCCAAATTGGGCAGAGCAATAAGCATGAACTCGCCGCGTGGCCAAATATGTAATGAATTTTTGTTGAGTTTATGCGTACCGTCTTCATTGGGAGGAATGCTCAATTCCTTATATCCTGTATTTAAAAAATGCTGACTGTAGTTAAACATACTGCGTCGCTGCATTTTATGGCGAATACGGGAAAAAGCACCGTCTGCTCCAAATACCATGTCGTATTGATGCGCTTCCCACTCCCCTTTTTCGGTTTCCCCAGTATATAAAATGGCTTCTGGAAGCGAAACGTCCCAAACTTTTGTATTGAAAATAAAATTTACGCCCGCATCTTCGGCCAAGTCGATCATCCTTTTATTCAATATCCCTCTGGAAATAGAATAAATAGCCTCCCCTTCGTTGCCATAATGCTGAAAATACATTGGTTTCCCTTTGGTATGAATTGCCCTTTTATCCATCGCAATGGCGATTTGCTTAATGGGCTCTGCCATCCCGATGTTCTCCAACGCCTTCCAGCCACGTGTAGACATTGCTAAATTGATGGAACGACCAGAAAACTCCATAGTCCTAATATCCGGTCGCCTATCGAACACATCAACCTGGTGTCCTTTTTTCCTTAAATAAATAGCTAATAAACTTCCTACGAGACCGCTACCGGTAATCGCAATTTTTTTGGGCGTTTGCATGAAATTCGAAAATAAAAGTCCCGCTTATGCGGGATATACTACAAAGTTAACAATTTATATGGTTTTATTAACTTATGTTAATTATATCGCACTTTATCTATAACTATCTTTGATAGTAACTACTCATTTGTATACAAAATGAGGGTTAGAATATAAAATTACGTTTCGAAATTACTTTTGAAACATGCTAAACCTTACGTTGTAAGTAAAACAAAAAAAATTAAAATACTATGAAATCGAATCAACCCTTATTAGAAAGTTATAATTTAGGAAGTATCACCTTGCAAAACCGAGTGATTATGGCTCCTATGACACGTTCTAGAGCGGATAATCCAGAGAAAGCACCTACCGATCTTCATGCAGAATATTATAGACAAAGATCCGGAGCCGGACTTATAATTACTGAAGGTACTCAAGTGTCTAAAGAAGGTGTAGGATATATTAACACACCAGGAATTCATTCCAAAGCACAAGTAGAAGGTTGGAAAAAAGTGACCAAAGCCGTACATGAAGAAAACGGAAAGATATTTGCCCAGCTCTGGCATGTAGGAAGAATGTCTCACCCCTATTTTCACGATGGCGGGTTACCATTGGCTCCAAGCGCTGTCAATCCGAATGAAAAAGTATACACACCGGATGGTTTTGAGGAAACGGTGACACCAAAAGAAATGACTATAGAAGACATTAAAAGAACTATAGCCGATTTTAAACAAGCGGCTGTAAATGCCAAAGAAGCAGGTTTTGATGGCGTTGAAATACATTCTTCCAACGGATATTTATTCCATCAATTCTTTAATAACAGCTCCAATAAAAGAAAAGACGATTACGGTGGAAGTGTGGTAAATAAAACAAGGTTCTTTTTTGAAGTTTTAGAGGAAGTGAAACAGGTTTTTCCTGAAAATCGCATTGGCGTTCGCCTGAACCCTTCATTACATGGAGTCTTTGGGATGGAAGCAGATAAAGAAACCATTCCTACTTTTGATTATATCGTTGAAAAGTTAAACGACTATAACCTGGCATACCTCCATTTATCGGAACCATTTACCGATGTAACTGATATACCATTTTTGGTAAGTGAAATTGCACTGCATTACAGACCATTATATAATGGAACGTTAATGATTAATACCAACTTTAACCAAGAAAAGGGAAACGGTATCATTGAAGAAGAGAATGCCGATCTTGTTTCTTTTGGAAAACCATTTATTTCAAATCCAGATTTACCAGAACGCTTCGCTCTAAACGCACCGATAGCTGAGTGGGACGAGGATACTTTTTATGTTCCGGGAGCAAAAGGGTATACGGATTATCCAACTTATAAAGAAAGCTTAAAAAACACTGATAATTAATGATTTGAAAAATATTCCGTATATTAAGGTAATTTTAAAACATTAAAATTATGAGTGAAAATAAATTGGATAGAATGCGTAAAATTCTTTCAAAACTGGAAGATATTAAAAATACGCAGGAAAGTAGTATCGATAAGATTAACCATGTAATTACAGATCTCTTTCAGCATCCAGATGCCAAACTCGAAAAAGTTATGGAAGATGCACACCAAAGAGCATCAGATAATGTAGACATGGTTCGGGAAGCCATTAACGAATACGAAGAGCGTGTTAAAAAGCTCACTCCGGAATAAAAAATTGAAATTTTTAAATTCAAAAGTAGGCATCATCGCCTACTTTTTTTTGCTTTTATTTAACACACAACCTAAAATCCGAATGCAATTTTCAGGCGTATATATAAAACAGAACCACTTAAAATACCGCTCCAAGCGTCTATATATATTTCAATGAACCCTTGCTATTAAGCGAGGGTTTTTCTTTTTACAAATATTTTAAAGCTTTGAGTTAAAAGTTGTTAATGCAAGTGAAACTGAAAGCCTTTTTTTCTATCTTAAGATTACTATTCAACCTCGCCGATAACATCGGTGAACAAAAAACAATATTATGAGAGATTTAATCTGGTTAATTATAGTAATTCTAATCATTGGATGGTTAGTTGGCTATTTTGGGTTTGGAGAAGCTGTTGGAAGTTTAATACATATCTTACTGGTTCTAGCCATTATAGGTATACTTTATAGACTGGCAACAGGGCGCAGACCATAAATTTTTAAAAAAAATTACTTTTGCGTGATCCAAATGTAAAAATGCACCGTATATAAAGTAATCATTACATAGTAGTAGGTATTAGTTTAGGGAAAAAGCCTCTCGTTTTTATATCGAGAGGCTTTTTATTTACACGCATTTTTTAAAATCTTAATTTACTTTTAAACGCTACTTTACTATTGTCCTTATTGCTATTTTTGTAAGTATGCGGGCATCGATTCAGAAACATATCTCAGAACACATTTCATTAACTTCAAAAGAGCAGTCGTACTTTTTTAGCCTTTTAAAGCCAGTAGAGCTCCAAAAAAAAGACATTCTAATTAGTCCTGGAGACCGTGTAGACGATCAATATTTTGTAGTAAAAGGATGTTTAAAAGCTTTTGAAATAGATGCTCAAGGAGACGAACACATTATCCAATTTGCCATTGAAGATTGGTGGATAAGCGACTTCAAGGCTTATTACAATAAAATCCCAGCATCTCTTTATATAGATTGCGTTGAAGATGTAGAGCTTTTAAAAATTTCTAAAGAAGATTTGGAAAACCTGTTTAATAAAGTGCCGAAGTTTAACCGATTTTTCCGGATTAAGCTTACCAATGCCTTTCTTTCCATGCAGGACCGCATTTTATCTGCTTTGGATAAAAATAGCGCCGAGCGGTATCTCGATTTTTTAGCCACTTACCCCAATATAGAACAACGTGTACCCAACTATCAAATAGCCAACTACTTAGGTATAAAACCAGAAAGCTTAAGTAGGCTTCGCCGGAAGTTGACCAAAGAGATTTCGTAGAAGACACGTTAAACGAAAATATAAGAGCCTTAAAGTTGAAAACATCGAATGTTTTAAATTATTTTTACCTTTATAAAAAATCCGCTTTCACATGAAAAACTTAAGCCTACTTGCAATTCTATCACTGGTATTACTAAGCTGTAACAAACAAGAGAAAAAGCAAAAAGACCTCAATCCTTTGGAAGAGATTGCTTACGCCAATGGCTTTGAGAATTGGAACAAGGTAGATGCCATAAAATTTACCTTTAATGTAGATAGGGATACCACGCATTTTGAAAGAAGCTGGGTTTGGAAACCAAAAAAAAATGAAGTAACGGCTACTAAAGATGGGGAATCCATCACCTACGATAGAAACCAAATATTAAGTGACGAAGAGTTGGTAGCTGATAAAAATTTTATAAACGATGTATACTGGTTGTTAGCCCCTTACAAACTGGTTTGGGACACTGGTCTTGAATATGAAGAGCCCACAATGGCTATGGCTCCTATAAGCAAAGATTCCCTGCAAAAACTAACAATTACTTACAGCAACGAAGGAGGTTACACTCCCGGTGATGCATACGATTTTTATTACGATGAAGACCATGAAGTAAAAGAATGGGTTTACCGAGAAGATAACAGCACTTCTAATTGTATGATGACCACCTGGGAAGATTATAAAAATTTTGAAGGACTAAAATTAGCAACCATGCACCAAAATGAAAATGGTGTTTTTAAATTATATTTTACGAATATCAGCGTCACCGCTTCTAAAAATTAATTCCTTTTTTTCCTTAAATAGTAAGTAGTTAAAAATACTGTTATGGCCGCCATTAAAAGTGCCATAAAACTCAATCTCAAGGAGGATAAATCTGCTAGAAAACCTAAAATTACAGGCCCAGAAAGAAAACCGACATAGCTAATTCCCGCTATAAACGAAATACCTTTGGCCGGCTCTACGCCATCCACTTTTCCTGCCAGGCGAAATAGTTCAGGAATAATTACCGAGAAACCTAATCCTACAAACCCAAAGCCTACAAGAGCCAAAGATGTGTTTGCAACTAAAATTAAAGCGTACCCAAAAATAGCTATTCCCACTCCCACATTAATAATTTTTAAAGCTCCGTATTTACTGCTTACGGAATCTCCAAAAAACCTTCCTAAAGTCATAGTAGCAGAAAAAATAGTATAACCCAAACCCATTAAAATGGTGGAAGAAGTAAGAGTCACGGTTTCTAAATAAAGACTACTCCAATCGGCAATGGCTCCTTCACTTGCTAAAATTAAAAATCCTATAACACTCAACCCAAACAGGGGTTATAAATATTTAAGATCGAGACCTCCTGTGCTGGAAGGTGTTCCTTCCACATTCCGGTACCACTTGTACAGCCAAATGTTGGTAAAAAATATAACCCCAATTATAAAGAGCATATGAAGCGCAGGAATTTCAAAATACAATTTTAAAAAACTGCCAATACCAGCACCTATTACGCCTCCTAGGCTAAAAAAACCGTGAGAAGCAGACATAATATTGACTTTGTTTTCTTTTTCTACTTCGGAAACCAACGTGTTCATGACAATATCTGTTAAGCCAGAGGTTACCCCTACTATAAAAAGTGCACCAGCCAGTAAAAAATAAGAAGGCGCTATAAAAGGTAAAATAAACGAAAAAGCATGTAGGGAAATAGCAGAAATCGTTGCTTTTCCCAATCCGAATTTTTTAATAATTATAGGCGCAACGGGAATAAACAATAAAGTCCCCAAAGCGAAGAAAAACAACGCAATCCCTAACTGGCCTTCCGTTATTTGCAATTTTGATTTTATATCTGGAATGTAAATGGCCCATGTACCAAACAAAATATTTAGGGATGCAAATACCCAGGCTGGGGCCAAGTATTTCTTTTGGGTCATTATTAATTTCAGAGAATTCATTCTTAAAATTGAGCTTAGTTTAACTATTGTTTAATGTAAGAAAACTACCTTTAATACGTCTAAAGAGTGAACTAAAAATAAGAAAAAACAAATGAAAACAACGCTTTATAAATCAGATACAAGAGGCCATGCCAATCATGGTTGGCTCAATGCATATCACAGTTTTAGTTTTGCCAATTATTTTGATCCACAGCGCATGAACTTTGGGGTTTTAAGGGTATTGAATGATGATACTATTGCTCCTGGAATGGGTTTCGGCAAGCATCCGCATGATAATATGGAAATTATCACCATTCCGTTATCTGGCGATTTAGAGCACGAAGACAGTATGGGCAATAAAAAAGTTATTAAAGAAGGCGATGTACAATCCATGTCTGCCGGAACAGGGGTAGTACATAGCGAATACAACGCCAACCAAGATAAGGAAGTTAAGTTGCTGCAAATTTGGTTGATGCCCAAGAAACGAAATATTACCCCAGCTTACGATCAAATTAGTCTAAAACTCGAAGACCGCAAGAATAAATTCCAACAAATCGTTTCCCCTAACCCAGATGATGACGGCGTAACCATAAACCAAGATGCGTGGTTCAGTATTACGGAAATGGATGCCGGGAAAGAGTTGAATTATAAACTGCATAATCCTAAAAACGGAGTGTACGCTTTTGTGCTGGAAGGTAATTTATCTATTAACGATGAAAGCTTAGACCGAAGGGATGCGATAGGCATCCGCGAAGTGGATGATTTAAAAATTAATGCTGACAGCGATAGTAAATTACTATTGATGGAAGTTCCTATGGCTTAGAAAAAACATTCATTTTATCAATTTAGAAAGTGGGATTTGGTTTTCTTTTAAATCTCACTTTTTTATTTGATTTACTTGGATAAAGCTTTAAGTCGTTTCAATGGCCACTCTTGGAGTAGGATCATTTTCTTTTATTCTAATTCTGCATTTTTTTTCAACATCAAAAGCATTCCTTATTCCCGATAAATACATAATGTCTGGCACAAATTTATCTGATCCTTTATCTCTACTTTTCATTTTACCGGTTCGAAGTTCTAATTCTAAATCGCCTAAAGTTCTGTTGGATTTTATCTCGATATTCCCAGAAAATTGTTCCCAATCCTTTACAATAAATTTACCCCTTCTATATTTTATAAACCGAGTTTCTGTACCCACAAAATATCCGCCTCTTTGAAACAACATAAACATTCCAGAGAAAAATGTTATGAGACCTACAACAACAAATAAACCAATAATTAATGTTGGAACAAGTACAGGTTCCCAATTTTCCAAACTCCCACTGGTTGGAACATCGTTACTTTTAAAATGCACTTCTTCTCCTTTAAAAAGGGGCCATATAAAAGCTACAACAAAAACGCTAACTAGAGCATTCCATAAAAGTGAAAAAACTAGAACAGATACTGCCTTTTTCTTTGGATAGTTACGACGACTTTTAACAAAGAAATCGGTTTTTTCATTATCGACCATTCTTTTTAATGCTATTGGCATACCAGTTGAATTCATAGCATAAAATTAATTTTGTTAATTTTCCGTATTTCCAATCAAATCAATAGAGTCCGGTTTATTTTGCTCCCACGTTTTCTCCAAGAATTTATACAAAAGATAGCAGCTTAAAATTCCAAAGGGTAGCATTAAGAAGCCAAATAAGGTTTCGTTTGCATTGTCCAGAAGTCCTGGAGAAAACACTTCAACTAGAATCCCGATAAAGAAACTCATTCCAACAATACCAGCATAGTAGGTTGCTATTCCCAGCAGGGCAAACCCCCATTTACTTTTTTGGTACTCATCTGCCAGTCTATAGAAGTATTTTCCAATCCAATAAAGTAGTACAAGTCCGAGCATAGTTTTTGGTTTAGGTTGTTTTTAAACAAAAATGAAGAACGAATAACTTAAAAACATTGTTTTCTTATGCAAAATCACACACAGACATCTAAACAAAAGAAAACAATTATTCGACTGAAGCTTTTTACTTTAAGATTTAGTCTTTTTACTTCTTTTTTTATCGATACGCAAGGCAACCAAGACGAGTGCTAAAATCAAGACGATTGATGATAATGCGCCAAGTATCAATTCAGTTCTGCCGGAAAAAAATATTTCTAACGCCATTTAAATAGAATTTTTATACTTAATTAAAAAGTAAAATCATGCTTATTTTCGTCTAAATATAGAAATTTAATTTAAACGAAATGCTTTTTTTCGTTCAAATGAACGATTTTAAGAAAATATAGAATACTGAATCGTTAAAGGATAATTGAAATCTCCCTTTAACGAAGTAATTCATTTTAAAGATGAAGTGTTAAGTTGAGTTATACAAAAGCAAAAATGAAATTAAAAACTCATTCGTAAACCAATACCATTTCCACTGGAAACAATATTAAATTTAGTTTGAAATTTATAGTAAGAAATATCGTGTAAATTAAGGTTATAAGTATCAATGCCCTTATTTACATTATTAAATGCATTAGTATTGCAATGATAGTTAATCCACCGCCAATATAAGCTAGCGTCCAATTTGGAGCTTGATGACTTACAGATAGGCCTAATGGGTAACTATTAACACACCCCCAGCAACAGAAAAACTGTAGATACCGTTTGACTTTTCTTTGCTTTTTTTATTATTATAATGTTGATTGGCTTATTTGTTTAAAGAATTAAGCGAGAAAAATTAGATTATTGTAATTACCCGTTAGCGCTGATTTATTTTTATCACTAGGTGTCAAAAATTTTAAACGGCTTCTTCCGCCAAGAACTGCACTTCGTACAAATTACGATAATAACCGTCTTGCTTTTTCAGTAATTCTTCGTGGGTTCCAGCTTCCACAATATTTCCGGCTTCCATGACCAAAATCTTATCGGCTTTTTTTATGGTAGCCAATCGGTGTGCAATAACGATAGAGGTTCGGCCTTTAGTGATTTTATCCGTTGCTTTTTGAATAAGCCTTTCAGAATGTCCATCTACAGAAGAAGTTGCTTCATCCAAAATTAAAATACTTGGGTTACTTACATACGCCCTCAAGAAAGCAATTAACTGCCGCTGTCCGCTTGAAAGCATGCTTCCGCGCTCCTTGACGTTGTAATGGTAACCTCCTGGAAGGCTCATTATAAATTTGTGGATTCCGATATCTTTTGCTGCTTGAATAACATCTTCTTCTTTAATGGAAGTGTCATTCAACGTAATATTATTTAAAATAGTGTCGGCAAATAGAAACACATCCTGAAGAACAATAGCAATCTGCGAACGCAGCGATTGCAAGGTAAATTCATTGATATTTATACCGTCGGCCAAGATTTCACCTGATTTGATATCGTAAAAACGGTTCAGTAAATTAATAATGGTAGATTTTCCAGCTCCAGTAGCTCCTACAATGGCTACGGTTTCTCCAGGTCTTGCTTCAAAAGATATCCCATGGAGTACTTCTTCATCTTCCAAATAACCAAAGCGTACGTCTTTAAAAGCTATATCCCCCTTTAAATTTTCGGCAACACGTGTTCCTATATTTTCAATTTTACTATCGGTATCAAGAATATCAAACACACGATTGGCGGCTACCATTCCCATTTGGAGCGTATTGAATTTATCGGCTATTTGTCTTAGTGGCCTAAAAATCATAGAAGAAAGCATGATAAACATAAATATATTACCGAGGTCTTCCGCTCCACTCATTACGGCACGCAAACCTCCAAACCACACAATTAAACCGGTGGTAATGGACGACATTAATTCTACTACCGCAATAAAAATAGAATTGTACCAAACGGTGTTTATCCAAGCTTTTTTGTGTTTTTCATTGATTTCCTTAAACTGATTGTACTCTTCCCGTTCACGAACAAAAAGTTGGACAATCTTCATTCCAGAAATACGCTCCTGTACAAAAGAATTTAAGTTAGATACTTCTTTTCTTACCTCCACAAAAGCCTTCTTCATCGCTTTCTGGAACAGCCTTGTAGCATATAACATAAGTGGTAAAATGGCAAAAATGATAAGGGACAATTTCCAATCAAAGTAAATCATCACTCCGGCCACTACAATCATTTTTAGCAAGTCGCTCACAATCATAAACAAGCCGTCGCTAAAAATAGCAGCAATACGTTCAATATCACTCACAGCACGCGTTACCAAAACCCCTACGGAAGAGCTATCGAAATACTTCATGCGGAAACGTAGCATGTGTTTAAATAGTTTTACCCGAATATCCTCAATAACCGATTGCCCTAACCAATTGGCATAGTAAATAAAGGAAAGTTGACTTATGACTTCTAAAAAGAGTACAATAGTCATATAAACTACGAACATAAGCAGTCCATGACTGTCTTTATTCAAAATATAATCGTCTACCGTATATTTCAATAATATAGGTCGAATAGAGGAGAATACAGATAGCATGATGGCTGCCAAAGCAACCCCAAAAAACGTTAACCGGTAAGGTTTTGTGTACTTCAAAAGACGGGTAAAAAGCCCGAGATCGAATGTACTTCCTGTTTTATCTTTACTCATTAATTTTATAAATTCTATTGGGATACACAACTTCTGTTAAATACAATCCATGTGCGGGAACCGAAGCTCCAGCTTTGCTTCTGCTTTTACTATTTATAATGTTCTCCACATCTTCTACACTTGCCTTTCCTATCCCTACATTTAAAAGCGTGCCAACCACAGCGCGAACCATATTTCTCAAAAATCTGTCGGCAGTAATGTGAAAAACTAACAGGTCTTCTTTCTCCACCCATTCTGCACGCCGAACATCACAAAGATAGGTTTTTACATCGGTGTTTGACTTGGAGAAGCATTGAAAATCCTTATGCTTTAATAATATTTTAGCAGCTTCATTCATCGCCTCGAGATTTAAATCGGCTTTTAAATTATAGGCATAGTCTGTATAGAAAGGATTTTTCTCCCGTACAATCCAATATTCGTAGCTTCTTTGTTCGGCATCAAACCTAGCATGGGCATCTTCTTTTACAGGGATTATGTCTTTTATGGCGATATCTGGTGGTAAAAAGCTATTCAGTTTATAAAGCATTTCTTCCCTTTTTATGGTGTTCTCCACATCGAAGTGTGCATACATTTGCTTACCATGTACGCCAGCATCGGTTCTTCCTGCCCCTAGAATTTGAATTTCTTGGCGCATCAATGTGGAAAGTGCTTTTTCTAAAACCTCCTGAACCGTAATAGCATTTGGTTGATACTGCCAACCATGGTAGTGCTTGCCATTGTATGATAACTCTAAAAAATACCTCAAACTAAATTTCCGTTTTTACCAAGATACAAAGATACCAATATTTTGAGGTTAGTGCTCCACCGGAAAAAATTAATGCTGGAAATTTGTGCAATCAACGGAAGGTTAAGGCTGAAATATAGGATCTCGAATAATTAAAAAACCAAATCAACCGACTCCATTATTTTTTTTAGGTGTAATCCAATTTCTTCTATTGAAGTTTTAACTTTACAACTTCATAAAAACATCTATGCGAAAAATTCTTTTACTATCGGACACTCATAGTTTTCTCGATGATAAAATCTTAAAATACGTACATCAAGCCGATGAAGTTTGGCATGCTGGGGACATTGGAGATCTCGAGGTAACAGATTCCATAAAAAAATTAAAACCTCTGAAGGGAGTTTACGGTAACATTGACAACGATCAGGTTCGTTTGGAATTCCCAGAAAACAATAGATTTTATTGCGAAGGGGTAGATGTTTGGATTACGCACATTGGCGGATATCCCAATCGCTATGATAAACGGATTCGGGATGAGATTAGACAAAATCCGCCAAAACTCTTTATAAGCGGGCATTCCCATATTCTTAAGGTGATGTGGGACAAAAAACTTAATCTCCTTCACATGAATCCCGGAGCGGCAGGAAAACACGGTTTCCATAAAGTAAGAACCATGCTGCGTTTTGTTATTGACAACGAAAACATCAAAGATCTAGAGATTATTGAATTAGAAAAAAAGGTATGATAACCCATTTTAAAAAAATCAATCAAGCACATTTTATCATGAAAAGACTACTTAAAAATTTAGCTTTAATTTGTTTAAACACTGGACTGTTTTTCGGTTGTACATCTTTGCAAACGGCGGGAGAAAATTCTCAAAACAGCAACGTTGTTTTAAATACGGTTCAATCTGTATTAAAAAGTGGTACACAAAATGCTTTCAATGTTTTTGGCGATACCGAAGCCTTTATGACAAATGCGCTTATTGAAGCCGCAATGCCACAGGAACTGAAAAATATCAATACGAAATTAGAGTCCTACGGGCTTTCAAGTGTAGTAAAAAAAGAGAAAGCTTTGATCAGTGAAGTAGCAGAAGCCTCCATTGCGACGGCTAAACCCATTGTAAATAAAGCAATAAACGAAATGACCCCACAAGATGCCGTTTCCATCTTATCGGGCGGAAAGGGTGCCGCCACGCAGTATTTAAGGAATAAAACGTATACTGACCTAACCAAAGCCATTAATCCTGTAGTGACTGCCAAAACCGAAAGTCTAGGAATTAATAAATTACTAAATAATGCTTTGGGAGGCACAAACAGTTCTTTAAACGAACTTATTGGGGCCGTACTGGGCACAGGAAGTTCTGCGAGTGGTTCAGATCAATTAAACGATGCAATAACGAAACAACTCACAGACGGCCTGTTCAATATTGTGGAAGATGGAGAAAACGATGCCCGGGAGAATCCGTCTACCATTTTAAACTCCATATTAACAAACTAACAGAACACCATAATAATAGCCCTGTCTCAAAATATAGACAGGGCTATTAAAAATAAATTTATTTCAATCAATGTTGAATTAAGCCTCTCCAGTAGGACCAAAGTTTAGCGGCATTGGAGGTTGCTCGTAATCTTTAATTTCTCCATGGGCCTGCTCGAACCTTTGTACATTATCGCCCAAAGCCTTTAAAAATCTTTTAGCATGTTGTGGCGTAAGGATGATTCGGCTTTTTACTTTTGCTTTCGGTCTTCCTGGCATTATACTCACAAAGTCCACTACAAATTCTGAAACCGAATGGTTGATGATAGCCAAATTTGCGTAGGTGCCTTCAGCAGTCGCATCATCTAACTCTATATTAATCTGGTTTTTATTTTTCTCGTTTTGATCACTCATAGTATTGGTTTTAAAATTAAAGTTCCAAAAAGAATATTTCCTTTTAAAACTGTATAGCGTAAAAATAGTATTAAAAAAAAGAAAACCCCAAAGGAAATTCCTTTGGGGTTCATATAATATATTTAAGTATCCTTAAAAGTTAACGTGCTGTTGTTTACTAGCCATAATCTCATTGTACTCTTCTTTCGATCCTACAATAATATCATCATAGTCTCTCATTCCTGTACCAGCTGGGATTCTGTGTCCAACAATTACATTTTCTTTTAATCCTTCAAGGTCATCTATTTTACCGCTCACTGCAGCCTCGTTCAGTACTTTTGTAGTTTCCTGGAACGATGCAGCCGAAATAAACGACTTCGTTTGTAATGACGCTCTTGTGATACCCTGTAGTATTGGTGTAGCAACTGCAGGAACTACATCTCTTGCTACTACCAATTCCTTATCATTTCTTCTTAAGATAGAGTTCTCATCCCTCAACTCACGTGGAGAAATAATTTGTCCAGCTTTTAAGGTAGTGGAGTCCCCTGCATCCTCGATTACTTTCATTCCAAAGATTCTATCATTTTCTTCAATGAAGTCGTCTTTGTGAACTAATTGTTGCTCAAGGAATGTAGTATCTCCAGAATCCTGAATATTAACTTTACGCATCATTTGACGTACTACTACCTCAAAGTGCTTATCGTTAATTTTCACCCCTTGTAAACGGTACACTTCCTGTACTTCATTTACCAAGTATTGCTGTACAGCAGATGGGCCTTTAATTCTCAAGATATCTTCCGGAGTTATAGAACCATCAGAAAGAGGCATTCCAGCACGAACATAATCGTTCTCCTGCACCAAGATTTGGTTAGATAATTTAACCAAGTACTTCTTAATATCCCCTAATTTAGATTCTACGATAATCTCACGGTTACCTCTTTTTATTTTTCCGAAGGAAACAACACCATCGATCTCTGAAACTACCGCTGGATTAGAAGGGTTACGTGCTTCGAAAAGCTCGGTAACTCTTGGAAGACCTCCAGTAATATCCCCTGCTTTAGAAGATCTTCTTGGAATCTTAACAAGTGTTTTACCTTCTTCGATTTTCTCATCATTATCTACCATAATGTGAGCTCCTACTGGTAAGTTGTAAGAACGTAAAGTTTCACCTTTCTTATCTTTAATCAATAAGGTTGGGATTAACTTTTTGTTTCTAGATTCAGAAATTACTTTTTCCTGGAAACCGGTTTGTTCATCGATTTCTACTTGATAAGTAACCCCTTGATCGATATTTTCGTAAGCAATTTTTCCTGAGAATTCAGAAACAATCACCGCGTTGTATGGATCCCACTGACAAATAATTGTTCCTTTTTCTACCGACTGTCCTTCTTTCACAAAAATTTGCGAACCGTAAGGAACGTTGTTGGTAGCCAAAGTAATATTTGTTTTCTCATCGATAAACTTAACCTCTGCTGTTCTGGAAATTACAATATCAACTTCTTTTCCTTCTGCATCGGTTCCTTTAACAGTTTTAAGATCTTCAATCTCAACCTTGCTCTTAAACTTAGCGATGATTTTGTTTTCTTCTGAAATGTTTCCTGCAATACCTCCCACGTGGAATGTACGTAGCGTAAGCTGCGTACCAGGCTCTCCAATAGACTGTGCAGCAACAACTCCAACAGCCTCTCCTCTTTGAACCATTTTTCCTGTAGCTAGGTTTCTACCGTAACATTTAGCACAGATCCCTTGTCTAGCCTCACATGTAAGTGGCGAACGCACTTCCATTCTTTCTACAGGAGAAGCTTCGATTTTCTTAACAAGTTCTTCTGAAACTTCTTCTCCGGCAGCCACCAACAATTCTTCTGTAAGTGGATCGTACACATCGTGTAGCGACACACGTCCAAGAATTCTTTCCCCTAGAGATTCAACGATTTCATCATTTTTCTTCAATGCTTCAACTTCTACACCACGTAAAGTTCCGCAGTCTTCCGTATTCACAATAACATCTTGAGAAACATCTACCAAACGACGTGTTAAGTAACCAGCATCTGCAGTTTTCAATGCCGTATCCGCAAGTCCTTTACGTGCACCGTGAGTAGAGATAAAGTATTCAAGAATAGAAAGACCTTCTTTAAAGTTAGAAAGAATTGGATTCTCAATAATTTCCCCACCACCGGCAGTAGATTTTTTAGGTTTCGCCATTAATCCACGCATACCTGTAAGCTGACGGATCTGTTCTTTAGATCCCCTTGCTCCAGAATCAAGCATCATGAACACCGAGTTAAACCCTTGGTTGTCTTCACGAATACGTTTCATGGCTAGCTCGGTAAGCATTGCGTTTGTAGATGTCCAAACATCAATAACCTGATTATAACGCTCATTATTGGTAATAAGACCCATGTTATAATTGGCCATAATTCCATCCACCTGCTCGTTTGCCTCGGCAATCATTGGGTGTTTTTCTTCAGGAATAATAATATCCCCTAAACTGAAAGAAAGACCTCCCTTAAATGCGAAGTTATAACCCATACTCTTGATCTTATCCAAGAAATCTGCAGTGGTAGGAACATCCGTAGCTTTTAAAATATTTCCAATAATATCACGCAGCGACTTTTTAGTCAATACTTCGTTAATATAACCTGCCTTTTCTGGAACTACTTGGTTGAACAAAATTCTACCTACCGTAGTTTCAATAATCTGTGGCACCAATTCCCCTGCTTCATTAAAGTCTTTTGCACGCACTTTAACCATGGCGTTCAAATCAACTTTCTTTTCATTAAAAGCAATAGTTACTTCATCTGCAGAATAGAACGTTAATCCTTCCCCTTTAATCGGGTGATCTTCTGTAGATCTTCTTGCTTTGGTCATATAGTACAGTCCAAGAACCATATCCTGGGAAGGTACTGTAATTGGTGAACCATTTGCAGGGTTCAATATGTTATGGGAAGCCAACATTAACATTTGTGCTTCCAAAATCGCTTCTGGACCTAGTGGTAAGTGAACCGCCATTTGATCCCCATCGAAATCGGCGTTGAATGCCGTACATACCAATGGGTGCAACTGAATAGCTTTTCCTTCAATTAACTTAGGCTGGAACGCTTGAATACCCAAACGGTGAAGCGTAGGAGCACGGTTAAGTAGTACTGGGTGTCCTTTAAGTACGTTCTCTAGGATATCCCAAACTACAGGCTCTCTTTTATCTATAATTTTCTTGGCAGATTTTACCGTTTTTACAATTCCTCTTTCAATTAATTTTCTAATTACAAAAGGCTTGTACAGCTCTGCTGCCATGTTCTTCGGAAGACCACACTCGTATAATTTCATTTCTGGTCCAACAACAATTACCGAACGTGCAGAATAATCAACACGCTTACCTAGAAGGTTTTGACGGAAACGTCCTTGTTTACCTTTTAATGAATCTGAAAGTGATTTTAACGGTCTGTTAGATTCCGTTTTTACCGCTGAAGATTTACGTGTGTTGTCGAATAGTGAATCTACCGACTCCTGAAGCATACGCTTCTCATTACGTAAAATTACTTCTGGTGCTTTAATTTCCATCAATCGCTTTAAACGATTGTTTCTAATAATCACACGACGGTAAAGATCATTTAAATCTGAAGTTGCAAAACGACCTCCATCCAAAGGAACCAATGGACGTAATTCTGGTGGAATCACCGGAATTACTTTCATGATCATCCACTCTGGGTTGTTCTCTCTGTTCTTTTGAGATTCCCTAAGTGCTTCAACAACTTGAAGACGCTTAAGTGCTTCCGTTTTACGTTGCTTAGAAGTTTCTGTATTCGCTTTGTGTCTTAATTCGTAAGAAAGTTCATTAAGATCGATTCTTGATAAAAGTTCGATCAAACACTCCGCACCCATTTTAGCAATAAACTTATTTGGGTCTGTATCTTCCAAGTATTGGTTTTCCGCAGGAATAGATTCAAGAATATTTAAATATTCTTCTTCCGTAAGGAAATCCATTTTTTGAACTGGTTCTCCATCGGCATTTTTAGCATCTCCAGGTTGGATTACTACGTAACGCTCGTAATAGATAATCATGTCCAACTTCTTAGATGGCAATCCAAGAAGGTAACCTATTTTATTTGGTAACGAACGGAAATACCAGATATGTGCTACTGGTACCACCAAATTAATGTGCCCTACTCTATCTCTACGTACCTTTTTCTCGGTAACCTCCACACCACATCGGTCACAAACTATACCTTTGTAACGTATTCTCTTGTATTTTCCACAAGCACATTCGTAATCCTTTACCGGACCAAAAATACGCTCACAGAAAAGACCGTCACGCTCTGGCTTGTGCGTACGGTAATTAATGGTTTCCGGTTTTAGCACTTCTCCTCTAGACTCTGCTAAAATAGACTCTGGAGAGGCCAAACCGATAGAGATTTTATTAAACCTCTGTTGTACTGTATTCTTATCTTTATTTCTAGCCATAATATATGGTGATAATGAATTAAGTGTAATTTACCCTCATCGAGGGCTTAATTCCCCAACTTTATGTTGGAAAGAATTAAATTGTTTTACTTTAAAAACCTTTGGGACGTTGCCCACGGTAGTTGCTTACAACCTTTTTAGAGAAGGCACTCGGCAAAACCAAGTGCCTATACTAAAATTATTATTCTTCTAATCTAATGTCTAATCCAAGACCCTTCAATTCATGCATCAATACATTGAATGATTCTGGCAATCCCGGTTCTGGCATCATCTCTCCCTTAACGATAGACTCGTAAGTTTTAGCTCTACCAATAACATCATCAGATTTTACAGTTAAGATTTCCCTAAGTGTACTTGATGCACCGTATGCTTCAAGTGCCCAAACCTCCATCTCACCAAAACGCTGACCACCAAATTGGGCTTTACCTCCTAGAGGCTGTTGCGTAATTAATGAGTATGGACCTATAGAACGTGCGTGCATCTTATCGTCTACCATGTGACCCAATTTAAGCATGTAAATTACACCCACTGTAGCTGCTTGATCGAAACGTTCTCCAGTACCACCATCGTAAAGATAGGTGTGACCGAATCTTGGAATTCCTGCTTGGTCTGTAAGTTCATTAATCTGATCTAGAGATGCTCCATCAAAGATTGGTGTTGCAAACTTCTTACCGATGTTTTTACCTGCCCAACCTAATACGGTTTCGTAGATCTGACCAATATTCATACGCGATGGTACCCCTAGTGGATTCAATACGATATCTACCGGTGTTCCATCTTCTAGGAATGGCATATCTTCTTGACGAACAATTCTCGCTACGATACCTTTGTTACCGTGACGACCTGCCATTTTATCCCCTACTTTAAGCTTACGTTTTTTAGCGATATACACTTTGGCAAGCTTCATAATTCCTGCTGGTAATTCATCTCCAACAGAAATAGTAAACTTATCCCTACGTAAAGCTCCTTGAAGGTCGTTTAATTTAATTTTATAATTGTGAAGAAGATCGTTGATCAACGCGTTCGTATCGTCATCTGTAGTCCAAGTTCCACTTACCAAGTGAGCGAAATCGTCTACAGCATTCAACATCTTTTGAGTATATTTCTTTCCTTTAGGAAAAACTTCTTCCCCTAAATCGTTGAATACCCCTTGTGATGTTTTTCCGTTTACGATAGAGAACAACTTATCTACCAACACATCTTTAAGTGCAGTGAATTTGCTTTCAAATTCCAACTCCAACTTAGCAATATCTTCTTTATCTTTTGCTCTCTTACGCTTATCTTTAATAGCTCTTGAGAACAATTTCTTATCGATTACCACCCCGTTTAACGATGGAGACGCTTTTAAGGAAGCATCTTTAACGTCACCGGCTTTGTCACCAAAGATGGCACGAAGTAATTTTTCCTCTGGAGTTGGGTCTGATTCCCCTTTCGGTGTAATCTTCCCAATTAAAATATCCCCAGGTTTTACTTCTGCACCAATACGAATCATCCCGTTTTCATCAAGGTCTTTTGTAGCCTCTTCAGAAACGTTAGGAATATCGTTTGTTAACTCTTCAGCACCTAATTTGGTATCTCTTACTTCTAATGAATACTCATCGATATGAATAGAGGTAAAGATATCTTCCCTTACCACTTTTTCAGAAATTACGATCGCATCCTCGAAGTTATATCCTTTCCAAGGCATGAAGGCCACTTGTAGGTTTCTACCCAATGCCAGTTCTCCTTGCTGTGTAGCATATCCTTCACAAAGTACCTGTCCTTTTTCAACTTTATCACCTTTTCTTACGATAGGCTTCAAGTTGATGGAAGTTCCTTGGTTTGTTTTTCTGAATTTTACAAGATCGTAGGTTTTAAAATCGTCATCAAAACTTACCAATCTATCATTTTCAGTTCTGTCGTATTTAATCCTGATTTTAGAAGCATCTACATAATCCACTACTCCATTTCCTTCAGCATTGATCAATACTCTGGAATCTGAAGCTACTTGACGCTCCAAACCTGTACCAACAATTGGAGATTCTGGTCTTAATAATGGAACTGCTTGACGCATCATGTTCGATCCCATCAATGCACGGTTCGCATCATCATGCTCCAAGAATGGAATTAAAGAAGCCGAAATAGAAGCAATTTGGTTTGGCGCTACATCGGTGTAGTGGATCTCATCTGGATCTACTACTGGGAAGTCACCTTCCTCACGGGCAATTACTTTTTCAGAATCGATGGTTCCATCGTCTTTTAAAGGTATGTTTGCCTGTGCTATTTTCTTTTCTTCTTCTTCTTCCGCACTTAAATAAAGTATCTCCGAAAGATCTACTTTACCATTGTCTACTTTTCTATATGGAGTTTCAATGAATCCCATACCATTCACTTTAGCAAACACACTTAGTGAAGATATCAAACCAATGTTTGGCCCTTCAGGTGTTTCAATCGGACAAAGACGCCCGTAGTGCGTATAGTGAACGTCACGAACCTCGAAACCTGCACGTTCACGGGAAAGACCCCCTGGCCCAAGTGCCGATAGACGACGCTTGTGCGTAATCTCTGCCAATGGATTGGTTTGATCCATAAACTGAGACAACTGGTTGGTACCAAAGAAAGAGTTTATTACCGATGATAACGTTTTCGCATTAATCAAATCGATTGGTGTAAACACCTCGTTATCACGTACGTTCATACGCTCACGAATAGTTCTTGCCATACGGGCAAGACCAACACCAAACTGAGAAGACAACTGCTCACCTACGGTTCTAACACGACGGTTAGATAAGTGATCGATATCATCTATCTCTGCTTTAGAATTGATTAATTCGATTAGATATTTAATAATGGTAATAATATCTTCTTTAGTTAAAACTTGTTTATCCATTGCGATATCCAAGCCTAACTTTTTGTTCATTCTGTAACGACCAACTTCACCTAAGTTGTAACGTTGATCGGAGAAGAACAACTTGTCTATAATACCTCTAGCCGTTTCTTCATCTGGCGGCTCAGCATTACGCAATTGACGGTATATGTGTTCTACAGCCTCTTTTTCTGAGTTTGTAGGGTCTTTTTGTAAGGTATTGTAAATTATAGCATAGTCGCCTGTTTGGCTATCTTCCTTATGAAGTAAGATAGTTTTAACATCGGTTTCTAAGATTTCTTCGATATGTTCTTTTTCCAGAACCGTATCCCTGTCTAAGATAATTTCATTACGTTCAATAGAAACTACCTCTCCTGTATCTTCATCAACAAAATCTTCATGCCAAGTTTTAAGCACACGTGCCGCTAACTTTCTGCCCAATACTTTTTTCAAGCCACTTTTAGAAACTTTTACCTCTTCAGCAAGATCGAAAATTTCCAAAATGTCTTTATCACGCTCAAAACCAATGGCGCGGAAAAGTGTTGTAACAGGTAATTTTTTCTTTCTATCGATATAAGCGTACATAACGCTGTTGATATCGGTAGCAAATTCTATCCAAGAACCTTTAAAAGGGATTACTCTGGCAGAATATAACTTTGTCCCGTTTGCGTGGAACGATTGACCAAAGAATACACCTGGAGACCTGTGTAATTGAGATACGACTACACGTTCTGCTCCGTTAATAACAAACGTACCACTAGGTGTCATGTAAGGAATTACTCCCAAATAAACATCCTGTACTATGGTTTCAAAATCTTCGTGCTCTGGATCTGTACAATACAGTTTTAGTCTAGCCTTTAATGGTACACTGTACGTTAACCCTCTTTCTATACACTCTTGGATAGAGTAACGGGGAGGATCGATAAAGTAGTCTAAAAATTCTAGTACAAATTGATTGCGCGTATCAGTAATGGGGAAGTTCTCCAAGAAGGTGTTATAAAGACCTTCGTTACCTCTCTCTTCAGATTTTGTTTCCAGTTGAAAGAAATCCTGGAATGATTTAATCTGAATGTCCAAGAAATCCGGGTATGCCGGAGTATTCTTTGCAGAGGCGAAATTAATTCTTTCAGTCTGATTTGTGAACATCAATGGACAATATTTTGATTAAAATGAAATTATAAAAGCGTATACATTTATATACGCAAAAAGGGTTTAGGTCTCTTTCCCCATAAAATGGAAAGGACCTAAACCGTATCTTACAGCTGTGCGCTGTAGGCTGGAATTACTTTAATTCTACCTCTGCACCAGCTTCTTCTAAAGACTTTTGAAGACCTTCAGCCTCATCTTTAGATACTCCTTCTTTAATAGCTTTAGGAGCGCTATCTACTATTTCTTTAGCTTCTTTAAGTCCAAGACCAGTTAATTCTTTAACTAGTTTTACAACAGCTAACTTAGATGCACCAGCAGCTTTAAGAATAACATCAAATTCTGTTTTCTCTTCAGCAGCATCGTCACCACCAGCAGCAGCTCCACCTGCAACAGCTACAGCTGCAGCAGCAGGCTCTATACCATACTCTTCTTTAAGGATATCAGCTAATTCGTTTACTTCTTTAACTGTTAAATTAACTAATTGTTCTGCAAAATCTTTTAAATCTGCCATTTTTCTATCGTTTTAATAAATTTTTAAAAATATAATTGTTTAAGTGCGTACTACTTATGATTCTCTTTCTGATAAAGTCTTAAGAATACCGGCTAATTTACCACCACCTGATTTAAGTCCGCTAATAACATTCTTAGCAGGCGATTGTAACAATCCGATAATATCTCCAATAACCTCGTCTTTAGATTTGATGCTTACTAAGGCATCTAGCTTATCATCTCCAAGGTAAATAGCCTCTTCGATAAAAGCACCCTTCAATAGAGGCTTTTCAGATTTCTTACGGAAATCCTTAATTACTTTTGCAGGACCGTTTCCAGTTTCAGAAAACATTAAAGAAGTATTTCCTTTAAGTACTGATGGAAGTTCCCCGAAATCTTTATCAGAAGCATCCATTGCTTTTGCAAGCAATGTATTTTTTACAACTGCAAGTTTGATGTTTGCTTTAAAACAAGCTCTACGTAAATTAGAAGTTGTTTGAGCATCCAATCCTGAAATATCTGCTAAATAGATATTTCCGTTCTCACCTAACTGCGCAGTTAAATCTTCTATTACCGTTAACTTTTCTTCTCTAGTCATGATTAAAAAATTTATACTGCCAATTAAACTGCCTTAGGATCTACAGGAATACTAGGACTCATAGTACTTGAAATAAAGATACTCTTCACATAGGTTCCTTTAGCCGCAGTTGGCTTAAGTTTCATTAATGTTTGTAATAATTCATTGGCGTTACCAGCAATTTTATCTGCCGAGAATGAAGCTTTTCCTATTGCAGCGTGAACGATACCAGTTTTATCTACTTTAAAGTCGATTTTACCAGCTTTTACTTCACCTACAGCTTTAGCAACATCCATTGTAACTGTACCAGTCTTTGGGTTTGGCATTAAACCTCTTGGACCTAAAACACGTCCTAGGGGACCTAATTTACCCATAACGCTTGGCATAGTGATGATTACATCAACATCTGTCCAACCGTCTTTGATCTTTTGTAAGTATTCGTCTAACCCTACGTAATCTGCTCCAGCTTCCTTAGCTTCAGCTTCCTTATCTGGAGTAACCAAGGCTAAAACCTTTACATCTTTCCCGGTACCGTGAGGAAGTGTAACTACCCCTCTTACCATTTGATTTGCTTTACGAGGATCTACTCCTAAACGTACTGCTAAATCTACAGATGCATCAAACTTAACGTTAGTGATATCTTTTACTAGTTGAGAAGCTTCTTCCACAGAATACAATTTGTTTCTGTCTACTTTCCCAACTGCTTCTTTTTGCTTTTTTGTCAATTTTGCCATTTCTAGATTCTTTTAAGATTTAAAAAGGCTTATCACCTGAAACCGTTAATCCCATAGATCTTGCTGTTCCTGCAACCATGCTCATTGCCGATTCTACAGTAAACGCATTAAGATCCTGCATTTTGTCTTCTGCGATAGCTTTAACTTGATCCCAAGTAACGCTAGCAACCTTTTTACGGTTTGGCTCTCCAGATCCCTTTTTAACCTTAGCCGCTTCCATTAGCTGAACTGCCGCTGGCGGTGTCTTTATTACAAAGTCGAATGATTTGTCTTTGTAAACGGTGATAACAACAGGTAAAACCTTACCTTGTTTGTCCTGTGTACGAGCATTAAACTGCTTACAGAACTCCATGATGTTAACACCGGCAGCACCTAAAGCGGGTCCAACCGGTGGCGACGGATTCGCAGCACCTCCCCTAACTTGTAGCTTAACTACTTTACTAACTTCTTTTGCCATTGTTTTTGTTCAATTTAAAATTTGATCGCCTCATTTAATGGAAGCAAGGCGAATCTATATAATATGTAACAATTATACTTTCTCTACTTGCATATAACTTAATTCCAACGGTGTCTTTCTTCCGAAAATCTTAACCATCACCTCAAGTTTACGCTTTTCTTCGTTGATCTTTTCTACAGTTCCATTGAAACCGTTAAAAGGACCATCGATAACTTTTACAGTTTCTCCTAAAACGAAAGGAATGGCCACATTATCTGTTTTCACAGACAACTCATCCACTTTACCTAACATCCTATTTACTTCCGATTTTCTCAATGGCACAGGATCTCCTCCTTTAACCTCTCCAAGAAAACCGATAACACCAGTTATAGATTTTATAACGTGCACAATCTCCCCTCCTAGATTGGCTTTCATCATTACATATCCAGGGAAATAAACACGCTCTTTATTTATTTTCTTTCCGTTACGTATTTGTACCACCTTTTCGGTAGGCACCAACACTTCATCTACATAATCCTCATACCCAAGACGAGCGATATCTTGCTCTATGTAGCCTTTAACTTTATTCTCTTGACCGCTTACAGCCCTTACTACATACCATTGTTTTGCCAACGCTTCTGCCATTGCAATACCCGTCTTTAAATATTAATTACCTATTACACCAAAATAAAGCTTGATAAGTCTTGCGAAGACTGTATCTACACCCCATATTGCTAATGAAAAAAGTATAGAGAAAACAGCAACAACAACCATTAGGTTTTGTCCCTCAGCCCATGAAGGCCAAGTAACATTCGCTCTTAACTCTTCGAATGATTCTTTAATATAATTTACCATTTTATCTCTATCTATTTGCACGGGTGGAGAGATTCGAACTCCCATCAACGGTTTTGGAGACCGGTATTCTACCCTTGAACTACACCCGTTTATTCAAGTTGAAAGGCATCCCGCCGAGGCGGGACACCCTTAAGCTTGTATACTAAATGAAATTAGTCTAAAATTTCAGTAACCTGACCTGCACCAACAGTTCTACCACCTTCACGGATAGCGAAACGTAGACCTTTGTTCAATGCAATTGGCTGAAGTAAATCTACAGTAATTGTCAAGTTATCTCCAGGCATAACCATTTCAACCCCATCAGGTAAAGAAATAGTACCTGTTACGTCAGTTGTACGTACGTAGAACTGTGGACGGTAGTTGTTGTGGAATGGAGTGTGACGTCCACCTTCTTCTTTTTTAAGAACGTAAACCTCTGCTTTAAATTTAGCGTGCGGCTTAACAGAACCTGGCTTACAGATAACCATACCTCTTTTGATATCAGTTTTCTCGATACCTCTTAGAAGGATACCTACGTTATCTCCAGCTTCTCCTCTATCTAATATTTTACGGAACATCTCAACCCCAGTAATAGTAGAAGTTAATTTTTCTGCTCCCATACCGATAATATCTACAGACTCACCAGTTTTAGCAACACCAGACTCGATACGTCCAGTTGCAACTGTACCACGACCTGTAATTGTAAATACATCTTCGATAGGCATTAAGAAATCTTTATCGATATCTCTTTCTGGTAACTCGATCCACTCATCAACAGCTTCCATCAACTTCATTACAGAGTCAACCCACTTCTGCTCACCGTTCAAAGCACCAAGTGCAGATCCTGGAATTACAGGAGCGTTATCTCCATCATACTCGTAGAAAGAAAGTAATTCTCTAACCTCCATGTCAACAAGCTCTAAAAGCTCCTCATCATCAACCATGTCAACTTTATTCAAGAAAACAACGATTCTTGGAATACCAACCTGACGACCTAAAAGGATGTGCTCACGAGTTTGTGGCATAGGACCATCTGTAGCAGCAACTACCAAAATAGCACCGTCCATTTGAGCAGCACCTGTAACCATGTTCTTTACGTAATCCGCGTGACCAGGACAGTCAACGTGTGCATAGTGACGATTTGCAGTTTGATACTCTACGTGAGAAGTATTAATTGTGATACCTCTTTCTTTCTCTTCAGGAGCGTTATCGATTGAATCGAATGAACGTGCATCAGAAAAACCAGCATCAGCTAATACTTTAGTAATAGCAGCAGTTAAAGTAGTTTTACCGTGATCTACGTGTCCAATAGTACCTATATTTAAGTGGGGTTTGGAACGATCAAAAGTTTCCTTTGCCATGATTTAATAATTTTAATCTTAGTTATATATTAGTGTTCAAATTTAAACGCAATAAGAGCCAATGACGAGAATTGAACTCGTGACCTCTTCCTTACCAAGGAAGCGCTCTACCCCTGAGCTACACCGGCTAGAAAGTTTAAGCTTATAGTTTAAAAATTGCTTTTTAAAAAATCGCTTTAAACAAAAACCATAAACTCAAAGTACTAGAATTAGAGAAGAGAACACACCTTATTTTCTTAAGATTAGTCTCATCTCTATTTTACAAACTCAAGCAATGCTCAAGCCAATTCTGGTTTGAGCGGGAGACGAGGTTCGAACTCGCGACATTCAGCTTGGAAGGCTGACGCTCTACCAACTGAGCTACTCCCGCATTTTTTAAAATTTCAAACAAATAAAATTTTAAAACTAATTTAAATTTCTACAGATTACCTCGCACAGCTCGGCAATCCCGTTCGCATTCTTACGAACATAAAATTTTACCTATACGCCCCTACAAAAGCAAGCTTTAATTAGCAACACTAAGAAAATTTTTGTGGGGAGAGCAGGATTCGAACCTGCGAAGACATAGTCAGCAGATTTACAGTCTGCCCTCGTTGGCCGCTTGAGTATCTCCCCAATTGGTTTTGAATGAAAAGAATTTAAACCCTTCTATTCAAAAATTCCGAGCGCAAAAATAGTTATTATTTATCAATAAACAACTTATTTTTAAATCTTTTTTAAAGATTTATTTTACACTCCTAGAAATCATCAAATTATCAAAAAACTTAACTTTTCTTGAGCCGATGGAGGGACTTCCTTCGACCGAGCTCAGGACAGACTTCTCGCCCCTAATCAGTTTCTAATTCCAAAAAATCCAAAACTGCTATCCTAAAACTCTTTCCCCTAAAAAAATGAGCCGATGGAGGGACTCGAACCCACGACCTGCTGATTACAAATCAGCTGCTCTAGCCAGCTGAGCTACATCGGCTTTTTCAGTAAAAAAGTCCGCTATTTCTAACGGACTGCAAATGTATATAAATTATTCTTTATACAAAACAAATTGTATAAAATTTTTATCTAGCTATAGGCCCTTAATTTCTCTTTTCTTTTTTTAAGGGAGCGCTCCAAAGAACTGGCAGCACAATCTACTGCTTCCTCAAAGGTTTTACACTTCTTTTTTACTATGTATTCATCTCCAGGAACATGTACTTTTACTTCAGCAATCTTATTCTCTTTAACACTGGTGTTTTGCACCTTTAAATAAATGTCTGAATAGACGACCTTATCGTAATAGTGATCTAATTTATCCATTCTCTTCTGAATGAAATTTAACAATTTTTGATCTACATTGAAGTTGACAGACTGTGTGTTTACTTCCATTTCCTTTAAATTTAAGGTTAAACATTACCTCTTAAAACAAGAGGGTTACTCGCTCGATACTTTATCGAATAGTGTAAAAGTGTTTCATGCAAAGTTTTGATTTAATTTTTATTGTTTCTCGGATGTGCGTTACCATATTGTTTTTTCAATTCGGCTATACTATTATGTGTATACACTTGCGTAGACGCCAAACTGGAATGCCCCAAAAGTTCTTTTACAGAATTTAAATCGGCACCATTATTCAGTAAATGTGTTGCAAATGTATGCCTAAGTATATGCGGACTCTTTTTTAATTTGGTCGACACCTTACTAAAGTAATTATTTATTGTTCTATAAACAAAGCTTTCGTAAATTTTATGACCCGTTTTAAGAAGAAATAAAGAGTCTGCTGAAGCTTCGTTAACAACTCCGTCCCTCTTTGCTAAATATTCCTTAATTAAAATCTCGACCGATGGCAGCAATGGAACAAAACGTTCTTTGTTGCGTTTCCCCAAGACCTTAATTGTTTTATTGGAAAAATCCACATCCTGCAACTTTAAGTCTACCAATTCGATACGGCGCATGCCAGTGGCATAAAAAAGTTCAATAATTAGACGATCCCGAATTCCTTCAAAATCATTTTCAAACTCCAACCCTTGCAATACCTGCTCCATCTCTTTCGTAGAAAATGGTATCTCTACTTTTTTAGCGGTTTTAAGCGCTTTGTGCTTGGCAAGTGGGTTCACTTCTATTTGTTGGGCCTTTAGCAAAAATTTATAATAAGCTTTTAAAGAAGCTACTTTTCTATTAATACTTCTATTGCTTATTCCTTGGTCCACCAAGCTAACAATCCAAGAACGTATTTGGGAATAGTTGGCATTTAAAACGGAATGTTCATCGAAAGTGGTTTCACAGAAGCCCAGAAATGCTTCTAAATCTCTTTGATATGCCAAAACTGTATGCTTGGAATAGTTTTTTTCCAGCTGAAGGTAATCGATGAATTTTCTAAATGGCATATACTATTTGTAGCAGGTTCTTACCAAAGATAAGGAAATGTTGAGAGCTGACTTAAAACAACAATTATAAATGAAGATTAAAGTTTACCAATAAGTATCGATTTCCAAGGAAAATAAAACCACACAGATTATCCAGAGATTGACTTACTTTTAAAACCCCGGAACACAAAAAATCCCGCTTCAAACGAAACGGGATTCTTATTATTTTAAGCAGGAACGAAATTAAACTGATTCCTGATCTCTTAAATTTTGAACGTAAGCTGCTTTTTGAACTTGAGCTCTTTTCTCTACAGAAGGCTTTGTAAACTGCTGACGGCTACGTAGCTGACGCATAGTACCAGTTCTATCGAATTTACGCTTGTAACGCTTAAGCGCTCTGTCTATATTTTCTCCTTCTTTAATTGGTATTATTAACATAAGTTGACCACCTCCTTTCTTTAATGGCGGCAAAGATAGAAATAATTTTAAATTTTAAAATAAAAAAAAATAAAAATTTAATCCGTCCTTAGCAACTGTATGTCAGCAAGTAAGAAGTTTATTTTAATAAATTTCTGGCTATAACCACTTTTTGGATTTCGGTAGTACCTTCCCCAATAGTACATAATTTAGAGTCCCGGTAGAATTTCTCCACTGGAAAATCTTTGGTATACCCATAACCACCGTGAATTTGCACCGCTTCGTTGGCAATTCTAACACATGCTTCAGAAGCATACATTTTACACATGGCGCTCATTTTAGTCATCTTTCTACCGGCATTTTTCTCGAAAGCGGCTTTATGCAATAGTAATTCTGAAGCTTCAATTTCTGTAGCCATGTCTGCTAACTTGAAAGAAATCCCTTGAAATTCCGAGATTGGCTTTCCAAATTGAACCCTTTCCTTTGAATATTTCAGAGCAGCTTCGTAAGCCCCTTTAGAAATACCAAGTGACAAAGCGCCTATAGAAATTCTACCACCATCTAAAATCTTCATCGATTGTATAAATCCATCGCCCACTTCCCCTAATCTATTTGCATCTGGAATTCTACAATCTGAAAATACAAGCTCTGCTGTTTCACTGGCGCGCATACCTAACTTGTCTTCTTTTTTTCCACTTGAAAATCCAGGAGTCCCTTTTTCAACCACGAAAGCAGTCATTCCATGGGAATCCCCCTTTTCGCCAGTTCTTACAATAACAACGGCAATATCTCCACTCTTTCCATGGGTTATAAAATTCTTGGCACCGTTTATAATCCAATCATCTCCATCCTTAACGGCAGTGGTACTCATTCCACCGGCATCAGAACCTGTATTGTGCTCTGTAAGCCCCCACGCTCCTATCCACTCGGCAGTAGCCAATTTAGGAAGCCACTTTTCCTTTTGCTCATCGTTCCCGAAAGTTAGAATATGATTGGTACAAAGGGAATTATGCGCAGCCACAGATAAACCAATAGAGGGATCTACTTTTGAGATTTCATCTAAAATAGCAATGTACTCATGATATCCCAACCCAGATCCGCCATAGGTTTCTGGCACTAAAATCCCCATAAAACCAAGCTCCCCTGCTTTCTTAAAAACTTCTACTGGAAAAGTTTGAGATTCGTCCCACTCCATTACGTGAGGCTTAATATATTGTTCAGCAAATTCCTTGGCAGCATTTGCCACCATTTGCTGTGTTTCAGAATAATCAAAATTCATTTGTGCCGCGATATCCAGTTCCATTCTACTATTTTAATCCACCAAAGTGGCGTTAACTTTGCTTTAAAAGCGTAATTTTTCTTCATTCTCACTAGGTGAGACCTCAAATTTTTACTTCAGAGACTATCGAATTGCCTTAGTAAAGCACTAATCCGTTGTCAAATATAGTTCAATTCTATTTAATTTATTGGCAGGAAAATCTTCTATTTTTGTTAATTCAGAGATCGAATTAACGTTGCGTTGTTTGGTTCTGTAAGTTACGATTTTTTTTGCAATGCTCCAGTTCAGGTATGGAACTTCACTAATTTCTTTAACACTGGCCGTATTTACATTTATCTTATGGTATACAGGCAGGGTTTTTATAGCAAAACCGTTTTTAATGTTGGCAATAGTCTCGGAACTTAATCCATAAACTTCCTCCAACTGATCTAAATAGTAATAGCCACCCAGGAGCTCCCTGTATTTAACAATACGCTCGCTTAATTTGTCACCAACTCCATACACCGATTTAAAATCCGCCGGTGTCGCCTTGTTAATATCAATTTTCACAATTGCTTTTTCTGTAGGAACTTTTTTTGATACAACTTCAAAAGTGGGGAATTTAAAATGAGGTGCTATTTCCCTCAATAGAGAATCTGAAATTTTAGTCACTTTCTGAAACTCTTTCGAAGAGTTTATAAACCTACCTGTATTTCTATATTCCGTAAGCCGATCGATTGCTTCAGGGGATAACCCGATGGAATACCCTTTAAAATCTGATATATAATTTGGATTAAAGGGATATATTTTGAAGGGTGGCAATTTATCTTCTTCCGAAGTAATTGGTTTGGCAACATTCTTTTTAGGATTTATAAATGAAGAAAATCCGATAGCCAAAAAACCAACACCAATAATAAGGGTTGCTAAAAACAATATCCCACTTCGTTGGCTTTTTGAAAACCGGAAGTGGGATATCAATTTCATTTAAAAGTATGTTTTAAGCCGTTTTCTTTTCGACTTTTTGTTTTTTAAATAATTCGTTGTTGTGCAATTTTCTCCAGTATTCCCGTAGATCGTTTCTCACTTCACCACTCATAATGTACAACCCAATAATATTAGGGAACGACATGGCGAGAATCATCATATCTGAAAATGTTAATACTGCACCTAAACTTACAGAGGCACCTACAACCACAAAGAACAAAAACAATATTTTGTACACAAACTCTGTTTTTGTGCTTTTTCCAAAAAGATATGTCCAAGCTCTCATTCCGTAGTAAGACCAAGAAATCATAGTAGAGAATGCAAACAAAAATACTGCTGCTGCCAACACATATGGGAACCATGAAATAACACTACCAAATGCGGTAGATGTAAGCTCTGCCCCTGCCACTCCAGATACTTCGTGCATTCCTGTAAAAATTAAAACCAACGCAGTAAGTGTACAAACCACTACCGTATCTATAAATGGCTCTAACAGAGCAACGAATCCTTCAGATGGTGGATGGTTTGTTTTCGCCACACTGTGTGCAATAGCGGCAGAACCTACCCCTGCTTCATTGGAAAAAGCTGCACGTTGAAAACCTACTACCAGAACCCCGAGGATTCCACCTTTTAAAGCACTAGGACTAAAAGCTCCGTCGATAATTGCCTCAAATGCAGGCCCAATATTTTTAATGTTCACGAAAATCACTATTAAGGCACCAATTACATAAACAGCAGCCATAAAAGGAACAATTTTACCAGTAACTTTGGCAATACTATTTATCCCCCCAATAATCACTACTCCAACTAGAATGGCAACAATAACCCCAAACCAGAATCCGTTTCCAACAAGAAAATCAAATTGTCCAGAAAGTATTTCGAATGATTGGTTGGCTTGGAACATATTACCACCTCCAAAGGAAGCACCAACTGCTAGAATAGCGAATAATACCGCTAATACTTTCCCTAAACCAGATTTATTCTTCTTTTCTAGACCGTAACGCAAATAATTCATAGGTCCACCGAAAACACGGCCATCAGGAAGAATGTCCCTGTATTTTACCCCTAACGTACACTCCACAAACTTAGAAGACATTCCTAGCAATCCGGCAACAATCATCCAAAGAGTAGCTCCAGCTCCCCCCAAGGAAACTGCCACTGCTACCCCAGCAATATTACCAAGACCAACCGTAGCGGAAACCGCGGTTGCCAATGCTTGAAAGTGGGTAATACTTCCGGGAGCGTTTGGATCGTCGTATTTTCCTTTAGCCAAATCTAAGGAGTGCTTGAATCCCCTCACATTAATAAAGCCCATTCTTATGGTGAAAAATGCCGCTCCGAAGATTAACCATACCACTATAAAAGGAATGGTGATTCTTTGAAAATCACCATTTGGATGTGTTAGCGGTACGGGTTCATCGTATATTATATCTGCAAAAACATCTGCGTTTGTTTCAATTTTATGCTCTGTATTATTAGCATTGTAGATTACTTCTCCTTCATTTAGAAGATGTTCCAATTTCCCGCTAGCATTCGCTTTAACGGTTTCATCGGCTCCATTCTTTTTGGAAATAACAGCAATAGGATCTCCCTTTTTCACTTCCGCTCCATTTGCGGCAAGCCATTCTTTTAGGGTAAATTTATTTTCTGTTTCCGTAGTCCAACCAGGAATAGAAACCATTTTTTTGTCAGCATACATTATTGGATCGTACAATCCAATTGCCGCAAATGGATCCCAGAATAAAACAGTTTCAATGCCCGCTACCGCTGGGGTCATGGTTCCATTAAAAATTTCTGTAATGGATTTGGCCTCAATATTAAAAGTTTTATTAACCGTTGCTCCAGAAGCATCTGAAACGGTAACCGTATAATCAATTCCTTCCGTTAAACCCGATGCTACATTAGAATCTAGAGATGTACTCTGGTTACTCCATTTGTATTCGTAAGGTGGTTGCCCCCCTGAAACTTCCAACTCCACTTGTCCATCATTAATACCATCTGAAGGGTTTATTACGGTTTCTTTTACCGTAAGTTCTTGAGCAAAAATCGCTACCGAACTAAGCATTATAAAAATTGAGAGAAACTGTTTTCTCATAAAGAATTATGTTTAGGTTATATTTAAATTATAAAATTCTGAAAAACTGACGCGGCAATATCATAAAAAAAAGGCGGTTATTCAAATTTTACCCGTTAAATGTATTTTCTGGGATTTGAAATATAGTATGGAGTTTTTTTATCTGGGAAGGCTGCCCCAGCACCATTAGCTTAGAATTTGGTAGTAATTCCACATTAGCATCGGGATTAATAATGTACTTTCCATTCGGTTGTTTATAACCAATTACCGTACAGCCGGTTTGCCGCCTTAAATCTAAATCTACAAGGGTTTTGTACAAAAAGCCATTTGGCAAATTGTCTACCGCAACCTCTTCCAGGTTTATGGTTGTTTCATCGTCTATGGACAATTGATCCATAAACTCAATTAGGTCTGGCAAAACTACTAAAGAAGCCATATGGTCTCCTCCAATCTTGTCCGGCATTATGGTTTTATTGGCCCCTGCCAATTTAAGTTTTCGCTGTGAGGTTTCTTGAGATGCGCGGCTTATAATGGTAATTTCTTTGTTTAATTGTCGAGAAGATAGTACCACAAAAAGATTATCGGCATCGTTCGGCAATGCAGAAATTAAACATGAGGCCCTACTTATACCAGCTTCTTCCAGCGTTTCGTCTTCATTGGCATTCCCAATTACAAACAACGCCTCATCGCTGTGTTTGTTCACCAGGTCTTCATCCTGCTCTATTACCACGAAATCTTTTTCGTAAGCCTTTAATTTTTTGGCGGCTTGCATCCCATTTCTTCCATAACCACATATAATTATATGGTTATTTAACTTATCTACTTGCTTTTTCATTTTTCGATATTTTATATTAAACAGGGTACTTCTGGATAGCACATATTCCGTAACCACCGATATGGCATAAGCGACAATAAAAACACTGGAAATAATTAAGATAATGGTAAATATCTTATCGGCATCGTCGGTAGGCCTCACCTCACTGAATCCAACGGTAGTAACCGCAATAACCGTCATGTAAGCAGCTTCCACCCAAGAATAATCACTTAAAAATCTATACCCGAGAATGCCAAAGGAAAAGATAAAAACCAATAAGGCTATGGCAATATAAAATTTAGACCGAAAAAGTTTAAACATTCTTACGGGTTTTGGGTTTTTAACGTTATAATTTGTCTAGCTAAACTCCTGTTTAAAAAATCTATTAAACGGAACTGCTTACAAATCGAAAACAGAGGTGCGCTTGGTATAGACCAAATCTTTCAATTTCAACCAAAAAGCTAAGGTTAAATAAACGAAAAACCATATTCCCAAGGTGAAAAAAGACGCATAAATAAAAAATAGGCGTACATTTTTTGTTTTCATCCCTAGACGATCTGCCATTCTTGAAGAAACCGCATAACCATGTTTTTCGAAATAATATCTTATATCTTGGAAAAAACTCATGGTACAAATATAAAACTATCATCCAATTAATTGCACACCAATTTCGCAATGCAAACATTTATTTTTAGAGCAATAATTATGGTAAAGCTCTAAAACTGCCTGACTTTCTAAAGACGATCTTACGGGAAGTTGAAGATTCTTGAATTTATCCACGAGGTTGTTTTTTTCGCTTTTTAGCGTACGTAAAATTTCAATAATCTCCTCATTGATGTCTTTCCCTGCATGTTTTGCAAAACAGAATTTTAATGGAATAATCGTATTTATCAATAGTAAATCGACCAGTTCCTTACTTAATTTTTTCTTTCTTACTAGCGGAGTTTCTTTACGGAAGGTAAAATGATCGTCCCAATAAGGGGAGGCTACTACATTGAATATCCGGTAAAATTTCTCAACTTTTTTGGTCTCCATAATTTTTTGAAACAGATTTTGTTCTTTATGATACAATGCCGCAATTTGAGCCAAACGTAAGGTTGGGAAATTATACGGCCGAAGTTTAAAGAATTCTGGAGTAATTGCTGTTTCTGCAAGGCTAAATTTAACTTTTAGATACTTATATTCTTCCTGTAGCGTTTGGGGATAGACATCGATAACATCTGTAGGCAATAGGTTTGAAATACCAAAAAGCAAGGCTTCAAGGTTTTGAAGGGAATGGGTGTTCTTTCTAAAAACGGTAAAAGGCAAGTGTGCTGCAATTGTTTCAAAAGCTTCCCCATTTATTTTTGAACCAAAATTTTTCAGCAATAACTTAAACAAAACGGCTTCCCAATCGTTTTTAGATATTAAAAGCTCTTTATCTATAAAATCACTTTTCTTTTTCAGGCGTTCAAAATAAAGTCGCTCCAACCATCGTTCCCGAAGAAATGGATCAACCTCGGAGATATGCGTTTCGCAATTGATGAATTTTTTATGAGAGGCTACCAAATTACGGTAACTTAATAAGGTCCTGTTATTGACAAGGTCTTTAAGCACCAATGTTGGAATTTGTACGTTTGATTGATTGAAAACCTCAACATCGTGCTCCCAAACTACGTGCAGGATTACATTGTTGTATGCACTATCCTTCTCATGGTGGTGCGCAAACCACATGGAAGATTTAAGATGCATCTCCACATTGCCTGCCCAATGTTGGTTGCCAATTTTTAGTTGCGCATTTAAAAAATCTGGCCCAGAGTGATGGTTATGCGTTCCCAAAGAAATAATCTCCAACACCTCGCCAGTATGGATTTTAAGTCGGCTGTGCTCAAACTTTTTAAACTTCCAGATATAATGTAAAAAATCTTCTTTCAAAATTTAGAATGCTCAAAATTCTGAAAGAAGATAAGAATATTTTTTTTAATATCGGGTATTTTCTAAATAACGAACAGTACTAATCCTCAACAACTTCACCTTCCCACTCCATAAAACCTCCAAGTAAATTATGAGTGTTTTCGAAACCAAGCTGATTCATCAACATACATGCCTGTGCGCTTCTTTTGCCAGAGCGGCAATAAACATAATAGTTTTTAGATTTATCCAATTTCTCAACTTCATCTAAAAAACCCTGTCCTTTATAAATATCAATTTGAATAGCCTTTGGAATATATCCTTCTTCCACCTCCTCGTCGGTGCGAACATCCAATACTACAGCATTACCGTCTTCTTTAAGCTGTGCTGCCCATTCTTCTTGTGTTAAATCTGCCATAATTATATTTTAATTTTTAAATCAAAAAAAATCCGAAGATAACCTTCGGATTACAAATTTATAAAACTTATGGAAGTTATGGTTTACATTCTTCCTAAAGAAAATTATACTTTAATGGAACAACCAATAGCTTTGGTGTTTTGTATGTCTATTTTCTGCCCAGCAAGCATGGCATCAATAGCATTTTCCACATACTTCACCTCTACAGCATCGGCGTCTTGATAATTATCGTCGATGGCGCCAATGTATTTTACAATATTCCCATTTGGAGTTTTTTCCAGTAGAAAGCAGTGTGGCGTACGTTTCGCTCCATAAGCTGGAAATACCTCCTGTTTTTCATCAAACAGGTAAGGGAACGTATATTGCTTTTCGGCGGCCCGCTTTTTCATATTTTCAAAACTGTCCTTTGGTTGTATTTTCGGATTGTTGGGATTGATAGCAATTACGGGCACCCCTTTGCTTTCATATTTATCGTTTAAGCTTAAAATTCTATCTTCATAAGCATTTGCATAAGGACAGCTATTACATGTGAAAATTACCAGAAAGCCTTTTGCATCTTTATAGTCTGCTAAAGAAACTGTGGTACCATCCACATTTTTCAATTCAAAATCTGTTGCTTTATCCCCTACACTATAACCATCATCAAGCTTATTGGGAGTGGTAAAGGAACTCGTGGTAAAAACCAAAAGCGCCAAGATTGCTAATTTTAAAAGTTTCATTTTAAAGAAGGTGGTTTAGTTAATTTAAAAAGCCCTGGAGCTCTTTCTCTAATTCCTTAAAGGTAAAAGATTTTTCATAAAATAAACGCTTATTTTTATTAAAAATTATGGTGGCGGGAATAGCACCCGACCAGTTTGCGTCCACTTTTGGAATCCAGGTGTTTTGTTTTGGGTCGTCTAGTAGCATTACATTTCGTTTAAAATCCTTTTCTTCCAAAAATGGCACCAAGACTTCGTCCACTTTTTTAGGAAAATCCAAACTTACCAAAATAACCTCCACATCGTCCCTCTTATACTTTCTGTATAACTTTTCGAAAGCAGGTAATTCTTTCACACAAGGTTTGCACCATGTTGCCCAAAAATTTACCACATAGATTTTATCATTCTTCTCTTCCCAAATTTTTTCAAATCTGTTAAAATCGTATACCGGAATTTCATATTTCTCTGCTTCAATAACGGCAATTGGCTCCACATTGTTAAATTCACTTAAAGCGAACCTGCCATCACTCCCTTTTTGCTGATTGCACCCTGTTAAAATTAATAAACATATAAAGCTAAAAATCCTTTTCATTACCGTCGATCTATTTCATTTATGAAGCACTAAAAGTAAAAATAGGAAGCACATAGCACATCTTTTTAACAAAATTTTATTACCCAACCACACAATAAATTCAAAATTTAAACTACATTTGTATAAACAATAGTTGTAAAGACAAATGAAAATTGAAGATATTATAGTTTCGAATGACATGCCTTTAGAGCGCAAAACGGCCATCAATTTGATGTACACCACCAATGTACTCCAAGATCGCACATTGGAGATTTTAAAGCCATTCGATTTGTCGACACAACAATTTAATGTACTCCGTATTTTACGGGGACAACATGGAAAACCTGCCAACCTTTGTACGATCCAGGAAAGAATGATTACCAAAATGAGTAACACCACCCGTCTCGTAGATAAGCTTATTAAAAAAGATCTGGTAAGCAGGGTTACATGCGAGGCCAACAGAAGGAAGGTTGAAATAACCATTACCGAAAAAGGCCTAGAAGTACTTGCCGAATTGGATGACCCTATTGAAGAACACCATAAAGCTATGGTAAAAAATTTAACTAAAGAACAATTGAATCAGTTTAATGAGATTTTAGAAAAACTAAGGGATTCGGGAAATTAAAAGTAAAAAAAATTACAATAACACTTGTATATACAATAAATGTTAAAACAACAATTAATGAGCGCTTACAACACAAATTTAAACTGGCGATATGCCACCAAAAAATTCGACAACACTAAAACGGTTTCCAACGGGGATCTAGAAACCCTTAAAGAAGCTATACAACTTTCGGCTTCGTCTTATGGCCTACAACCTTATAAAGTATTGGTAGTATCCAACAAGGAAACGAAAGAAAAGCTAAAGCCAGCGGCATGGAATCAAACACAAATTACCGATGCTTCCCATATTATTATTTTTGCGAGTATCGATAACCTTGGAGATTCCCATGTAGACGATTACATTCAGAACATAAGTGAAACAAGGGATATTGAAGTTTCCGAGCTCGAAGGTCTTTCTGGTATGATTAAAGGAACACTCGCCCCACTTTCAGAAGACATGAAAAGTACATGGGCGGCGAAACAAACATATATTGCCTTAGGAAACCTCTTGGCCGCTGCAGCCGATTTAAAAATAGACACCTGCCCCATGGAAGGCTTTAATGCAGAGCAGTTCAAGGAGATTTTAGGATTAGATAAACTCGGGTTAACCCCTACTGTAATCGCTCCTATTGGTTACCGAGCAGAAGACGATTCTTACCAACATCTAAAAAAGGTAAGAAAACCTGCTGAAGAATTATTTATAAACATATAAACACTAAAACAACTCTATAAATTTTAAAAATCAATTATTATGAAAAAGAACATTTTAAAATCAGTATTGGCATTTTCTGTAGTCATTGGCTCTTCTTCTTTCACGGAAGTCGAAACCAAGAAAGTTGACACCGAAAAAAGTGAGGTTACCTGGAAAGGTTATAAAGTAACTGGATCTCATGAAGGTACAGTAGCATTGAAGAGCGGTGAACTTACGTTTGATGGCGACAAGCTTGTGGGAGGTGACTTTACAGTAGACATGACTTCCTTGGGATCTACAGACCTAGAAGGTGAGTACAAGACTAAATTGGATGGTCACTTAAAATCTGATGATTTTTTTGGCGTAAACAATCACCCAACAGCCAATCTTACCTTTACTAAGGTAAAATCTACGGGTAAAAATTCTTATGAAGTTACTGGAGACCTTACCGTTAAAGGAGAAACGCATCCCGTTACTTTCGATATGTCCGTATACGGAAGTAAGGCTACAGCCAATGTAAAAATAGACAGAACCAAACACAATGTGCGCTACGGTTCTGGAAGTTTCTTCGATAATTTAGGAGACAAAACCATTTACGACGAATTCGATCTTGTGGTAGATTTAGTTTTCTAAATAAAGAAACCCATAGAACCCGATATCGCATAAAAGAGTATAAAAACTCGTGATGGTATGGGAAAAAATTGAATCCTCTTGGAGGAAATGAAAAAGAAAAATTGAAGAATAGGAGCCCAAACGGCTCCTATTTTTTTTGCAAACATTTTAACAACCTATATAAATTTAGTGGTAATTGTTCTTTTTTGTTTGAAAGTTTAAAATTGATTTCTATATTTGGAGTATAAATGAGAACAATTAGAAGAAATACTTGGTGGTGGTCTAACTTACGTAAAACGTCGTGAGCTAGCTTCCCTATAGTATATTTAAAATACACAAAGGCTTGTCTATCACGACAAGCCTTTTTTTGTGCCCCTCCCCTAACCCCTCCCCATAATGGAGGGGAATGAAATTAGGGGAGTCTAAAAAGAATGAAATATTTCAAAAATCTAAGAGACTTATGAAAAAAAATAAAAATTATAGACAAATTAACTCCCCTTTTCCTTCGGAGAGGGGGGCGGGGGGAGAGGCCTATCATTTAAAAACCAATTACAAACAAATACTTGCCGACACCATAACACCGGTAAGCGTTTACCTAAAAATACGCGATCGATATCCGAATAGTATTTTATTGGAAAGTAGCGATTACCATGCCAACGATAATAGCTTTTCTTACATCTGCTTTAATCCCATTGCTACCATAAAGGTTGAAAAAAATGAGATTTCAAAGACATTCCCAGATGGAGCCGCTTCCAAAGAAAAGATTACAAAAGAAACCCATGTACCTGCTGTAATAGAAGACTTCACCAAACATTTTAAGTCGGAAAAGAATGATTTTAAATTCATAAACAATGGTCTGTTTGGCTATATTGCTTACGATGGAGTTCAATATTTTGAAGATATTGAAATTACAAAAAAGGAAGATTCCTTAGAAATCCCAGATATCTATTACGCCGTTTATCAAAACATAATAGCCATCAACCACTTTAAAAACGAAGCTTATATATTTTGTCATTGTTATGATTGCGAAAACAATATTGATGAAATACATCAATTATTACAGGCTAAAAACTTTGCTTCCTACAATTTTTCCAAAGTGGGGAACCCAGAATCTAAATTAAAAGACGACGATTACAAACAGCTTGTAGAAGAAGCCAAGAAACACTGCCATCGCGGGGATGTTTTTCAATTGGTACTAAGTCGTCGCTTCGCCCAAAAATTCAAGGGAGACGAATTTAATGTATACCGTGCCTTACGATCTATAAATCCGTCACCCTATTTATTCTATTTCGACTACGGAAACTTTAAAATTTTTGGCAGCTCACCAGAAGCGCAACTCATCGTAAAAGATAATAAAGCAGAAATTCATCCTATTGCCGGTACATTTAAACGTACTGGAAACGATGAAAAAGACGCAGAACTGGCCAAACAACTTGCGGTAGACGAAAAAGAGAATAGCGAACATGTAATGTTGGTTGATTTGGCGAGAAACGACCTCAGCAGAAATGGAAATACCGTAGAAGTGGAAACCTATCGGGAAGTACAATTTTTTTCCCATGTTATCCATTTAGTTTCCAAGGTAACCGGACAAAAAAAGAAAGAAATACCAACCATGCAAGTAGTTGCAGATACTTTCCCGGCTGGCACATTAAGCGGTGCCCCAAAATACATGGCATTAAAACTCATAGATAAATACGAAGCTACCAACCGCGATTATTATGGTGGTGCCATCGGTTTTATGGATTTTGAAGGTAATTTTAACCACGCTATAATGATCCGTACTTTTTTAAGTAAGAATCATGAACTTTATTTTCAGGCAGGAGCAGGAATTGTTTCAGAATCTAAACCAGAAAGCGAGTTACAAGAGACGTATAATAAATTAGGAGCTTTAAAAAAAGCAATGGAAATGGCGGAAGATATATAATAGCCTCTCCCCCTTACCCCTCTCCAAAGGAAAGGGGAAAAACTATCTTGAATGAAGAAACACAAAATTAAAAATGAAGACGAAAGAAAATAACGCCCAGCAAATCCCCTCCACATCGGAGAGGATTAAGGAGGGACTCCAAATATTAGTTATAGATAATTACGACAGTTTCACTTATAACTTGGTGCATTACCTAGAGGACCTAGGTTGCGAAGTAACTGTTAAAAGAAATGACCAATTAACGCTGGAGGAAGTAGCTCCCTTCGACAAAATTGTACTTTCACCGGGGCCGGGAATTCCAGAAGAAGCTGGACTGCTAAAAGCCATTATAAAAGAATATGCGCCTACCAAAAGTATTTTCGGGGTATGCTTGGGGCAACAAGCTATCGGTGAAGTTTTTGGTGGAAAACTCATAAATATCGACGAAGTATATCATGGTGTGGCCACTAAAATAGAAATCTCTCAAGACGATCCTATTTATAAAGACCTTCCTAAAGAGATTGAAGTGGGAAGATACCATAGTTGGGTTGTAGACCCTAAATTGCCTTCAGTGCTAAAAGCTACCTCTTACGATGAAAACGGTCAAGTTATGTCCCTTACCCATACCGAATACGATGTATGCGGAGTTCAATACCACCCAGAATCCGTTCTTACGCCGCATGGCAAGAAAATTTTGGAGAATTGGCTTAATAAAAAGACCGAAGACAGAAGCCAGGAGAGGGAAGTTTATAACATCAACTAATGTCCAATGGAATATAAATTTAAATTCGAAAAACTATTAGTTTGGCAAAAAGCCATGAAATTAGGAGAGGATATTAATGAGGTTACATTAGGTTTCCCTGCAAAAGAACAATTTAATCTATCGTCACAAATTAGGAGAGCTGCCGATTCCATCGCTTTAAATATAGCCGAAGGTTCTATCGGACAAACAAATCCAGAGAATAGAAAATTTCAAGGCTATGCGATCCGTTCCATTGCTGAAGTAGTTACTTACATAAAGCATTCAACAGAAATTACATAACCAAAAATAAATTCGAGATTCTTTATGAAGACTTATTCAGTCTTATGAATATGATGATTGCATTTAAAAAAAGTATAAAATAAAACACCGGACTACGGACTTCCGTCTGCCGACTTATAATCATGAAAGAAATACTAAACAGATTAATAAACCACGAAACCATCTCCAAGGAAGAGGCCAAAAACGTGCTTGTGAATATTTCCAACGGGGAATACAATACGAGTCAGATTGCCGCATTCTTAACAGTTTATATGATGCGTAGCGTTACCATTGAAGAGCTAGAAGGTTTTCGGGATGCACTTTTAGAGTTGTGTTTGGCAGTAGACTTAAAAGAATACAACGCCATAGATCTATGCGGCACAGGTGGAGATGGCAAAGATACTTTTAATATATCTACTTTAGCCTCTTTTGTAACCGCCGGTGCAGGTGTGCATGTTACCAAGCACGGAAACTATGGCGTGTCTTCAAAATGTGGATCTAGCAATGTTATGGAGCATTTAGGAATTAAATTTTCCAATGATCAAGATTTTTTGAAAAGATCTATCGCTGATGCTGGTATTTGCATTTTACATGCCCCTCTCTTCCACCCTGCTATGAAAAATGTAGCTCCCATTCGAAAAGAATTGGCGGTAAAAACTTTTTTCAATATGCTCGGGCCAATGGTTAATCCCGCTTTCCCAAAAAATCAAATGGTCGGGGTCTTTAACTTAGAGCTGGCCAGAATGTACGGCTACCTCTATCAAAATACAGATAAAAATTATACCATTTTACACGCCCTCGATGGCTACGATGAGGTTTCGCTCACGGGCCCTACCAAAGCCATTAGAAATCAAACCGAACAAATGCTTAAGGCTAGCGATTTTGGGGTAGAAGAACACCAGCAATCCGACATTACCGGTGGCGATACTATAGAAGCTTCCGCAAAAATTTTTATGGATGTTTTAAGCGGGAAAGGAACAGAAGCACAGAACAATGTAGTATGCGCCAATGCAGGAATGGCAATTGCTACGGTAAAAGAACTCACTCCTAAAGAAGGTTTTGAACAAGCCAAAGAATCATTATTAAGCGGAAAAGGGTTAACTGCTTTTAATAGATTAAATTCTATGTCGTGAAATTCTAAGTAAATAAACATTCTAACTAATTCATTATAAAATGAAAAATTTATTAAGTCTGATCATTATATTAATTTTAAACAGTAACTGCATCCAATCACAAGTTATCGAGGAAAGTGCAACAACAGTAGAAGAAGCTCCTAGAAGTATAGACCAGGACTATTATATTACTCAATTAAATGGGAAATATATACTTACAAACAAAAATGGTGATCCATTCATATCAAATATTGATGAAATCTCTTATGCATCAGGTTTCTCATCAAATTATGTAGTAAAAAAAGAAAATAAGGTTGGTCTCGTATCTGCTCGATTTGAGAAAATTCTTATTCCAATAGAATATGATACTATTGAAAATGTCTATGGACAATATTGGGTTGTAACATTAGAAAATAAATTAGGTTTATACACTGATGATATAACACTAGAACCTGAATTCGATGAAATAAAATTTTCTACTCAAAAAGGAGCGGAAATCCATGTTAAAAAAAATGGAAAATATGGTATCCTAAACAAAAAAGGTGAATTAGTAGTCCCAATAGTATATAATGAAATTATATTAAAAAATAATTTGTTTGAGCTAAAAAAAGACGACAAAATTAGTTACTTAATTGATGGTAAAATAAGTAAATACAATATTAATGGAAATAATGTCTTTCGTACATCTAAATATGATAATTATTACGTTTTTTCTGAAAATAAAAAAAAGGGAATCTTAGACGACAGTAATAATATTGTAATTGAACCTAAATATGATGAAATAAAATATAAAAGGATATACTATCACAGTAACCTTCCTGAAGATATTCTGATTGTTAAGAACAAAGGGAAATGGGGTATAATAGATATTCAAGAAAACAATATTATTCCAGTTAAATATGAAAGTTTAAATATGCAATTTCCTGAAAAAATTATTCTTGGTAAAAATGGATTCAAACAAATTTATGACACCCGGTCAAAAAAACTTAATGAAGAATATAATTTCGATAAATTCTCTCAATACTCCAAGGATTTCAGCATAATACGAAAAGACAACAAAGAAACCTTAATTGACAATGATAATTTAAACATGTTATTCCCTTATCAATACGACTATATAGTACATGATTACCTTCCAAGTAACAAATTGATTATTGTGGAAATGAATGAAAAAAAAGGTATCATTAATATTCATAATGAAATTTTGATTCCCATAATTTATGATGAAGTTGAATTATTTTGTGAAAATAACATAGTTGTCAAAAAAAACGATGAATATTCAATTCTAAATAGTAATAATAAAATATTAATCCCTTTCTCTAAAAACGAGATTTTTGTATACACGAAAAATGATAACACAAAAGGTTTAGGAATATATTCCGAAAATTCTCCTAAAAGAGATGAGTATGATTGTGACTTAAATAAGATAGAATAAAATTCATTTAACCAATTAAAAAAAATGAACATTTTAGATAAAATAGTAGCAGATAAAAAGAAAGAAGTAACTTTAAAAAAAGAGTTGATTCCGGTTTCACAATTAGAAGCCAGTGTTCTTTTTAGTAGGAATTGCTTTTCTTTAGCTGAAAAATTAAAGGCAAGCAACACTGGTATCATCGCAGAACATAAACGCCGTTCGCCTTCAAAGTCGGTCATCAATCAATCTTTGAATGTTCAAGATGTGGCCAAAGGTTATGAGAACGCCGGTGCCTGCGGGATGTCGGTACTCACCGATGGGAAATATTTTGGAGGTTCGCTAGACGATTTGTTACTCGCTAGGGCTTCGGTCTCGATTCCGTTATTGCGTAAAGAATTCATCGTAGACACTTATCAATTAATAGAAGCAAAAGCCTATGGCGCCGATGTTATTTTATTGATTGCAGCTATTTTAACGCGCTACGAAACTAAATTGCTTTCAGAAACAGCAAAAAATCTTGGATTGGACGTGCTGCTGGAAGTCCATAATGAGGAAGAACTTGAAAAATCCATTATGCCGAGCTTAGATATGTTAGGGGTAAATAACAGAAACCTAAAAACGTTCGAGGTAAGCTTGGAGATAAGCAAATCCCTTTCAGAAAAAATACCAGATGATTTTGTAAAAGTTTCAGAAAGTGGCATTAGCAATATTCAATCAATTAAAGAATTAAAACCTTACGGATATAAAGGTTTTTTAATAGGAGAAAACTTTATGAAAACAGATAATCCTGGAAAAAGTGCTACCGATTTTATAAAGAAATTATAAGTGATTACAAATTTGACATTAGCATGAAAATCAAAGTCTGCGGAATGAAATACCGAGAAAATATAGAAGCTGTTGCAGCATTGCAACCAGACTACCTCGGATTTATATTTTATGAAAATTCTGCCCGTAACAATGAAGACACGGTGCCTACACTGCCATCCAACATTCATAAAGTTGGGGTTTTTGTAGATGCTGAAATTGATTTTGTTGTTGAAAAAGTAAAAAAACATCAGCTGAATGCCATACAACTTCACGGAAAGGAGTCTGCTGAATATTGCAAAGAGCTTAGAAATAGGATAATGACCCCGGAAACTGGCCTAAAGGAAAATAAAACAACTTCACATGAGGAAACAAAGAACATTAAAATCGTAAAAGTTTTTTCCATTAAAGATGAATTCGATTTTGGCAGGTTGCAACCTTTTGAAGATACGGTCGATTTCTTTTTGTTTGATACCAAAGGAAAGCTCCCAGGTGGAAATGGTTATTCTTTTAATTGGGAAGTTTTAAAAAACTACCCTTCCAATAAACCATTCTTTTTAAGTGGAGGGATCGGGATGGAGCACTTAGAAAAAATAAAAAACATGAATCTGGAATTGCCCATTCACGCCATAGATGTAAACAGCAAGTTTGAATTGGAACCGGGCTTAAAAAACGTAGAACTGTTGCAAAATTTTGTAAAAGACTTCAGGTTTTAGAATAGCTGTGATGGACATAAGAATTAAATTTTAAACGAATGAAAACATATAACGTAAACGAAAAAGGATATTATGGCGATTTTGGGGGTGCTTACATTCCAGAAATGTTATACCCTAATGTTGAAGAATTACGCCAGCAATATCTTTCTATAATGAACGAAGAGTCTTTTAAAGAAGAATTCGATCAATTACTGAAAGATTATGTGGGGCGCCCTTCCCCTCTCTATTTCGCAAAAAGAATGTCTGAGAAATACGGGGTTAAAATTTATCTTAAGCGGGAAGACCTCAATCACACCGGTGCCCATAAAATAAACAACACTATTGGGCAAATTCTAATGGCAAAGCGTTTGGGCAAAAAAAGAATTATTGCAGAAACGGGAGCTGGGCAGCATGGAGTTGCTACCGCTACCGTTTGTGCACTTATGGGGATTGAATGTGTGGTGTACATGGGAGAAATTGATATTTCCCGACAAGCTCCAAACGTGGCTCGTATGAAAATGCTGGGTGCCGAGGTACGCCCGGCGCTTTCAGGAAGTAGAACTTTAAAAGATGCCACCAACGAGGCCATTCGGGATTGGATAAATAACCCTGTAGATACGCATTACATTATTGGTTCTGCCATTGGTCCACATCCTTATCCAGATATGGTTACCCGTTTTCAAAGTATTATTTCTGAAGAAATAAAATGGCAGCTTAAGGAAAAAGAAGGGCGTGAAAATCCAGATTATGTCGTTGCATGCATTGGGGGAGGCAGTAACGCCGCTGGAACATATTACCACTTTTTAGATGAAAAGGACGTTGGAATAATCGCTGTGGAAGCTGCAGGAAAAGGAGTTAACTCAGGAGAAAGTGCGGCTACCTCAGCATTGGGCAAGGAAGGAATTATCCATGGATGCAAAACCTTATTGATGCAAACTGGGGACGGCCAAATAACAGAACCTTATTCCATTTCAGCCGGATTGGATTATCCCGGTGTTGGACCCATGCATGCCCATTTATACCGTTCAGGGCGTGGGGAATTCTTTTCTATTACCGATGAGGATGCCATGAAAGCGGGACTGGAGCTGTGCAAAACCGAGGGCATCATCCCGGCGATAGAAAGCTCCCACGCGCTGGCAATTTTCGATCATAAAAAATTCAAAAAAGAGGATGTTATCGTAATCAACCTTTCCGGGCGTGGGGATAAAGACCTGAATACTTATATTGATTATTTCGATTTGTAAAATTCAGGGGTATTTTAAACAAGAAATTACAAAACCAATGAACAGAATTAATAAAAAACTACAGGAAGATAAAAAACTACTTTCCATATACTTTACCGCCGGTTACCCAAATCTGGAAGATACGGTTCCTATAATTGAAAAACTTCAGGAAAGTGGTGTGGACATGCTCGAAATAGGACTCCCCTTTTCTGATCCGCTGGCCGATGGACCGACCATTCAGGAAAGTTCTACCAAAGCCCTAAAAAATGGAATGACAACCGCAAAGTTGTTTGATCAATTAAAGGATATCAGAAAAACAGTTTCCATTCCCTTAATTATTATGGGTTATTTTAACCCGATGATGCAGTATGGCGTGGAAGCATTTTGCAAAAAATGTGCAGAAATAGGCATCGATGGTTTTATTATTCCGGATCTTCCAGTGGATGTCTACCATGAAGAATACCAAGAAATTTTTGAGAAATACGGCCTTATAAATGTTTTTCTTATAACCCCGCAAACTTCAGAAGAACGCATCCGTTTTATAGACTCTGTTTCCAACGGGTTTATTTATCTGGTAAGTTCTGCAAGTGTTACCGGCGCCAAAAGTAATTTTGGGGATATCCAAAACGAATATTTTAAAAGAGTGGACGCTCTGAACCTTAACGCACCCCAAATAGTTGGCTTTGGTATAAGCAATGCGGAAACCTTTAAATCGGCTACCAAATATGGGAAGGGCGCGATTATTGGTTCTGCTTTTATAAAAATGATTACCGCTGAAGGAATTAATGGTATTGAAAAGTTTATTAAAGGAATTAACCCCACCTCAAACCCTTAATTGTTAAACCATTAACAAGATTTTACCATTGCTTTAATAGAGTTTTGAACATATGCTTTGTATATTACAGTATAATCAAAAAAAGAAAGTTATGAGCACTATTAAAGATAAAAAATGGAAAAGAAAACACGAACAAGATAATCCTACCAATCCAACAGGAAATAGGAATATCGACACCAATAAATTTGATATTGATGAAGAAACCATCAAAGATCAACAAAATAAGAAATAGGTTTGATTCCCCCGAAATCTATCTTAAGTGAATATTTATCACTTAAAATATTTTGAATACTGAAGCACTCTAAAGTCAATTGTATTGAAGTTTGGGTGCTTCTTTTTTAATGCCTTATACGCTGGTATGGCTCCCACTGCCCTATTCGCAGCGCCAGAAGGAGATGTTAGTGAAATGGTTTCAATTATTCTGCCATTCAATTTAAAAGAAAACCTCCTCGGGACTTCCAAAGAAACAGGAGTTAACATAATATTTTTTTGCTTCCATTGTTTTCTGAAGAAATATTCTGGTCCGTTTTTACTATTGCCGCCCATAAATAATAATGTACCGATTGTCGGATTTTCAACTAATTGACTCAAAATATCCCTACAAACTACATTTTGCATTCCAAGGTCGGAAGCGTCTATAGCTTCCCTTTCTGCGGAATCCACAATATCGCAAATTCCAATTCTGTGCCTTGTTAGAAATTCTTTCCGCTGACTAATCGCTTTTGGGGTGGTTTCAAATAGTAGATTTAATTGAAAAATTTCATTCAGTACAGGCCATAAATAACCATCCCTACTACCGTAGCAAAAATCTACATCCCCAGGTTTGAATTCCCTTACCGAAAAACGTGGTGGTGGAAGCGTACCGACGATGAGTTTAGTAGCTTTTTTAGGAATATAAGGTTTGTATGGGTGCTTATGTAGGAACATATTCTTGATTTACACTGACAAAATAACTAACTTTAAACTTAATTATAAATGTAAAGGTTATGGGAAAAGGAGATAAAAAAACAAAAAGGGGTAAAATTAGCAGGGGAAGTTATGGCGTACGCCGCCGGAAAAAAATAAAAAAGCGTACTCCTGTGGAAGAAAAAGTAAGTGTAGATACTAAAAAGTAAATAGATACCCCCAAAGGTTTTAAAATCTTTGGGGGATTTTTATAGGTATTTGCTATCTCACAAAAACCAGTTCGTTCTTCTTTTTGGTATGCTCCTCGCTAAATGCATACCCATCGTAATCAAAACCTTTTAAATCTTCGAGGGTTTTTGCATTGGTATCTATAATATAACGCACCATGGAACCCCGTGCTTTTTTGGCGTAGAAACTAATAATTTTCAGTTTATCGTTCTTCCAATCCTTAAATACGGGAGTAATTACAGGAACCTTTAATTCCTTCTCATTCACAGCTCCAAAATATTCATTACTGGCTAAATTCAGAAAAAGCTCTTCTTTGCCAAGCTCCTCGTTAAGTTTTGCTGTAATTTTCTTCTGCCAAAATTCGTAGAGATTTTTATTTTTTCCGATGGAAAGTTTCGTACCCATTTCCAACCTATACGGTTGCATAAGATCTAAGGGTTTTAAGACACCATAAAGTCCGCTTAAAATCCGTAATTTTTCTTGAAGGCTATCAATTTTATCCTGTGGAATGGTATAGGCATCCAAACCGGTATAGACATCGCCATTGAAGGCATAAATGGCAGGCCTTGAATTTTTTGGGGTAAAAGGCGTTGTAAAATCTTGATTACGCTGCCAATTTAAATCCGCTAGTTTTTCTGAAATACTCATGAGCTCCGAGAGCTTCTTGGGAGATTTCTTTTGAAGCACTGTGTTTAATTGCTCCGCTTCTTTTAAAAATTCAGGATTTGTATATTTATCGGTAGGTAATTCCGTTTCAAAATCCAGTGATTTTGCAGGTGATACAACTATTTTCACAAGTAGCTCTTTTTTTTTAAATTATTCTCTTTTTCACATATAAAGATACGACGAAGAAAGCATAAAAAAAGAACTAAAGATTTGTTCTTTTCTATGAATAAATTAGTAAAATCTATTCTTCGCTTAGTTCTTGGTGCTTGGCGTAATTTCTCCACTTCTCCAAACATTGCTCCATATCTTCAGGAATATCGGTATTGAAACTTAAAAATTTACCGGTTACCGGATGTTCAAAACCTAGTGTTTTAGCATGAAGTGCCTGTCTGGGAAGCACCTTGAAACAATTCTCCACAAACTGTTTGTATTTCGTAAATGTAGTACCCTTCAAAATTTTATCCCCGCCGTAGCGTTCATCATTAAAAAGTGTGTGTCCAATATATTTCATATGCGCCCGTATCTGGTGTGTTCGCCCCGTTTCCAATTTGCAGGAAACCAGAGTTACATACCCAAACCGTTCCAACACCTTAAAATGGGTAATGGCATCTTTTCCTTGTTCTCCATCGGGAAAAACAGTCATTTGCAAACGGTTTTTAGGATGCCTTCCAATATGTCCCTCTACAGTACCTTCCTCTTCTTCAATGTTCCCCCAAACTAAGGCCACATACTCCCTTTCACTTGTTTTATTAAAAAACTGTTTAGAAAGGTGCGCGAGTGCTTCCTCCGTTTTGGCAACTACCAATAATCCACTGGTATCTTTATCGATACGGTGTACCAGGCCAGGACGTTCGTTGCTGTTCATGGGAAGGTTTTCAAAATGGTAAATAAGCGCATTTATGAGCGTTCCAGAATAATTTCCATGCCCAGGATGCACCACCATTCCCGCGGGTTTGTTTACTACCAATAAAGTATCGTCTTCGTAGACAATATCAAGGGGAATGTTTTCGGGGGTCAATAAATATTCGTGAGGCGGATGCTCAAACAACACTTTCACCTCATCATTCGCTTTTACTTTATGATTGGATTTTACAGCAGTACCATTTACATAAATATTACCTGCTTTAGCCGCCTGCTGAATTTTATTCCTCGTGGCATTTTCAATAAAATTCATTAAAAATTTATCCACACGAAGGGGCTCTTGCCCTTTTCCGGCCTTAAAACTATAATGCTCGTAGAGTTCGTCGTCTTGATTAAAATCGTCTTGTGTTTCTTGCGTCATTTCAAAATTTCAAATTACTCCACCACTACAGCAGCGTCGTTCCCATTCCCGCACACCAATTCTACCTCGGTAGTTTTTGGTAATTGATGTCCCGGTAAAATATTCTCCCCTTCATAGCGTACATAATACACCATGTCTTTCCCTATTTCATTAATATAAGAAACCTTACCTACATTAAGCCCTACTGCTTTTAGCATAGACTCGGCATTTCTCTTGGTAACCTGTATCACATTGGGCACACTCACTTTTCGGTATCCCGATGGGTTTATGGTTAAATATATTTTTCTACCTTTTTTTACTTCTTTATTTGCCTTTGGATTTTGCTCAATTACCGAAAATCTTGGATAATCCGGATTGTAATTGGTAGAATCCAGTACCACGTAGTTTAAATCGGCTTTTTCTACAATCTCTTCCACTTCCCTCAACGATTTTTTGGATAAATCTGGCACCATCACAAATTCTCCGTGATTAGTGGTTATTTTTAAGTATTGAAGTGCAAGTATTACTAAAATAATTAAGGCTAAAATTGCAAAGCCTATTTGCTTTAAAAAAGTCTTACTGGTTATAAATTTTATAAAATTCATGGTTCTTTATTATTCAGCAAAGATATAAAAACTAGGCACCTAATTTTATTTCTAAGGTTATTTAGCTACAAAGTAATTTATCTCCTTTTTTTAAATGAAATAATTAATACTTTTGGATAACGTTAAATTCCTTTTTATAATATTTAAAATGAAGAAAAATATAGGTGTAGTAATGGGAGGTTATTCCTCTGAATACAAAATTTCGCTAAAAAGCGGAGATGTTGTTTGCCAGCATTTAGATCCTGAGAAATATAACATTTATCGTATTCATATTTTAAAAGACAAATGGGTGCATGTTATGGAAAACGGTACCGAAACACCTATAAATAAAGGGAATTTCACAATAGAAGTTGAAGGAAAAACTATTTCTTTCGATTGTATTTTTAATGCTATTCACGGTACCCCTGGAGAAGATGGATACCTACAGGGTTATTTAGAGCTCTTGGGCATTCCACATACCTCTTGCCCTATGTACCAAGCGGGATTAACCTTTAATAAAAGGGATTGTCTTGCAGCTTTAAAACCTTTCGGTATTAAGTGTGCCACATCTTATTACATAAATAAAGGACAAGCCATAAATGGGGAAGAAATTATAAAAAAAGTAGGGCTGCCTTGTTTTGTAAAAGCCAATAAAGCGGGGTCCAGTTTCGGGATTTCAAAAGTAAATAGCGAAGACCAACTGCTACCGGCCATCGAAAACTCTTTTAAAGAAGATGATGAAATTATAATTGAGTCTTTCTTAGATGGTACCGAAGTTTCTGTAGGTGTTATTACGTACAATGGCGAAGTAACAGTATTGCCGATTACCGAGATTGTTTCTGAAAATGATTTCTTCGATTACGAAGCCAAATACCAAGGAAAATCCCAAGAAATTACGCCGGCAAGAATAAGCGAGGAAATGACCAATAAAGTGACGGAAGTCGCCAAAAAAGTTTATACCACTTTAAAAATGAAAGGCTTTAGCCGCAGTGAATACATTTTTGTAGATGGCGAACCGTATTTATTGGAAGTAAATACCATTCCTGGTATGACCGCCGAAAGCATTCTACCTCAACAGGCTGCCAAAGCAGGCATTTCCCTTAGTGAGCTATTCGACAACGCTATTGAAGAAGCTTTGAAGTAGATCGTATGACTTCTTTATGTAAATCGTACTAAAAATATAACTATTCAGATTAAGAATTCTTCTAAAATCAATTTTGCTATATTTACAACGCTATATTCTAATCTTTGTAAATAAAGTTAAAATGCGAAGAGCTATTTTTCCAGGATCTTTCGATCCTATAACCTTAGGACATTACGATATTATTTCCCGTGGCATAACCCTTTTCGACGAATTGGTTATTGCCATTGGTATCAATGCAGAAAAACAATATATGTTTTCTTTGGACCAACGCAAGAAATTTATCGAAGATGCGTTTAAAAACGAACCGAAAGTAAGAGTAATGACCTACGAGGGTTTAACGGTAGAGTTCTGTAAAAAAATAGATGCACAGTTTATATTACGGGGATTGCGAAATCCGGCCGATTTTGAGTTTGAAAAAGCCATAGCACATACCAACCGCAAGTTGTCGGAAATAGAAACTGTTTTTCTATTGACCTCCTCTGGAAAAAGCTATATTTCTTCCTCAATTGTAAGGGATGTTATTAGAAATAATGGAGATTACACCGGTTTGGTTCCAGAAACAGTACGAGTACTTAAATAAAGCCCAAAAATTTACGTTTTAATTGTATGATTAACCTACATATATTGCAACAAAGCCCCGTCCCAATGGCCTTGTTTGACAAAGATGCGAACCTTAAAATGGCTTCCAGCGCTTGGAAACTATTTTTTGAGGAAGTTTCCACAGAAGTTCCAGAAGGAATTGCGTCGGCTCTTCAGAATAACATTCCAGAAGGTGAAGACTGTTTCAAAACCAAAGGCGATACCCAATGGTATCGATATTTCATACAGCATCAAGAAGAAGAATTCTTAGTTTATGTAAAAGACATTACTTCGGAAAAACAACATAAAAAGGCGGCTGTTTTTCTTTCTGAAGCTACCGAAGTTACCCAACTTGGCACTTGGTTTTTTGATGTGGAAAGGGAATTTTTGGAATGGTCTAATATTACCAAGGACATTTTTCAAGTAGATGAAAGCTTTCAACCAAATATGGAAGTTATGTTTTCCTTTTTCAAAGAAGGTACACACTCCGATTTGGTTATAAACAGCATCAATCGCGCAATTAGCGAAGGGACTAGCTTCGACGTGGAACTGCAAATAACACCTTCAGCAGACATCGAAAAATGGATTCGCTTCCGTGGAAAACCAGAAATCCTTCAGCAAAAAACCGGAAGTATTTACGGTACCATTCAAGATATTAGCGAACAGAAAAATACCGAACTCAAACTAGCACTTAACGAAAAACAGATAAAAAGCACCAAAAGGGCACTTACCCAAAACAAACAAATTTTCACTAGCATTTTTAATTCTACCTTTCAGTTTACGGGCTTTCTCAACATAAAAGGAAGGCTTATAGACGTGAACGAGCCGGCACTAAATTTTGTTGGCCTGCAGGCCGAAGATGTTATTAATAAGCACTTTTGGGATACGCCCTGGTGGAAAGGCAGCCCCAAGGAACAGAAAAAACTAAGAAAGAATTTTAAAAAGGCGGTCAAAGGGGAATTTGTAAGGTACGAGGCAAAAATCCTGGATAAAAACCAACAGGCTGTTTACATCGATTTTTCCCTAAAACCCGTTTTTGATGACCATAACAAGGTAACTTTCTTAATTGCCGAAGGGCGCATTATACAGGAAATGGTAGAGGCGCGTAAAAAACTCAAGGAAAGCGAAAAGTTACACCGTACCCTCTTGGAACTTTCCCCTACGGGACTGGTTTTAAATGATGCTTTGACCGGTGAGTTTTTGGATATGAACAATTCTTTTAAGTCAAGTATAGGATATTCTGACAGGGAACTTTCTAAACTCACACATTTAGATCTAATCCCCACTGTTAATAGAAAAAAAGAGCTTCGCGCATTAAAGGAAGTGCTCAACAGCGGCATGTATGGGCCGTATGAAGGGCATTACGAACATAAAAATGGCGAACTGGTTCCAGCTTTAATTACCCGTATTTTAATAACCAATTCTACCGGCAAAAAACTCATATGGTCGGTAGTACAAGATATTTCCCATATTAAGGAAAAGGAAGCAGAGCTTATGGAAGTAATTAATGTGGCGAGTGAACAGAACAACCGTTTACTAAACTTTGCGCATATTGTATCCCACAACCTGCGGTCGCACGCTTCCAATTTCTCTATGCTTATAGAGCTTTTAGGGGTTGAAGATGATGTCTTTAAAAAAGTGGAGATAATAGAAATGCTTGGTTCGGCCTCCAAAAACATGCTGGAAACCATCTCCAATTTAAATGAGATTATAGCCATTAACACCAACTTGAACATTAAAACCGAAAAAGTAAACCTCAAAGCGGAAGTAGACGAAGCGTTTACCAATATCAGCGAATTAATAAAAAGCACTTTTACGGAGGTTGAAAACAATATTCCAGAAAATATTAACATAAATGTTGTAAAAGCTTACCTAGAAAGCATTTTATTGAATATTTTTACCAATGCTATTAAGTACAAAGCGCCAAAAAGATATCCGAAAATTATAATTAATTGCGAACGGATAAAAGGTTTTACCGTTTTGAGCGTTACAGATAATGGTTTGGGCATCGATTTGGAAAAACATGGCCACAAACTTTTTGGAATGTACAAAACATTTCACGGCAATACCGATGCGCGCGGAATCGGACTTTTTATTACCAAGAACCAAATTGAGGCAATGAAAGGTAAGATTGAAGCGGAAAGCGTATTGGATAAGGGAACAACATTTAAAATATACTTCAATGAAAACTATTAATGCAATTTGTTTAATCGACGATGATCCGATTACGATTTTTAGCGTTAAAAAACTTATTGAAGTTACTCAAATAACTCAAAATGTCATCTCCTTCAACAATGGGATAGAAGCCTTAAAATATTACCGAAATGAAGAGAACGATATCTTTCCAGAGCTTATTTTATTAGATCTAAACATGCCCATTATCGATGGGTGGGAGTTTATAGATAGTTTTAGTAAAATGGAAATAAGTAAAACCACAAGTATCTATATTTTAACCTCCTCCATTAATCCAGAAGATGTAAAAAAGGTAAGCGATTACGACAAAAAGCATGCTTTCTCCATTAAACATCTTATAAAACCGGTAACGAAAGATAAATTGAAATCCTTAGCTTTTCAATTACAACCAGAAGAAGAAAAATAATCTTTCAACAACACACAAAGTTTATAAAGTAGCAGTTAGCCGAACTCGTGCAAAGATTGCTCCAACTTCTGCAAAGCCTTCTCCAAGTCGTACAATGACATCTCCAACCTCTGCAAAGCCTTCTTCAAGTCGTACAATAACATTTCCAACCTCTGCAATAAGATCTCTAAGTCGTGCAATGACTGCTCCTACCTCTGCAATAATCGTTTTAATTGATGCAAAAGCATCTCATATCGATACAATAGCTCCTCTAAGTGGTACAAAATAAAATAAAGAACTAAAATTATGAGCCTCAATAAAACAGCAAATACTGAATACTTGAACCTTTATACTTAATTCTCTTTATACCTCCTACGCTCTACTCTTCTGGTATAAGCTTATATTCTGAAAGTGATTTTGGGAATTCTTCCGGATTTGCCGCTAAATGATATCTAGGATCGTCTACAGCTCCTACGATTACTTCCCTAAACTTTGGAGATGACTTATACAACAAGGCCTTACAATCTTCACTTAAATGTTTTAAACGGATTGTTTTTCCGGCTGCCTCATATTTTTCCACCACATTGAATATTGCTTCAATAGCAGAATGATCGCTCACCCTCGACTCTACAAAATCGATTTCCACATTCTCAGGATCGTTCTTTACATCGAATTTTTCATTGAATGCCGAAATACTTCCGAAGAAAAGAGGTCCCCAGATTTCATATACTTTGGTTCCATCTTCCTTGAAGCGTTTTCTGGCCCGGATTTTCTTGGCATTTTCCCAAGCAAAAACAAGTGCTGAAATAATAACCCCTACAAAAACGGCAATCGCCAAGTCGTAAATAACCGTTACGGCAGAAACCACCACCAACACAAATGCATCGGCTTTTGGTATTTTTCTAATAATCCTGAAACTGGACCACGCAAAGGTTTCAATAACCATCATGATCATTACCCCAACCAGCGCTGCAATAGGAACTTGTTCTATTAATTTGTCTGTAAATAATATGAAGGTTAGTAAAGTAACCGCCATCATAATTCCAGATAAACGGCCACGGCCACCGGCATTTATGTTAATTACCGTTTGCCCTATCATTCCACATCCTCCGGTACCCCCAAAGAGTCCGCTTAACATATTCCCAGCACCTTGCGCCACACATTCGCGGTTCCCGTTCCCACGGGTTTCTGTTAGCTCATCTACCAAGTTCATCGTCATTAACGACTCGATTAAACCAACACAAGCCGCCAAAAATGCATACGGGAGAATAAAACCTAAAGTGTCTAAATTAATGGGTAGATATTGCCATAATTCCGTATTTGGGGTAGGCAACTCTCCTTTAAGGCCAGTTCCACCACCTTCTACAATGTAAGAACCAACGGTACTCACTTCGAGTCCGCCAAAAATAACAATGGCCGAAGTAATTAAAATGGCGGTAAGGGAAGCCGGTATTTTTTTGGTGATTCGCGGCAATAACCAAATGATCCCCATGGTAAGCAATACCAAACCAATCATGGTATACAGTTCGGTACCCTGCATGGGAATATTTATATATTTCTTTACGCCCTCGGCGGTAACTTCCAACTGTTTATGGGTAAACATTTTAACCTGAGCAATAAAAATAACAATCGCCAAACCGTTTACAAAGCCCATCATAACAGGATGCGGAATCAACCTAACAAAACGGCCCAGTTTAAAAACACCCGCTACTATTTGAAAAATACCCATAAGCACTACCGCAGCAAGTAGGTAATAATACCCCATATTTTCTACGGGCACATCGAACATCATCCCTCTTGTGTGTCCTTCAGAAATTAAGGAAACAAAAATTACAGCAACAGCCCCTGCCGCACCAGAAATCAATCCTGGACGACCTCCAAAAATAGCTGTTATAAGACCAATTATAAATGCTCCCGATAATGCCACCAAAGGATCGATCTGTGCCACAAACGCAAAGGCCACCACCTCTGGGATCATAGCCAAAGAAACCGTAATTCCGGCTAAAACATCATCTTTTGCATTGGGAACAATCTTTCTAATAAACTCTGTCATAACTACTTATTTATTCTTGCTAGGCTATTTTTTTAAAAGGCACAAACCTATTTATGAGGCAGTTAACTTTTAAAGGGTGCAAAACTACTCCATTTTTTTCGTTAGACAAATAGAAAGCCTTACTATATTGTTATATTTTTGATGATTGAAATCTAAAAAGTTTGTTTATGAAAAAGATGCTGTTCACCCTTTTAGTCGTTTTAAATTTTATCCACGTAGTGGCTCAAAAACCAGATTTTACTACGGAATTTGAAAAATCCAAAGGAATGGAAACAGCTACCTATAATGAAACCATTGCTTTTTATAAGCGATTGGCCGAAACATACCCGAGCATTAAGGTTTTAAAGCAAGGTGAAACAGACAGTGGGAAACATTTGCATTTGGTGTTATTAAATCCAGATGCTAATTTTAATCTGGAAAACGTTCGGCAAAACAAACTTATTCTTTTTATCAATAACGGCATTCATCCAGGAGAGCCCGACGGTATCGATGCTACCATGATGCTTTATAGGGATATTGCACAAGGAAAAACCGAGATGCCCAAACACACAGTTTTAGCGACAATCCCCATTTACAATATCGGCGGATCGCTAAACCGTAACAGCACCTCAAGAACCAATCAAAATGGACCAGCAGCATACGGTTTTAGGGGTAATGCCAGAAACTACGACCTCAACCGTGATTTCATTAAAAACGATACCAAAAACGCACAATCGTTCGCCAAAATATATCATTATCTCCAACCTGATGTTTTTATAGACAACCACGTAAGTAATGGAGCCGATTATCAATATGTACTTACGCATTTATTTACACAGCACAATAAATTGGGTGGTGCAGCTGGCGCTTATCTTCAAGACCAAATGATGCCAGATATGATTGCTTCCTTAGAAAAGAAAGACTACGATATAACCCCTTATGTAAACGTTTTTAATGAAGTTCCCGAAAAAGGATTTTCACAGTTTTACGATTCCCCACGTTACTCTACAGGATATACCACATTGTGGAATACACTTGGGATGATGGTAGAAACACATATGCTTAAAGACTACTCAAAAAGAGTGTACGGCACTTATGAATTAATGCAAAGCATGATCGATATAATAGAAAAAGACTATAAAAAAATAGCCGAAGTTCGAGAAGCTACCAACCAATATTTTTTAAATGCAGAAATCTACCCAATAGCTTGGGAAGTTGATAAAAGCAATCATTCCACATTAGATTTTAAAGGGTTTGAAGGCGAAAAAGTAACCAGTGAGGTTACAGGCCTTCAGCGGTTAAAATACAACAGAAATAAACCTTTCACCAAGAAAGTTAACTATTTCGATGAGTTTAAACCCACAAAAGCGGTTACAATCCCCGAGGCCTATTTAATTCCAAAAGCATATTCAAGGGTTATAGATCTTTTAAAATTGAATGGAGTGATCTTAACGGAACCACAAAAAGCAGAAGATATTTCTGTACAAGTCTATCATATAGCAGATTTCACTACGGTGGGTGCCCCGTACGAAGGACATTATCTCCATAAAAACACAACCGTGACAGCAAGTAATGAAACTATTGATGTAGATCCAGGGAACTATTATTTAGTGAGCACCAATCAACCCTCCATACGGTATATCCTTGAGACTTTAGAGCCCGAGGCGGCGGATTCTTTTTTTAATTGGAACTTTTTTGATACCATCCTTCAGCAAAAAGAAGGATTTTCCCCATATGTTTGGGAAGACAAAGCATTGGAATTTTTAAATAGCAACCCAGAAATTAAAAAGGAGTTCAAAACCAAAAAAACCAATGATAAGGAGTTTGCGAAAAACTGGTATGCCCAGTTGGATTGGATCCATAAAAAATCTCCCAACTACGAAAAGGCCCATTTGCGATATCCAATCTATCGGATTTTAAAAAAATAGGTTTGAGAGGCTATTTGCCAGAAGCAAAAATTAAAACAGGGTTTTTATGTTTTCGTAAGAGTTCTCCATAAGTTTAGGAACATCCGATTCTGGCCGCCATTCGGCAATTTCAATATTCTCCTTGCATTGAGGCACCAATTCCCCTTTGTATTTACTATGCATTAAATACCAATGAGTCTCTTTGAGTTTATACGTACCGTTTCTTTTAAAAATATGGTAGGTCTTTCTTAGGAAAGATTCAATTTTGAGTTTTTTCACCCCGGTCTCCTCTTCTACCTCTCGAATGGCAGCTTCTTCAATAGATTCACCTTTATCCAATTTCCCTTTTGGCAGGTCCCACTTATTATTTCTGAAGATAAATAAGATTTCCCCTTTTTTATTTTTCACCATTCCGCCAGCCGCAACCACCAAAGGTACTTTCTTAATAAACTTTTTAAGAAGCAACTTTTCGTCTTCGTAATAAATATGGGCACATTTAATTTTACCCTTATTCAATTGATGAACAACATCGTCGATATCAACAGTTTCCATAAGAAACAATTTAAAATCTGTTTCCTTCTCTATTTTGTTGGTTAAAATAATACGATGTTCATTTACAAAAACTTCATACATTTGCATCATGGTTTTAGATAAAGATACCGCCAAAAAGACAGCAGAACTTTTATTGCAAATTAATGCAATAAAGTTGAATCCAAAAAATCCTTTTACATGGGCATCCGGATGGAAATCGCCCATTTACTGCGACAACAGAATTGTACTATCCTTTCCTCCCATAAGAAATTACATTCGGGAGCATATGGCCAAGCAACTCGAAGAGCTCTATGGTAAACCCGATGTTATAGCTGGGGTTGCTACGGGAGCTATCGGGATTGGGATGCTGGTAGCAGAAGTGCTTAGCTTGCCGTTTGTATATGTAAGGCCCGAACCTAAAAAGCATGGTCGAGGAAATCAAATTGAAGGTTTTCTGGACAGCGGCCAGAGTGTAGTTGTGGTAGAAGACCTCATCAGTACAGGGAAAAGCAGCTTAAATGCCGTTAAGGCCCTTAAAGAAGAAGGCGCCGTAGTAAAAGGAATGATTGCAATTTTTTCTTATGGATTTGATGTTTCGGTAGAAAATTTTAAAGAAAATAATGTTTCCCTGTATACATTGAGCAATTACGAATATTTATTGCAACAGGCGGTAGATACCAATTATATTAACGAGAAAGAATTATTAACGCTACAGGATTGGCGTAGAGATCCTGGAAACTGGAAATAAAATGAAAATAGAAACCGAGAAAAAAACGGTAAACAAATCAGCTGAAGAATTGTACAATTTTTTAGGTGATGTAAAAAACTTCGAAAAATTAATGCCTGAGAACATTAGCAAATTTGAAGTTTTAGGTGAAGAAAAATTTCTTTTTGCTTTAAAAGGCATGCCGGAAATAGTTTTAAAAATGAAAGAAAAGCAGCCGCATGACAAAATTGTATTGGGAGCTGCTAGCGACAAACTTCCATTTACCCTTACGGCAGACATCAATAGTCTTGAAGAAAACAAAAGTGAAGCGAAGTTGACTTTTGAAGGGGAATTTAATGCCATGATGGGAATGATGATAAAAGGGCCTATCACCAACTTTATAAACACCCTTACCAACAATATGGACAAGGCGGTTTAAACTTTCAGTTTTAAACACAGCATATAAAAAACGGCTACTTTTTCAAGTAGCCGTTTTTATGTTTGGTGAAAAATCACGAATAGCCCAATTAACCCTGGTCTTTCACTTCTACCTTATCATTTTTCATTCTTACTTTAAGCCATTCATTCAATTTTTCTGTTTGTTTCTTTTTCTGTGCGGAAGAAAGGTTTTTATCCCATTTTACCAAGAAAATCGGAATGGTATCCGTCTTTTTAAAATTCGTGATGATTTCATTTCCGAAACCGAGCTCTTCCACTTCCCCATAATTTATCTTTACCTCTTTCGATATTTCCTCGAAAGGCACTTCGTTATAGGCAAACTTGCTTAAACGTTCAATCTCTTTCTCCAATACCTCAATTTGCTGTTCTTTAGAAGCAATCTCCTGTTTTTTAGACTCGTAAAGCTCACTCACATAATTAAATTTATCTTCCGATTCGCTATTCTCGCCCCCCATGATTATCAGGTTTGCATCTTTAAGCTTAGAATAAGACTGCATCTTGGTTCTCCATGTTTCCTGGATATTTTTTGGGATAGCTTCATCTCCCATAAACACCAATTCTATAAATGGATTTTCGCCTTTATTGTATTCTACCACCGAGTATTTATCCAGTAAAAATCCGCCGCCAGCAAATTGATATGTTTTTACCTCTTCAGTAATAAAATTATTCGCCTGATTTCTAAAATTTGACTCCTGTAAAACATCGTAAAACGTTTTACCAGCTGGGATCATTACCAAAATTGCAAAAATAGAGGCAATCTGTGCGATGCGTTTTCTCCTTTTAGAATTCGCATATTTTACCATAGGAAACTTTAAGATCTTCAAAACGATAAAAGTTGCCAACGCAATAAATATTGTGTTAATGGTAAAGAGGTATAGGGCTCCCAACGCATAGTCGATATTCCCTTTTGCGAGTCCGAAACCAACCGTACACAATGGAGGCATCAACGCCGTAGCAATTGCTACCCCAAAAATAACACTGGCAATAGTTCCCTTTTTCGCTCTGGCAATCACCAAAGCGGTACCACCAAAAAATGCAATTAATACATCCCGAATATCTGGTGCCGTTCTCGCCAGTAGCTCTGAAGACTCATCCCGAAGCGGAAATATTTTAAAGAAAAGAAATGCAGTGATTATACTTAAGATAACCATTACCGCAAAATTCTTGAGCGATCTCCTTAACGTATCGATATCGTTAATAGCTACTGACATTCCAATTCCTAAAATCGGACCCATTAGCGGAGAAATTAACATGGCACCGATAACTACCGCGGTAGAATTGGCGTTAAGCCCAATAGATGCTATGAAGATGGAACATACCAAAATCCAAGATGTATGCCCCTTAAACGGTATATCGTTTATAATACTTTCTTTGGTAGCCTCCTGGTCGGTATTATTTCTAATATCCAACAGTTCCTCAAAAAACTTTTTAAGGCTGCCAAGAAAGCCCGAAAAATCTTTTTTTACCCGTTCCTCACTGGAATTATCCGTAGGGGTTATGTTATCTTGCCCAAGCTCCCCTTTCATTTGGTCTTTGTCGCCATTATCGGTAGGGGAAACATTATCCTGACCTAGCTTATTTTTTTTGTTTTCATCCATTTTAAGTAAGTATTAGTTGCCGTATTTATCTTCTAGTTTTTTAACCAGATCTTTAATTTCTTGCTCTTTCTTTTTGGGGTAAATTAACAGTTTGTCTTTTTCATCAATAACAATATAATTTTTTAAACCACCAATAACCACCGTTTTATTTGCTGAAGTATGAATTACATTTCCTTTGCTATTTTCCAACAAATTTTTGGCATTTACAACCACATTTTTGTTTTCGTCTTTTGGTAATTCATCATAAAGTGCTCCCCAAGTCCCTAAATCATTCCAATCGAAGGATGCCGGTAAAACATATATGTTTTTAGAGGGTTCCATTATGGCATAATCAATGGAGATCTTTTCTGTTTGGGGGTAAGATTCGTCGATAAACTTCTTTTCGCGATCGGTGTTTATATCATCGTATCCTTTATTCAACTGATGAAACATCTGTGACTGAAATTTTTCAAAAGACTTCAAAACACTTTGTACACTCCATATAAATATGCCTGCATTCCAAAGAAAATTACCTTGTTTTATAAACTTCTTGGCTGTTTTATAGTCGGGTTTCTCGCAAAACTGTTCTACTTTTTTTATTTTTTCTGAAGGCTTTTTTTCGTGTTGAATGTACCCGTAACCAGTATTTGGAAAAGTTGGTTTTATTCCCAAGGTCATTAAAACGTCCTCTTTTTCACAGGTATCAAAACTCAATTGAATGTCTTCCACAAAACTGGCCTCATCTTCTATCCAATGATCGCTGGGAGCAACTACCAAAAGGGCATTGGGGTTTTGCTTTTTTATTTTCAAGGAAGCATATAAAATGCACGGTGCGGTATTTCGCATTGCCGGTTCTAAAACCAGCTGTGCCTTTTTTACCTCGGGCAACTGTTCCATAACCAATGTTTCGTATTCTTCATTGGTTAAGATAAATATATTTTCCTTCGGAATTATTTTATTGAGACGTTTGAAGGTTTTTTGAATAAGCGTTTCTCCAGCTCCAAGGATGTCATGAAACTGTTTTGGTAATTTAGCAGTACTTACGGGCCAAAAACGAGACCCGATACCTCCTGCCATTAATATTGCGTAATAATTTTTATTCATTAATCAAAAATCAATCATTAATTGGTAAGTAGCTCCACTTCTGCATTCGGTTGAAAAAGATACACCTTCCCTGAGGCTACTTCTACACATTCATATCTTTTCACCCTCTTGTTTCCTTTTTTAAAGACTTTTCCATTATAGATTCGGAACGTACTTCCCATGGGCAATTCAAATATATAATTTTTATCGTTCTGAGGATCAAATTCTTTAAGTGCTACAGAAAGTCTTGCATCGGTATCGCTGCTCGCTTTAGGGTTTTTAAAATGCCTTGCCAGAATTGGTAGCAAGGACGTTGGAAAAACTTCTGGCCGGATAAAAGGAAGCATTAATTGTTGAAAGGTATGTTTCCATTCTACCCCATGCGGCTTAATGGCCCGGCCATATTTTTTAAAAGCGACCAAATGGGCAATCTCATGTACCAATGTAATTAAAAACCTATATTTATTTAAGTTGGCATTTACAGTAATTTGATGGCTTCCATCTGGCATCGCTCGGTAATCTCCATGTCTAGTGACCCTCTCATTTACAATTTTGAGATGCACTTGGTTCTGCATTATAAGTTCTAAGCACGAACCTACAGCTCTCTCTGGTAAATATTTCACTAAAACAGTATGCATAATTATTGTTTATGGAGTACTATTACTCACTTGCAAGAGTTTACCATTGTAAAATTTATGGGCATTTAAAGAAAATTCGGCTATGTAAGCTGCCATTTCCTGCGGGGTGGTAGGCGCTTTTAAACCAGGGAAGGCCTCTTCCAACATTTCAGTTTGTACGGCACCCAACGCCAATACATTAAAAGAAGGACCCGTTTCTTTATATTCTTCGGCCAACAATTCGGTAAGGGTAATTACGGCTCCTTTGGAAGAGCTGTAAGCCGATAGACCAGGGAATTTCATACTTCCCTGTACACCCCCCATACTGCTTACGGTTACCACATGCCCCTCTTTAGGCATTAACGGTGCAACTATTTGTGTTAAAGCAGCAACACCAAAAACATTTACTTTATATACCTCTTCAAAATCTTTCATGGAAATTTCAGAAAATGGCTTATTCACTAGCAAACCCGCATTGTTAATAAGCACATCTACCTTTTGCCCTCTACTATTTAAAAAATCCTTTACTTTATTTAGATCCCCTTCTTTATAAATATCACAATCGAAAGCGGTTACATTTTGGAGGTTTAAACTGTTAATTGGATTTGAATTTCTTGAAAGCGCCAAAACAGTATGCCCTTTTTCAGAAAGTAATTTAACCAATTCAAAACCTATTCCCCTACTTGTTCCTGTGATTACAATATTTTTTGCCATGCTGGATTTAAGTTTATAGACTATTCATTTTAATTTCTTTTTCTGAAGTGTTTGCCATTTCCTCTAACACGGGAGTCATTTTATTGATTACGTTTGCCATGTGTTCAAAATCCATCTCACTTTTCTCGTCATCCACATGATGGTAATAATCGTAATTAGTAAAATCGAACGTACAAATAGTTTGGGCAGGCACTTTAAACTCTTCATAGAAAGGATAGTTATCCGATCGCTTAAAAAGATTGTACTCCCCAGCTTTGGGTAAAAAACCAACAATCTCTTCCCCTGCATAGTCATTCATTTTTTTTGCCATATTGCTCTCCTTGTAGCCTGTAAGATAGGTTAGGGTCTCCCTTTGCATAGGCACTCCTATCATTTCAAAATTTACCATGGCATACAAATTAAAGTTTTCTTCCTTTAATTTTTTTGCCAAATGTCTCGAACCCAAAAGCCCTTTCTCTTCTGCGGAAAAAAGCACGAAAAGCATACTGCGTTTATTTGTTTTCTTAGTTCCAAAATACTTTGCAAATTCAATTACCGCCGTTGTACCCGAAGCATTATCGTTCGCTCCATTGGCTATGGTATCGTCTCCTACAGGCTTACCCGAACCAATATGGTCGTAATGAGCCCCAATTACTACAAATTCATTTTTTAGAGAAGGATCATTGCCCTCTACCATCCCCACAATGTTGTAAGTAGGCCCCTCAAAGTTGGTAAGCGTATCGTTGTAGGTTTCAAAATATGGCTTCACTCCATTTTGCTGAAAGATGTTCTCGATATAGGAGGCCGCGGCATTAATTCCTTCAGAACCAGCTTCCCTTCCCTTCAATTCATCGGAAGCTAAAAACGATAAGTTTTTCTTTACTTCGGAAGCAGTTACTACCGAATTTACAGCGGTTGATATTTCATTTTTTGGAGTATCTGCTACCGGTGTAGATGTAGATTTACAAGCAATGGCAAGCAGTGATAAAACGAATAAAAATTTTTTCATTTAATTAAATTATAAAATTTGATTGCATTTAAATATACCAAAAATCCCGCATAAAGCGGGATTTTTGCATGGTATTATAAGTTGACTTATTACGCCAACATGGTAACAGGATTTTCTAAATAGGCCTGTAGAGTTTGTAAAAATTGAGCTCCAGTGGCACCGTCAACCGTACGGTGATCGCATGCCAATGTTACTTTCATGGTATGTCCTACCACAATCTCCCCATTTTTAACCACCGGCTTTTCTACAATTCCCCCAACAGAAAGAATAGCAGAGTTCGGTTGATTGATAATAGAGGTAAATTCTTGAATCCCGAACATTCCCAAATTAGAAACAGTAAAAGTACTACCTTCCATTTCGGCAGGCGTTATTTTCTTGTTTCTCGCCTTTCCAGCTAATTCTTTCACTTGAGAACCTATTTGGGTAAGACTCATCTGATCGGTAAATTTCAATACCGGTACCAAAAGACCTTCATCAACGGCTACAGCAACCCCAATATGCACATGGTGATTGTAAACCGTTACATCCCCTTTCCAAGTTGTATTAACTTTTGGGTGCTTTTTAAGAGCTATGGCACAAGCCTTCACCACCATATCGTTAAAAGACACCTTGGTATCTGGCAATTCATTAATTTGTTTACGGGATGCCATCGCATTGGTCATGTCCGCCTCAATAGTAAGGTAGTAGTGAGGAGCCGAGAATTTAGATTCCCCAAGACGCTTCGCAATGGTTTTACGCATTTGCGAATTCTTCTTCTCTTCTGTACTCTCTTCTCCAGCAGGAACAAAAGGCATTGCGCTAGAAGGGGAAGCACTTTCTTGGGCTGCAGGTTTGCTTTCCGCAGGTTTTTTATAATTTTCTATATCTTTCTTAACTATTCTTCCATTCTCACCAGATCCATTTACATTGGAAAGATCAATCCCTTTATCTTCTGCCATTTTCTTGGCTAAAGGTGAAGCGAAAATCCTTCCATCGCTAGAGGAAGATGAAGAAGTAGATTTTTGCTCTTGAGAGCTTTCTTTAGTTTCTTTGGAAGTTTCTTTTTGCTCTTCTTTGCCTTCGTCAGCTTTTTCAGAACCTGATTCTTTTTTAGAAGCTGATTGGCCGCCACCTTTACTAGCCGCTAAAACCGCATCTACATCGGTTCCATCTGGGCCGATAATTGCCAGAATATCATCAACAGGGGCCGATTGCCCTTCTTCAATACCAATATAAAGTAACTTTCCGGCATAGAAAGACTCAAATTCCATGGTCGCCTTATCGGTTTCAATTTCCGCTAAGATATCGCCTTCTTCCACATCGTCTCCCACGTTTTTCAACCAAGAAGCAACTGTACCTTCCTCCATGGTGTCACTCAAGCGTGGCATGGTAACCACTTCTACACCTTCTGGAATTTCCCCTCCTTCAGAATCATCCTCACTGGAGTCTTCTTTAGAAGTTTCTTTCTCATTATCTTTTTTATCTTCTGATTTTTTGTCTTCGGATTCTTTGTCTTTAGACTTTTCTTCCTTGTCTTTAGAATCTTCTGAAGATTTCCCCTCACCATTGATCAATCCTGAAATATCTTCACCCTCTTCTCCAATAATTGCCAAAAGGGAATCTACAGGAGCACCATCGCCTTCTTCTATACCAATATGCAACAATGTCCCTTCGTGAAAAGATTCAAACTCCATAGTAGCTTTATCAGTTTCGATTTCCGCTAATATATCGCCTTCTTCTACTTTATCTCCTACTTGCTTTAACCACTTTGCTACGACCCCTTCTTCCATGGTGTCGCTCAAACGAGGCATGTTAATGATTTCTGCCATTATCTTTAAAGTTTATGCTGTAAAAATGGATAATCTTCTTGTTCGTACACTACATCGTACATTACGTTTTTGTCTGGGAAATCGGACTCCTCTGCAAATTGCTCGCATTCTTTTACAAGATCTTTTACACGTTTGTCGATTTTCTTGATATCTTCCTCTTTAGCATATTTCTTTTCTAAAATGATATCTTTAACCTGCGTAATTGGGTCGATTTTTTTGTACTCCTCCACCTCGTCTTTGGTTCTATAGTGCTGCGCATCTGACATAGAGTGACCGCGGTAACGGTATGTTTTCATTTCCAAGAAAGTTGGGCCACCACCAGAGCGAGCTCTTTCTACTGCCTCGTGGATAGCTTCTGCAACTTTTACCGGGTTCATCCCGTCTACAGGACCGCAAGGCATATCGAACCCAAGTCCTAATTTCCAAATTTCCTGTTCTTTAGAAGTTCTTGCTACGGAAGTTCCCATGGCATACCCATTGTTTTCACAAATAAAAACCACTGGTAAATCCCAAAGCATGGCTAAATTGAAGGTTTCGTGTAAAGACCCTTGTCTTACTGCTCCATCTCCCATATAACATAAAGTTACACCATCTCTTTTGAAGAACTTATCTGCAAATGCAAGTCCAGCTCCTAGTGGAATCTGACCTCCAACAATACCATGACCTCCGTAAAAGTTATGCTCTTTTGAGAAAATATGCATGGATCCACCCAGACCTTGAGAGGTTCCGGTAGCTTTTCCATAAAGCTCGGCCATCACCTTTTTAGGATCTACACCCATACCAATTGGCTGTACGTGGTTTCGATAAGCAGTAATCAACTTATCTTTTTTAGGATCTATTGCATGTAAAGTACCAGCTAGCACAGCTTCTTGACCATTGTAAAGGTGAAGAAAACCTCTTACCTTTTGCTGTATATAAACCGCTGCCAGCTTATCTTCAAACTTTCTCCAAAACAGCATGTCTTCATACCATTTTAAGTAAACTTCTTTTGTAACTTTTTTCATCTATAAATTTCTTTTAGCCAAACATTGGGCGCTGAATATTACTATTTAAATTTTTACCAATCCGTAAAAACCTAAAATTAACAGTATTCATTTTTCAATAAAACCCGCTAGAATTTAAAAGGGATTTTAAAACGCAATACAAAAGTAGCGTTTTCAATAAAAGTGTAAAAATGAAAAACTGCTTTTATACGAGATTTTTGTTAAATATTATTCAAAGTAGCTTTTCCAAAGGTAAGCGGCAATAAATCTTTAATGGCATCTGCTTTAACCACTTTTCCTGTTTCCCCCATAAAATAGATTTCTATAGGTGTTTTCTGATTTTCTTCGTATTCAAATATAGACTGTCTACAGGCTCCACAGGGAGGGGTTGGAGTTAATACATTAAAAGCATCGGAGGATGCAGAAATGGCCATGGTTTTAATTTTTATGGCAGGATATAAAGCCCCTGCTTGATAAATGGCTACGCGCTCTGCACATAATCCGCTCGGGTAAACCGCATTTTCTTGGTTGCTCCCTACCACAATTTCCCCATTCTCCAAATCCAACGCTGCTCCCACTCTAAATTTGGAATAGGGTGCATACGCATTTTTTCGGGCAGAAACAGCTTTTATCATTAATTGCCTTACTTCCTCAGGAAGTTCATCCAGCGAATCGAAAACAGTAAGAGTAGCAGTTATTTCTAATTTTTTCATAGTCTATTCTCCAACAAAATTACAGCAGCAAAATACAATAATTTCTATAGACAGGCATCTTTTAGAAACTGAATGATTTCATCTTTCATAGGGAACAACTTATTACTTAGTTATAAAACTCATCCCCTAAATTAAAGGTAAGGGAAAAACGTAAGGTGTTTTCCAACGGATTCCTAACATTGGATGTTGAGAACAAATATGAAAGATCTATAGTAGTTGCCTTAAAGGTAAATCCAGCTCCCAGGGTGAAAAATTCCCGTGCTCCCTTTTCTGGACTTTCATGAAAATAACCGGTTCTTAGCGCAAAAGCTTCATTGTACATATACTCAAAACCAAGAGCCCACGTAATTTCACTCAATTCCTCGCTAAAACCATCTGGAGCATCCCCAAAAGAAGAAAACATACCTGAGAAAAAGCTCTCGTTGTAATAATCATCTTCCGTGGTTATTTCTCCATCCCCATTAGAATCGCTTGGGGTTGGCACCAACAATTTATTAAATTCTGTATTTACGGAAAGAACATTCATAGGATCGAAGATAAAGTCGAACCCGGCACCCAATTTTAAGTTGGTTGGAAGCGGACTTTCTCTACTGATGGCGTCATCATATTTAATTTTAGGTCCAATATTGGAAATATTGAATCCCCCACGCCAAACACCATTAAAGGCATTGTAAGCAATTTCTTGCGATTGATAGAATCCAGCAATATCTACAGCAAAAGAGCTGGCTGCAGTTCCATCGGTTGTTTCATCTTGCAGTTTTAAATCGGAGCGTATAAATCTTCCGGCCACTGCCATGGAAAATGTTTCACTTAATTTTAAGGAGTAAGAAGCATCTATGGATAATTCATTTGGCCTTACTATGGTTGCGGGTGCGCCCATTTGCGCTTCGTTTTCTGTAATAAATTCAATATCACCCAGACCAAAATAACGGATACTCGCTGCCCATGCACTTCTGTCGTTTAACTTATTATAAAAGGAAGCATTCAACAAAGCAATGTCGTTTACTAACTGACTTAAATAAGGTGTATAACTAAGGCCCACTCCATACTGTCTTTCAGCAAAAGCAAATTTAGCAGGGTTCCATTGTTGCGAAAATACATCCGCAGAAGTGGTAACACCCAATTCCCCCATTCCACCAGATCGTGCATCTGCGGCAATAGTTAAAAAAGGAACGGCAGTAGTAATAACTCTAGATTCTTCTTGAGCTTTTAAAAAACTCGCGGAAAGCAGTAGGCTAAGGAGTAAAAGTTTTAATTTCATAAGTTCAGGTTCTTTATACAAATATAACTGTTTATTGCAGTTAAACAACTCTCCCTCTAATTAGGATAAGCTTTAACCTTTAACGTGTTATTAACAAAAATCTTGTGCAATGATAATTTTTTTTATTCTTTTCTGAAGTTTCTGTAAAATTCATGGGATTCTACACTCTTATTTCTGCTTTACATTTTCAGTATAAAAAAGATTATTTCTGAAAGGCCACAAACGCTATTTAACCTCATTATTAAATCTGAAAGTTTACAGGAATTCAGCAATTTTGAATCCGTATTAGTCAATTATTGAAGCCCCATCTATAATAAAAATGTTATTTAATCGTTTTGACAACAGCGGAGCTAACTTTGACAACATTATACTGACAATTTTTATGAAAAAAATTGCATTAATTTACTTAATTACTATATTGCACACTTATTTAAGACAACTCAAATCTTAACTATGAAGAAGTATCTATTTAACCCATATGTATTATGCTTGGTTGCTTTTGCGAGTTTTACAAGTTGTAAAAACTCCGACAAAAACACTTCCAGAGCTACTGGTTGGCAAATCAATTCGAAGGAAGGTGGTTTCCAATACAATACAAATTTTAAAGAGCAAGAAACGGCTCCTGGACTTGTATTCCTAGAGGGTGGGACCTTCACTAGAGGGAAAGTACAAGACGATGTAATGCACGACTGGAACAACACACCTACACAACAACACGTTCAGTCTTTTTACATGGATGAAACCGAGGTAACCAACAAGATGTACATGGAATATCTTGATTACCTTAAAAGCGTTTATCCACCAGACGATCCTGCCTATGCAAACATCTATAAAGGTGCGCTACCAGACACTCTAGTTTGGAGAAATAGGCTGGGTTACAATGAAGTAATGACAAATAATTACCTACGCCATCCCGCTTACGCAGAATATCCTGTTGTAGGTGTTAACTGGGTTCAGGCGGTTCAGTTTTCTGAATGGAGAACCGACCGGGTAAACGAATCGATGTTGGAAAGAGAAGGATATTTAGCTAAAAATAGCAAGTATGCAGTTGTCAACGGAGAAACAGATGGTGGATTTAGTACAGAAACCTATTTAAACAGTCCTGAAAGTATTTATGGCGGCCAAATAGACTCGCTACAAGGAAACATGAAAGGTAAGAAAGACTCTACCAATGTTTTCGCTAAAAGATCTAGCGGGGTTATTATGCCTTCTTACAGACTTCCTACAGAAACCGAGTGGGAATATGCAGCAGCTGCTTTAGTTGGAACACGAGAGTACAACAATTACAGAGGAAGAAAAAAATACCCATGGGAAGGTGAATATACCCGTTCTGGAAAGAGAAAAACCCGTGGAGACCAATTGGCAAACTTTAAGCAAGGAAAAGGTGATTACGGTGGAATTGCAGGATGGTCCGACGATAGTGCAGACATCACAGCGCAAGTAAAATCGTACCCTCCAAACGACTGGGGATTGTATGATATGGCTGGAAACGTTGCAGAGTGGGTAGCCGATGTTTACCGACCTATTGTAGACGACGAAGCAAACGACTTTAACTACTACCGTGGTAACGTTTATATGAAAACCTCTATTGGTGAAGATGGAAAAGTACAAATTGTTGGTAGAGACGGTATTCAATACGATACCCTAAGCAACGGTAAAATTGTAGCTCGTAACCTGCCAGGTGAAATTGCAATGGTTCCCGTAGATCAAAATGATACATATCTTAGAACCAACTTCGACACCAGCGACAATAGAAACTACAGAGATGGTGATAAAGGTTCTACTAGATATTACGATATGTTTAGTGATGATGAAGAGCTTGACGATTCCAAAAGAATGTACAACGCCCCTAAAAATCAAATACAAAGGGATTCCACAGGAAACCTTGTAAAGCAGATTGATGACTCCAACAACAGAACAACCCTAATTAACGACGAAGTTCGTGTATACAAAGGAGGTTCTTGGAAAGACAGGGCATACTGGTTAGACCCAGCACAACGAAGATATTTACCTCAGTATATGGCAACCGATTATATAGGGTTCCGCTGTGCAATGTCTAGAGTTGGTTCTAAAGCCAAAGAAAAGAAAACCCCGAGACACTAATCTCAAACAAAATATTCTTACAAAAAGCTCTGATTTATTCAGAGCTTTTTTTATACATTTATTTTATGGAAACAGCAGCGCTACACAGTATATTTTTAAGCACTAACGGGGTCGTAACCGACACCCGGAAAATTGAAAAAGGTTCTATATTCTTTTCTTTAAAAGGCGCCAATTTTAATGGTAACCAGTTTGCAGAAGAGGCCCTAAAAAAAGGAGCGGATTACGCAGTTGTAGATGAAAAAGAATATCAAACCTCCAAAAATATTATTCTGGTAGATAATTGCCTTAATGCCCTACAGGAATTAGCCACCTTTCACAGAAAGTATTTGGCGCTCCCCATCATCGCGCTCACCGGTAGTAACGGCAAAACCACTTCCAAGGAGTTGATCAATGCGGTCCTTTCCAAAAAACACAAAACCATTGCTACCAAAGGGAATTTAAACAACCATATCGGTGTTCCCTTAACGCTACTTTCCATGGATAAAAATACCGAAATCGGGATTGTGGAAATGGGTGCCAACCACCAAAAAGAAATCGAAAATCTTAGCAATATTGCTTTACCAGACTACGGTTATATCACCAATTTTGGAAAAGCCCATCTAGAAGGCTTTGGCGGTGTAGAAGGCGTTATAAAAGGCAAGAGTGAACTTTACACACATTTAAAAAATAAAGAAAAAACTATATTTTTTAATGCCGACGATAGAATTCAGAAAGAAAAATTGGAAGGTTATGCAAACAAAATCGGATTTAGCCAATTTACTGGAGCTGATTATCAAATACAATTGGAATCTACGGATCCTTTTGTAAACATACTTATGGATGGCAATCTTATAAAATCCAATCTTATTGGCGATTACAATTTTACCAATATTGCGGCTGCCATAGCCATTGGACACTATTTTAAGGTGGCTGAGGAAAAAATTACCGAAGCCATTGAGGCGTATACTCCTGCCAACAATAGATCCCAAATATTAAAACACGGTAAATACAATATTGTGCTAGACGCTTATAATGCCAATCCATCCAGTATGGAGGTCGCTCTCAAAAACTTTAAGAACAACCCTGGAAATTCAAAACTTGTTATTGTAGGAGATATGTTTGAACTTGGCAAAGATGCCAAGAAAGAACACCAAAATATAGCAAATCTGGTAACAGATTTAAGCTTTAATAATGCTTTTTTAGTTGGTGAAAATTTTTACAATATCGACAGCTCATTAAAAAAGTTTAAAACATTTGAGGCTCTTAAAGAGCACCTTAAAAGCCATCAACCTAAAGAAGAAACTATTTTAATCAAAGGCTCTCGCGGAATGGCCTTGGAACGAGTCCTGGATTTGCTGAGCTTATAGCCTGATCATGTATTTAATAGATGGATGTTACAAAATACGACTTGAGTTGACAACCACAATTTTAATAAAACGCTCAAATCTCGTGGAATTATTAAAAAGTAATCATAAATGACCGATTTAAATAACAAATGGGCATAACTATAAGCGTTAATACCATTTAGTTTGAACCCATTCAATTTTTTATTTATAACTGTTTAGTCCTTAACAACAAACTCAAATCTACCATTTTTATTTGAATTTCGAATATGGGTTTTAAATTGAATTTCATTATTGCCATCTGTATTAAAAGCAAAAGTCTGGTCTCCCATTGTATGATCACTATTCGCTAAAAAGAACATTCCAGAATCTATTAGAGGTATTCCTACCCTCATTTCGTATTGGCCATTTTCGTGAATGGCTCGACCTAAAATTTTGAAATTATCCTGAATAACAATTGACCCAAATTCGACTTGAATTGAATCAGGATTCAAAGCAATTGCGCTAATTTCAGAACTATCTATTTTGAATATGGACAAATTGACAAAGGTTTCTCTAGACCCTGTAAGCTTAAAGATGTCAATTTCCGAATTCGTAAATTGATCTTTTTGTGTGTCCAAAATATTAATATTTACCCACAACAATTCTCCTTTTGAATAATTTGACTGATCATTATCGATGAAAATTGCCCCCGGATTTTCAACTATATAAAATTTATATTCTTCATCTGAACAAGAAATATTTAGTAGCAAAAAAGGAAATATGAGCAATGTTAATTTCCAGTTTTTAATAAATTTTATTTCAAATATCATAGATTCATATTTTTAGAGTGATGGTAATTCCAATAACCTCATTATATTTATTACCTTTTTAAATATAGTTATTTTTTTCTAAATTATAGATAAAACTTTTCGTGTCCTAAAGAAATCAATAAACGGATAATCTTGGTAGTCAATCATTATCAAACCTTCATAAACCGTTTCGGCAAAAACATACGGTCTTTTGGTATGAATACCCTTTTTTTAGGTATTACCATCCAATTTATGATTGGCACTATACAACTTATCATTAATTCGCCGGACATTTTAATCGTTCGGAATAATATTTTAATCTGGAAATTAAAAATATTCGGATTTCTATTAAAAAAGCGGATATTTTCACGTAAACATCGCATTGTTTAGCCTAAACGATGCTAAGCAACGCCGAAAAACATCATTATACCACTATAACGCTCCCTCACGAAACCTAAAAATTTTTATTTTTGTAAAAATAATTTAATTGAGCACTTTAAAAAATTTGGTGTCGCATCTGATACTTTTATTATAAATCCCATTACTATAGACTGTTCAGCTAATCAATTTTGTCCTGAAACCAAACCATAAAAAAATGCCTTCTGTTTCAAAAAGAACCTTGCGCTAGAAATTATGGAGTTCCTTGCTTTTGCAAACGAAAAAGGCCATTCAGGAAAAAAATTCCCCGAATGGCCTCAACAACCAACCATTAAAAATATTATCTGCTATTCTTCATCAACTATAAATAAACTAGCGATAGATACAGCATCGTCTCCAGACAATGCTTCATCGTAGGCTTCCGTAGAAGCAGCCATTCCAAAAGCATCACCAGAACCAAGGGTAGTAACATCTACTCCACCTTGAATTACATTTTCTTCTCCATTATACACAGCCTGTGTCGCTTCTGGCATTCCGGCACCTCTTTCGTTATTGGTAATCCATCCTTTCAATCCTCTTAATCTTCTAATTTCTGATGCATGTCTTGCCTCTACCGAGTGAATCTGTAGAGCCGCCGTTAAAAATGGTGATCCCAATAAATTTCCGGCTTGACCTTTATAAGCTCTTACCCCTGTATCTTCAAAAGCTTGTGCCAATGCCAATAATTGGGCATATGCAGTTTCCTGTCCTGCTCCATTTTCGTTAAACGGATCGAAAGCCCCACCTACCGTAAAATCGAAAGTAGGCTTAGAAACTGGTGTTACTCCTGCACCTTCCAGTCCGGCGATTAGAAAATCGACGTGAGCTTGCTCGTGCTTAGAGATTTGCATATATACGGTTTCTGGGCGTCCCGTTGGCAATACTCCAGATTGCAAGGCTAAATCGTAAAACTCATCCTCCAAATATTCTAAAGTCAATGCCAACTGCAATGCCCCCACAGGATCTGTATTCATAGACTGCGCATAGGTTTTTTTAGGCATGGTAGCTAATCCAAATGGTACAGCTGCAATCGCTGCTTTTTTTCCTAAGTTCCCTAAAGTTCCAAATATATCTCGACGCGATGTTTTACCTTCTAAAAGATTGCTTGTGGTAAAATCATCTAAAAAATTTATAATATTCATAGTTTTCAATTTTAAAGTTTATTCAACGTTTTGCTGAACTAAATGATGTTATTTATTAATTATAATACCACTGATTATGGCAAGTTATTTGCCGTGAATTCAGTTTTTATAAATCCAGTAGCTGCTACTGCCGCTAAAATATCCGATGGGTCTAAAGCCGCATCTAAACCGGTATCTACGGTTACAATATCATCTCCTGCAAAATCTGCAGAACCTGGATTAATAAGTGTTCTTATGGCAGAAGCGTGTCTTGCTTCCACAGAAACGATTTTTCCGGCAATTAATAAATAATCTGGATTGGAAATAAGTCTACCCGCACCATTGTAGGCAGCAACACCTGTATCTTCCAAGGTTTTAGCAGTTGCCAAAACTTGGTCTCTGTTATTGAAATCTAAATTCCCATAATCAAACTCCAACTGGGGTAAAACTAATTCTGTGTTTCCATCAACTGCAGCGGTAATTGCTGTTTGAAAGAAATCCCTATGGTTCACTTCATGGTAGTATAAATCGGTAAGAACTTGTCTTTCCTGGTCGCTAATATTGGCATAAAAAGAGTTTACAACTTTCGTGTAGAAATCTGCTTCCAATTGCTCCAAGGCATAAGCATAGTTTAAAACCCCTAAATCGCCTTCTCCTAGATCGAATACTCCGCCGTCTGGTGGCATCATCATATCTTGATCGTCGTCGTTATTACAAGCCATTAATAAACCTGTTCCTGCCACTGCAAGACCTCCAAGTTTAAGGAATTGACGTCTATTATTAGAACGTTGTGGCTGATGAACTTTTATGATTTTCTTTTTCATAATTGATGTTTTTATGATTAATCTTCACCTATATTAACGAAGAAAAAAGAAAAGCGGTTTTCTTAAAATAATGTTAAAGTTATTATAGTCATGAAATTCATGGCCTCAAGTAGTAATTTTGAATGAAATATCTTCTGAAGAAAAAACAGAAATACTACAAATAATTATTTCGAGATATCATCGATAAGATTAGCCACCAAGCTCGTCCATCCTGTTTGATGGGCAGCCCCTAGCCCCCTACCGTTATCCCCTTCGAAATATTCGTAAAAAAGGATTAAGTCTTTAAACAGCTTATCTCGGTATTGTTCTTTATGCTGAATATTTATGGGGCGGTCTCCTTCTTCATTAGCTTCGAACATTTTTATTAAACGTTCGCTAAGGTTGACAATAATGTCCTGAAGACTTATCTTTTTTCCGCTTCCGGTTGGAAATTCAAGATAAATGGTACGATCGTTATAACTTTCGTATTCTTTCATGGCTTGAATAAAAAGATAATTAATAGGCATCCAAATGGGGCCGCGCCAGTTGGAATTTCCGCCGAACAGATGCACTGTAGATTCCCCGGGCTCATAACTAATACTGTAATCTATGTTTTGAATTTTAATATGGTAAGGGTCGGTATGAATCTTGGAGAGGGAACGGATTCCATACGGACTTAAAAATTCGTTTTCGTCCAAGAAACTTTTCATCATCACCAAAATTCTATTTCGTGGCACAAGGGAAAGTAATAAATCTTGACCTTCAACAAAAGATTGGATCACCGGATATTTTAAAGATTTTCTGCGGTGGTTTTGAAACCAACGAACACTTTGCTCAAACCGTGGTAACTTTTTCAATACTTCCTTTTTAATATTCAGTACCGCCGCCAAGGAGAGTAAACCCGCAATAGACCGAACCTTAATCGGGGTAGACTGCCCAGAGGGCAACGTAAGCTTATCGTAGAAAAAACCTTCATTATCGTCCCAGCTGCCTTCCTGGTTCACACTAATTTTATTGAGTGCTTCCGCAATAAAAACAAAATGGCCAAAATATTTAACCGCCATGTCTTCATAGGCATCGTCTACCATGGAAACTTCTAAACTTATTTTTAGCATACTCAAACAGTAGAGTGCCATCCAAGAAGTACTGTCCACTTGCTCTAGGGTTCCATTTCCAGGCACACCGTAACTTCTATCGAAAACACCTATGTTGTCCAGTCCCAAAAAGCCACCTTCAAAAATATTGTTGTTATTTACATCCAACCTGTTTACCCACCAGGTAAAATTCAATGCCAATTTGTTCAATATTCGTTTAAGGAATTTTATATCGCCTTCCCCTTTCTGTTCCTTTTCTATTTCGTACACCTTGATGGCCGCCCATGCTTGCACTGGAGGGTTTACATCGCTAAAAGACCATTCGTACGCTGGAATTTGTCCATTAGGAGCCATGTACCATTCCCGGGTGAATAACAGCAGCTGCTGTTTTGCAAAATTGGGATCTACTTTAGCAAAAGCGACACAATGGAAAGCCGAATCCCAAGAGGCATACCAAGGGTATTCCCATTTATCTGGCATCGACATAATATCGTGGTTCCTAAGAGTTTTCCAGTTACTATTTCTGCCAGATAAACGTTCCACAGGGGGCACAGAAACCTCTGAGTCTCCCTGCAACCATGTCTCCACATCGTAATTATAGTATTGCTTGGTCCATAGCAAACCGGCATAAGCTTGTTTCTGTATTAATTTTCTTTCTGAAGTTTCTCCCTTACATATTGCATCATAGAATTGGTTATATTCCTTTACTCTTTGCTGAAAGATGCTTTCATAATCGGCATTAAAAGGGTTTTCAATTTCTTCTGATGAAAACCGAAGTCGAACGACTTTAGATTCCTTACCCTCCAACTCTAGTTTATAAACAGGGGAAAACTTTGTTCCTTCGGTTTTAGTTGTTGGCAGTGTAATATCCCCTTCAATTAAGGCGTTGTGAAACAAATCTTTTTTATAAGGATGGTCATTTTCACGGCCATATAGCAGTTCCTCGTTGCTTTCGTTTTCCGTAAAAAATAAATGATTAGGCTTTTCAAAATACAATTTGTATTTTCCGACATAAGGATGATGCGCCGTTACAGAATTAAGTTTGGAATTTTTGTCTGTTTTTATAGAAGGTCTCTCTTTTATTCCCGTAAAATCCCATTGATTACGCATCCATAAGGTGGGAAGTAGGTGTAATGTAGCTTTATCTTCAGAAACATTGTTTACCGTAATTTTAATTAAAATATCTTGTGTTCCAGCTTTTACATACTCTGTTTCTACATTAAAATAATTTCCATTTTTAAATAAGTCAGTATCCAACACCTTGTATTCCAGATCTTCTAAACCACGCTTTCGGTTTTCGTCAACTATTTTCTTATACGGATATTCCTTGTGCGAATATTTATACAAGTGTTTCATGTAAGAATGCGAGGGTGTATTGGCCAAATAATAATAGAGTTCTTTTACATCCTCTCCGTGATTTCCTTCAGGACCTGTTAAACCAAATAAGCGTTCCTTAATAATAGGGTCCTTTCCATTCCATAGCGCAATAGCGAAGCAAATATTACTATAACGATCGCTTATACCAGCAATACCATCTTCTCCCCACCGATAGGCCCTACTACGTGCGTTGTCGTGGGTGAAATAGCCCCAAGCATCGCCGTTGGCACTATAGTCTTCCCTTACGGTTCCCCACTGCCTTTCGCTAAGATACGGTCCCCATTTTAGCCAATCCTTTTCCTCAGAATAGTTTTCCTTTAACCTTTTATGCTCTGCGGTAGAAAATTCCATCACTCCCATTTATGCTTAGTTAGTTTATTCAAAACAAATTAACACCTTTAAAATTATTGAATAATATTTACAGTTAAACGTGTTTGAGCACATTTAATCAATAAGTTATCCATTTTTAAGGATATTCTAAAAACCGTATTGTATTTACTAGGATTAATCAATAATCCTTTGGATATAGGAAAGATAGTGGACAGTTGCCATGCCCTTGGGCACCATGTGTGCCCCCCGTAACCTTCGGGAAGGGGCAAAAAAAATCCCGACGTTCCATCCGGAAGTCGGGATTGTATATAAACCTGCCGTTGGCAGGCAAAGAAGGCGGCGACCTACTCTCCCACAAGGATGTAGTACCATCGGCGCTGGCGGGCTTAACTGCTCTGTTCGGAATGGGAAGAGGTGAGCCCCGTCGCTATAACCACCTTAAGTCTTAAAGCCTCCCCCGGCCCCTCCAAAGGAGGCGGGCGGGATAATGTTCCCCTTGTCCCTCCCCTTGGGGGAGGTCAGGTGGGGCCTTTAATAAGTTAACATATGGAGATAAAAAAATACTGGAAAAGTACCTATTTGAAAAAAACGTACAGAATTTAAAAGAGTTTGCGCCCCCTTGCCCTTTGCAAAGGCAAGGGGACTGTTGTACATAAGCTTACGGGTTATTAGTACTACTCGGCTGTGACATTACTGCCTTTACACCTGTAGCCTATCAACGTGGTCGTCTCCCACGGCCCTTTAAAGAAATCTCATCTTGTGGCGGGTTTCGCGCTTATATGCTTTCAGCGCTTATCCCTTCCCAACATAGCTACGCTGCCATGCCCCTGGCGGGACAACAGCTACACCAGCGGTTGGTCCAACTCGGTCCTCTCGTACTAGAGTCAGATCCACTCAAATTTCTAACGCCCACTGTAGATAGAGACCGAACTGTCTCACGACGTTCTGAACCCAGCTCGCGTGCCACTTTAATGGGCGAACAGCCCAACCCTTGGGACCTTCTCCAGCCCCAGGATGTGACGAGCCGACATCGAGGTGCCAAACCCCCCCGTCGATGTGAGCTCTTGGGGGAGATCAGCCTGTTATCCCCGGCGTACCTTTTATCCTTTGAGCGATGGCCCTTCCATGCGGAACCACCGGATCACTATGCTCTACTTTCGTACCTGATCGACTTGTAGGTCTCTCAGTCAAGCTCCCTTGTGCCATTGCACTCTACGCACGGTTACCAAGCGTGCTGAGGGAACCTTTAGAAGCCTCCGTTACTCTTTTGGAGGCGACCACCCCAGTCAAACTACCCACCACGCACTGTCCTTCTAAAAAGAAGTTAGGCTCCGAATAAGTAAAGGGTGGTATTTCAACAATGACTCACACATACCTGGCGATACATGATCAAAGTCTCCCACCTATCCTACACATCACTTATCCAAAGTCAATACGAAGCTATAGTAAAGGTGCACGGGGTCTTTTCGTCCCACAGCGGGTAATCGGCATCTTCACCGATACTACAATTTCACCGAGCTCATGGCCGAGACAGTGTCCAGATCGTTACACCATTCGTGCAGGTCGGAACTTACCCGACAAGGAATTTCGCTACCTTAGGACCGTTATAGTTACGGCCGCCGTTTACTGGGGCTTCAGTTCAATGCTTCCCCCGATTGCTCGGGGTAACATCTCCCCTTAACCTTCCAGCACCGGGCAGGTGTCAGGCCCTATACATCATCTTTCGATTTAGCAGAGCCCTGTGTTTTTGATAAACAGTCGCCTGGACCTTTTCACTGCGGCCCCGACGTTTGACCGTCGGGGCGACCTTTCTCCCGAAGTTACAGGTCTATTTTGCCTAGTTCCTTAGCCATGAATCTCTCGAGCGCCTTAGAATACTCATCCCAACCACCTGTGTCGGTTTGCGGTACAGGCTGCACATATCGCTTTTCTTGGAAGTCGGTCCGCTGGATTATCACCGCAGCCGTAGCCTTAGTGTACTATCGGGGTGTTGCCACTCCCTTCAACGTGCTATTCCGTCAGCACGCACCAACTTTCCGCCTCCGTCACTTTTATCTATGTGCAGGTACAGGAATATTAACCTGTTGTCCATCCACTGCCCCCTTCGGGTTCGCGTTAGGCCCTGACTAACCCTCAGCTGATTAGCATAGCTGAGGAAACCTTGGTTTTTCGGCGTGCGGGTTTCTCGCCCGCATTATCGTTACTTATGCCTACATTTTCTTTTCCAAACGGTCCAGCAGACCTCACAGTCCACCTTCTGCCCAGTTTGGAATGCTCCCCTACCACTCGTATTTACATACAAATCCATCGCTTCGGTGGTATACTTATGCCCGATTATTATCCATGCTCGATCGCTCGACTAGTGAGCTGTTACGCACTCTTTAAATGAATGGCTGCTTCCAAGCCAACATCCTAGCTGTCTAAGCAATCAAACCGCGTTTTTTCAACTTAGTATACACTTGGGGACCTTAGCGGATGGTCCGGGTTCTTTCCCTCTCGGACATGGACCTTAGCACCCATGCCCTCACTGCTGAAAAACATTTTATAGCATTCGGAGTTTGTCAGGAATTGGTAGGCGGTGAAGCCCCCGCATCCAATCAGTAGCTCTACCTCTATAAAACTATAAATCAACGCTGCACCTAAATGCATTTCGGGGAGTACGAGCTATTTCCGAGTTTGATTGGCCTTTCACCCCTACCCACAGGTCATCCCAAGACTTTTCAACGTCAACGGGTTCGGGCCTCCACTGTGTGTTACCACAGCTTCACCCTGCCCATGGGTAGATCACACGGTTTCGCGTCTACTACTACTAACTATGGCGCCCTGTTCAGACTCGCTTTCGCTACGGATCCGTACCTGAAGTACTTAACCTCGCTAGTAAAAGTAACTCGTAGGCTCATTATGCAAAAGGCACGCCGTCATACTGACGCAAGGTCAGCACTCCGACCGCTTGTAAGCGTATGGTTTCAGGTTCTATTTCACTCCCTTATTCAGGGTACTTTTCACCTTTCCCTCACGGTACTGGTTCACTATCGGTCTCTCAGGAGTATTTAGCCTTAGCGGATGGTCCCGCCGGATTCATACAGGGTTTCACGTGCCCCGCACTACTCAGGATACCACTATCGATCATATTTCTTGCCTATACAGGGCTATCACCTTCTATGGCCCCTCTTTCCAAAGGGTTCCAGTTCAAAATACATCAAATGTCGTGGTCCTACTACCCCAGTGTTGCCGTAACAACATTGGTTTGGGCTGTTCCGCGTTCGCTCGCCACTACTAGCGGAATCACTCTTGTTTTCTTCTCCTCTGCTTACTTAGATGTTTCAGTTCGGCAGGTTCACTCCTATAAATAGGTGACATATCTTCAATATGCCGGGTTGCCCCATTCGGATACCTGCGGATCAATGTGTGTGTGCCACTCCCCGCAGCTTTTCGCAGCTTATCACGTCCTTCATCGCCTCTGAGAGCCTAGGCATTCCCCATACGCCCTTACATAGCTTATTGTACTTTTTGCTCTTTTATTCTATTACTGTTCCCATAAACAATCGTGCAATTGTTTACAGAACTTAAGATTCTTTTCTCTATAGTCTACTTAAAATGTATTGCTCTTCGCAATACTTTCTCGTATCTCTTTATCTCAATATGTCAATGAACGTTCCGGCCGCTTTCTTGTAGCTTTTTTGATAACCACCACAAAAAATGCGTTTGTGTGCCGTCGTGGAGAATATCGGAGTCGAACCGATGACCTCCTGCGTGCAAGGCAGGCGCTCTAGCCAGCTGAGCTAATCCCCCAATTTGGAATTCAGAATTTTTGAATTCAGAATTACGAATTTAGAACTCTCTAGCTTCCAGAATTTCCTTTCAATATGTTACTTTTATGAACGTGTGCCCGTTTGGCAACTCCCGTTGCCCCCTCGACCTTTTGTAGTCCCGGGCAGACTTCACGACGATAAATGTCGCGATGAACTTCTCGCCGCCCCTCGACCTTTTTGTAGTCTCGGGCAGACTCGAACTGCCGACCTCTACATTATCAGTGTAGCGCTCTAACCAGCTGAGCTACGAGACTGTTTCTTATGTTATATTTATTGACAGCGTTAAGCAAAACCATTCCTACCCTTGCCCTCTCGTTAAGAACTCCATGGTTTCTCTAGAAAGGAGGTGTTCCAGCCGCACCTTCCGGTACGGCTACCTTGTTACGACTTAGCCCCAGTTACCAGTTTTACCCTAGGCAGCTCCTTGCGGTCACCGACTTCAGGTACCCCCAGCTTCCATGGCTTGACGGGCGGTGTGTACAAGGCCCGGGAACGTATTCACCGGATCATGGCTGATATCCGATTACTAGCGATTCCAGCTTCACGGAGTCGAGTTGCAGACTCCGATCCGAACTGTGATCGGTTTTATAGATTCGCTCGTGGTCGCCCACTGGCTGCTCTCTGTACCGACCATTGTAGCACGTGTGTGGCCCAGGACGTAAGGGCCGTGATGATTTGACGTCATCCCCACCTTCCTCTCGGTTTGCACCGGCAGTCCCGCTAGAGTTCCCGACATGACTCGCTGGCAACTAACGGCAGGGGTTGCGCTCGTTATAGGACTTAACCTGACACCTCACGGCACGAGCTGACGACAACCATGCAGCACCTTGTAATCTGTCCGAAGAAAAAACTGTTTCCAGTCCTGTCAGACTACATTTAAGCCCTGGTAAGGTTCCTCGCGTATCATCGAATTAAACCACATGCTCCACCGCTTGTGCGGGCCCCCGTCAATTCCTTTGAGTTTCATTCTTGCGAACGTACTCCCCAGGTGGGATACTTATCACTTTCGCTTAGCCACTGAGCCCGAAGGCCCAACAGCTAGTATCCATCGTTTACGGCGTGGACTACCAGGGTATCTAATCCTGTTCGCTCCCCACGCTTTCGTCCATCAGCGTCAATCAAGTAGTAGTGATCTGCCTTCGCAATCGGTGTTCTGAGTAATATCTATGCATTTCACCGCTACACTACTCATTCCAACCACTTCCTACCAATTCAAGATGTACAGTATCAAAGGCAATTCTATCGTTGAGCGACAGACTTTCACCCCTGACTTATACACCCGCCTACGGACCCTTTAAACCCAATGATTCCGGATAACGCTTGCACCCTCCGTATTACCGCGGCTGCTGGCACGGAGTTAGCCGGTGCTTATTCATACAATACCGTCATCGGGGCACACGTGCCCCTTATTCTTCTTGTATAAAAGCAGTTTACAACCCATAGGGCCGTCTTCCTGCACGCGGCATGGCTGGATCAGGCTTCCGCCCATTGTCCAATATTCCTCACTGCTGCCTCCCGTAGGAGTCTGGTCCGTGTCTCAGTACCAGTGTGGGGGATCTCCCTCTCAGGACCCCTACCTATCGTTGCCATGGGGTGCCGTTACCACTCCATCTAGCTAATAGGACGCATGCCCATCTTTTACCGCCGAAACTTTAATTGCAAATGAATACACATTCGCAATACTATAAGGTATTAATCCGGATTTCTCCGGGCTATCCCTTTGTAAAAGGTAGGTTGCATACGCGTTACGCACCCGTGCGCCGGTCTCAATAGAGCAAGCCCTATCTACCCCTCGACTTGCATGTGTTAGGCCTGCCGCTAGCGTTCATCCTGAGCCAGGATCAAACTCTTCATCGTTGATCGTTAAATATTTTACCATTAACGCCCATAACTCAAAGTCAAGACTCAAAATAATTTTGCTTAATTTTACTAGGTGATCTTACTACTGCTCTCTCAATTTAAAACCGATCGAACAATATAAAATCGTGCTGTCAACAATATTTCAATGAACTCGTATTCGTCTTTTATTTTTTGCCCTAAAAAACCTTCGTTCTTAAAGCGGGTGCAAAAGTAAAACTCTTTTTTGTCCCCCGCAAGCTTTTTTTGAATTTTTTTTGGTCTTTATTTTCCTTAGCGGACTCTAAGACCAAAACCCAAAACAAACCCTTTTTTTCAGAACGTTGCCTGCCTTTTAAAGCATGCCCGGTGTTTTTCGCTGGGCGGGTGCAAAAGTAACTTACTTTTTTGTTCCCCGCAAGCTTTATCTCTGTTTTTTTTCAGGACTTTTAAATCGCCCCTCCAATCTCGGTAAAACCCGCAAAAACACCCTGTTTTAAAGAACTTCGCCACGGTCGGTCGATCTCATCTCCCTTCCAAAGCGGGTGCAAATATAGAAACTATTCCTGCTTATTTGCAAGGCCTTTTTAAAGTATTTTTAATCTTTTTTGTAAGTGCTTTTGTATGTGGGGGTTACGGGGGTGTTTTTTATTGCGGGAGGATGCTGGGGCGTTCCATACATTATATAAATAGGTATTCAAGCCCAACTGCTTTGTAGGCGGACATGTCCTAATATAAGGACTTTTCGGGGGGATACTTACGTTTACAGATTTGACGTTTCATTTTCCGCTGAATTATCCTCTTCTTTATTTTTAAATCCTCGGAAAACGTATTTGAATCCTTCAAGTTTTAGCTTTACAGGATCCGGAAACCCTTCTGCTTCCCCTCCATCTTTGTACGCTTTAAAATTTTGATATTACCATTTATATCCAATTTAGGTGTATCTTTCAACTTGAAAGCTACCTTTTCCATTTGTTTTATACGCTCATCGTTTCTATACCAGTGCAGAGGTAGCACTTCATTTAACTCCTTACTAATTATAAAATCTTTTTTCTTCAAAAACCTCAACACCTTTTTATAATCCGATTTAGATGTATCAAATCTTATCCTTAAGGTTTCTGACGAGTTTGTAACAACAGACAAACCAAGATAAGATTTGGAATTATACAAATATTCAAGTTTAAACTCTACAATTTTCCCCTCACTAAGCTTTGGACTCGCTTCTTTAAAAGCCCAAGGCGGCATAAGAAACGTTAGTACCACCACCATTATAATCCAGTAGCCCAATGACAATATATCTTTTACAGGATCCTTCAACTTCATTAATTTTTTAAAAATTATTATTTAATTCCCGCCCCGGCTAACGCGAGCGGGATTATTTATATGTTTAAATTAAATCATCGTGATTTGATGGTAAATCCAGCACTTCAAAACCTTCAAAATCTTTATCTAATTCAATGATATGTTTTCTGGACAACGAGAGTAAGAAATTCTTAATTATTCTTTTTTCCGTTGGATTATTCGAAAAATCATTTATTGTCCAATGACTACCAAAATTTCTATAAAACAACTCCAATTTTCTTAAAAATTCTTTCTTTATTTCTTCTTGGCTCATTGACTTAATGTTTTAATCCAATTACTCCTCCTGTCCCTAAATTTATTAATCAATTCACTATAATTGTACTATTAAAGATAAATAGAGAACCTCCATCCTGTCCATATCCCGGATAACTTCTACAAAGAATTTCCTTTTAATTTGCTCCCCTCGCTAGCGGGGGATTTGTAAGGCTCAGGTGCAGTATCTATATCTACTAATCCGCTATTCCATTTTTTTATCAATTGTCTTCTTCCTTATTTTTGAATCCTCGCAGAATAAATTTCAAACCATATAATTTATTATCAACAGGCTTCCATTCTGGAAAACCTACATAATTTCCTGTTTCATTATAAGACCTTATGTTTAATTGAATAATTAGAATAAATAATAATAAAATGAGAATACCAATAATCATACTTACAGCACCAAAAAAATAAGAAAAAAACACACCTAAACCACCCCCAATTAAATGACTGTCATCCATTTTCAATATGGCGACATTCCCATTTATGTCCCTCTGGCCTACATCCTTTAATTGATATCCAATCTTTTTCAATTTTAATGAAACTTCCTCGCTTTTGTATACGTAAAAGGGTAATATTTTGCTTAGCTCTATGAATTTAACCAATTGTTTCTCCTTTAAAAAATTGATCATTTTTTTGTACTCTACTTCAGACAAATCAAAACGATGAATTAACGTATCGGAAGAATCTGTTATCAAAGTCATCCCCATGTAGCTATTGGTATTATATAAATAATTCAAGCTTAAACTCTTCAATTTGGAAATTTTTAAGTTTGGGTCTGCTCCTCTAAAAAAATGTAAGGGAAGTAGATATATAAAAACCACTGATAGAAATCCAAGCATTAAAAAACTAAAAACATTATTTACCATTTTATTTTCTTCCATAAGTGTGTGTTTAACAATCTGATTTTTAATTTAAGCCAAATAAAAAAATTACTTTCAAACAGTGCTTAGTTAGTAATAACTATAAAGCAACGGCTCATTTTTAATGTTTAATACCTAAGTTTCTATCGCTACATATTTTGTTCTGCCTCAACACCACACGATACAATAGTGGGGTATCAGGGATTAAATACCCGGCTAAACTGTTCTATTATTCTGTCTTTTTAATAAAAAAGATTGGTTCCACTTCAAATCTAAAACCCTCAATAGCGCTTCTCTCCTCCCATATTTCTTCTACCTCATTTATAAATTTCTCATAGGATAATTCAATTCTTCTATCATCATAAATATGAATTCCTAATTTCTGCTTCGTTTTTATTTCTGGGGAAAGGATTACGGTTTCATTTTTTATATTTTCAAGGTAATAGAGATCACCTTTATAATTGCAGTAGGTTGAAATCCTAAATGCATTATAATCATAATATTTATTGACTTTTAATTTCTTAACGTATACGCTTGCTTCCTTTGAAAATCCAAAGTTCTTATACATCGGATCGTTAGACACAATTAACCAATAAGGTTCCTGTAATTGGCTATACACCAAATCCAAAGTTTCACCTTCAAAGATTACTATTTCTTTGTTCCTAATACGAATCATCTTATAAATTTATTTGATTTCAACCCTCGCTCGCTCTGGCGATGGAGAGATTCTTCCCAAACCTTATTCATTTGATCAAAGTAAACTCTAGCTTCCCTTATAAAATCAAAATCAACATAAAATTCGTCCAAATAGCGACTAATCGATCTAGGGATTTCAGAATTGAGAATAGATTTATCTTGATCTTTTGAATATCTTTCATAAACTAACAATTTATCTCTTACATAATTAATATATTCATCAATTACATATTGATTCCGTTTAGTTTCAAGCCAACTTATAAATTGAACGTGTATTGTTCTTAATTTTTCTGTATCCATCTTGAAAATCCAATTTGATTAATTTAGACCACCGCTATCGCTAGCAGGGTTTTATAGATTCCCCTTTCACTCTTCCGTTTATATACTGTTAAGTTGTATCTCCGCCGATTAATGCCCTGCTTCCGCAAGGTGCATAATGAGTTTCGTATCGCTATTCTTCACCTCCTTTATTCTGCATTTTAGAAAAAGAATCGTAGAATTTGTAATTGTGGCCCATTTTTAATTGAATTAATATCTCATTACACTAATTGTTCTTGCACCCAAGATGCGATTGTGTGGGAGGGGGTGGGGGCGTTAAAAATAAGAGTATTTAATTTTCGTAGTATTAATTATTTTATTATTTATTAAAAATGCCAAAAAAGTCTTTTAATCCTTTCCACCTATTTGGTACGTTGAAAGGAGTTCCTTTTTTATAATAGTCTCTCAATTGTATAACTGCAGATATAGGTAAAAATGCTAAAATTAAACCACTGACAGTTGTAAAGACGTAACCAAAAACCAATAAAAAATATTTTTTGAAAAGCTTTCTACCGCCCTTGATTGTGTCCCCATTAATAGCAAGATATTGCAGTTTATTGTCTTCGGAATAGATAACCTCTATTTTTTTATGAACTTTAGATCCTCTTTTGAGTAAGTGATTGGTATTTGATCGTAGAACGAATCATAGCTATCAATGATCCCATTTTTCAGCAACACATCCAAAAAACTCAAATGATTTTCATCAGACCTACTGAAATCCAATCTGATCCGATCTTGTCTTGGTGCATAAAAATCAATAAAGAGATAGTTTTTCCACATGAAACTATCACCAACATCTTTTCCTTCCGGATGATGGGCTATTTTTATTTGCTCCAAACTCGACAATTGACTGGGGGCAGTATTTATTTCTTTAGCGTTTTCAATAAACTTCGGCCCTAATTCAAAGGTCATATAATAACCTATGAACAAATAAACAAGTATAAAGATTACGAATTTGATTTCTGACATTCCTAAACAATTTTGTCTTCTCTTTTAAATATATGCAGTGTGCTTTTGTTATCTAAAACAAATAGATAGGGATCGTAGAATTTTATGGGCTTTGCGGCAGGAAAATAAACATCTTTCTCTTCATGGATCCAATCGTATTTTAAGGTTTTCGTGTTGAAAGCGGCAATAATGCCCCTTGAGCAATCTGTGGTAATAATGTGATCTCCAATCAAAACAAAATTGTCCCTCTGGGAATCAAAAATTTCCGGATTGCTTATTTCCTCGATAGACCTAAGAAGTGTTCGATGGCGCTTACCAGAAACAATATCTATTTCATAGTAACCTATACCAGTAATCCCTTTTAACCTACCTTCGTTTTCATCCAATACGTAGCTGCTATTGTTGAAATTTTCTATTTTCCACAGAACTTCACCCGTTTCTGTGTTTATTCCAAGCAGAACGTTTTCATTTAGTCCTAAAATCAATATACTTTTAAGAGCAGCAATAAATTTCGGAACGGTTTTTTCAGCTGTTATTTTTAATGACCAAATCACTTCTCCATTAATGATTTTGCGTTTATTTATTTCATTAAATGAAAACGTGTATACTTGGCCTGCTTTAATATGGATTGTTTGACCTAGGTCGGTTTCCCAAAGAACCTTATCCGAGAAAACGTCTTGCAAACCTTGTTTGGGTAAAAAATTAGTATAATCATAATCCGTTGTTACAATTACTAAGTTATCATTGAACAAATTATAATCCCCTAATCCATTTTCAACCAAAGTTATTTTTATAGGTTGAAAATCTAAACTCAAAAACGTGTATGCAAAACTTGATATACCAATAATAATTTCTTTAACTCTCTTGATGAATTCAAAACCTTTATTTACCGCAGCAGAATATATCTCTTTGTTATTCAACAAGTCATAGTGATATAAGCTTTTACCGTCATTATATAACAACTCATTTCCAGATACGTAATAGCTTTTAGATACGTACTTAATACTTATAACTTTTTTATAATACATTTATATTCTTTTACTAATTCACAAAGCTCATAAAAGTAGGGTGGATTGATTAATTGCTACTGTTTAGCCAAGTTATTCCATCGTAGGTGTTAGAATATTTTGCTTCTTAAAAAATTCAGGGTTCGTATCAAACAAAACTTTGGCTTTTTCTGGGTCTTTAAAAATTCTCTGAAACATTTCCTTAGTTTTATCTGTATTTCCATTAAAATAATACTGGAACTCTGGCTCTGCTGCCGCCTGAAATCCAAGATTCGACGGTGTCAATCCTTGCCTTGATGATGCCTGAGTAATGATGAATTCAAGTATACAATACTTTACAACAGCGGTTATTCGCCTGCATAATCCGTTGCACCTCCGTATTTGCGATCTAATGCAGTCGGTATTGTGTTTAACTTATTTTTCGTATGGAGCAGACCTGTAAATTGCAGTAGATAAAAGACTACTCATTTTTATCCTTCTTCAAGTCTTTATTGTTGAGTTGCTCACTCGCTATTCTATGATAGAAACCATCTTTGTTTTGGGTATCAGACATAAACAAGTGCAGTTCCAGCAATCCACTATCTTCGTGAGCAGTCACCAACAAACGGCCATCTTGCGAAAAATGCAAATACTCGGTTCTTGGCGATGGATATGCAGTTGCTAGTTTATAATCTTCGGTACGGTAAAAATTAACGGTCATAGAATGTCCGCCAGTCACTAAAAACTGACTATCTCTTGTAAATTCTACTGCTTCAATTTTTTCTTCTTCCTGAAATTGATTCAATAGTTTTCCAGATTCGAAATCAAACATACGGGCACTTTTATCAAAAGAAGCAGTGGCCACCCATTTTCCGTTGTCTGAAATCCGAACCGATTTTACTGAAGCCTTATGGTCGCCATAATCCTTTATCACTTCCCCACTCGCTACATTTACAAGTTTTGCAAAACCAGTGTAAATAACTTTATTGCTGTTTTTTTCTTTGTTTTGGTAATTTCCACCGGCAATAAAGTGGGTGTCATCTTTTGTAAATTGAATCGAATTTACGGTAGAGCCTACTTTCACGCTCTTTATCAATTCAAAAGTATTGGCATCCCAAAGGTTTACCAATCCGCTTTCGGTACCAGCGGCAATTATGTTTCCATCATGCGACCATGTTATTCCGTCAAGTCCGCTTTTATTATCAATATCTTTAATCAATTCTCCGGTTTCAACATCCCAAATTTTCACAAGGTAATCTTCACCTCCCGTAGCAATTCTCTTATTATCGGGCGAAAAAGTAACGCATTCAACTTCCGATTCATGGTAGTTCTTCCAAAGCAAGGATCCGTCAAGAACATCCCAAAGCATAACGGCGTAGCCAAACTTCGATCCCGAAACAATATACATTCCGTTAGGGGATAATTCGGCAGCCTCAACAGCTCTTAATTTTGGGGAAACATCGGCAATACGCTTCCAGACGTTGGTAAGGGAAACACTTTCGCCGTTGTAAATAGATTCTTCCTGTGCGTTTGCCGCAAGGAAAGTTAAGCATAGTACAGTTACAAAGAAGTAACGTTTTTTTAGTGGCATTTTGTTGGTTTTTTAAGTATTATTTAATTTTATTTTCCTGTAAATATACTTCTTTTGCTTCATGATTTGGGTATCGGAAGAAATCCATATCGCCATCGCTGTCATAATCTATAGCCTGACCGTTGTATATACCATCTTTACCAATCTCCATGGGCTCCCAATTTTTATAATCGCCTTCATTTAAAAACAAAATAATCTCGAAATGATCAATATCTAAATTTACAGCCCTACCCTTGTTGATTCCCGTTAGCACATCGTAATCACCATCCAAGTCAAAATCAAAAACCTGTAAAGTATGGCAGGCAGGAATACTATCTGCAATAATGGTAGATTTCCAGTTCTCCCCATCCTTTTTATACATTACAACAGGATACCCTGCCCGTTCTGAATGGGAAATAAAAATTTCGTCCATTTTATCCCCGTCAACATCCCTTAGAAAAGCTTTTGTTCCATTTCTAGACCAATCACCTGTTTGATTGTTCCACTGTTCGTCTATGTTTTGTTGTTTCCACTCTTCTTTACTGTCTTTTCCAGGATTGTAAAAAACAAAGCCTGTAGCTACAATATCCACAAATCCATCTCCATTTACATCTCCTACATCCATCCCTTCGTGCAACGCTTCATCTTTAATATATTGTACCCGACTCCAATCGTCTGCACTATTTTGATGAAAAATACTTAGTGTATGCTCATCGAAAGTAAGTATGGCCAAGTCCATTTTTCCATCGTTATCAAAATCTGCAAAATTTACATCTTTAACTGCATCCGGAGCTTCACCAATGGTATGTACTTTCCAGTTTTGTCCTTTCCCATCGTTTTCGTACCAAAACAAATAAGCCGTTGCCGAGGCATCCGTCCATTCCCCAGGATGGTTAATCCCAATTACGTCCATATCGCCATCGCCATCAACGTCGTTGGCTTCCAAATCCCCTCCTGCAAAAAGACCTTCGCGTGGCGGTTTTTCAGCAATAATGTGCTTTTCCCATACTCCTTCTCCCTTTTTGCCTTTAGCGTACGCCAACTCTCCACCATTGGCGTTGTTATTTATAAATATTAAATCGGCAATACCATCCCCGGTAAGGTCTTTTGGGGTATGCGCCCAAAGATATTTTACACTATCTGCAATTTTTCGTTGTTCAAAAGAGAGCTCTTTTGGCTTCATTTCTTCGGTCGTCACTTCTTCGTTTTCCTTTTTCTCTTTCTTTTCTGCACACCCAACAAATGCCCCCATTGTAAATACCGTAGCGATGGTTGCTGTTTGAATTTTATTTAAATACCTCATTAATCTATTAATTTTATGGTTTGTTTATTTATTTTAATTCCTTAATTTTTTCATTGATTGCTTCGGAAGCTTTTAAATGTTCTTCTTTTTGCTGAACCGAAAAGGGCAATATTCCAATCATGAAAGTATTTTTGCCATTTAGCAGTGGGTCGGTATCCCTGCCTCTCCCAAAACCAAACACCGTCATTCCATCTTTACTTTCTACCCCATTTTCAGAATTTCCTAAATACCCCATCATATCCGTTTGTTTATCGTTATTCAGTTGCGCAATATAAAAGGTGTTCGATGCTTTTTTAGTGCTGAAATAAGCCCATTTGTAATTACCATAGGCTATCGATCCTTTATAGAAATCTGGAGTTTTTACGATGGGCCCTGCCTTATCGGTTCCATAAACCGAAGATTTCGGGTTGAATTTCCCGCCTGGAGTACCTTCATATAAAAACCAATAGGGAGTTCCATCTGTTTCTAAAACCTCTAGTTTGGCAGCAGCATCATAAATGGTCCATTCCCAGCTCCAGTTTCCACTTTTGGAGACTGTTTTAATTTTATTTGCCCCAATCATTTCCGAAGTACATTTGTCGTGTCCTGGATGGCCTGCCCCTCCATCGGTTTCCGATTTAAACACAAGATTTGGCAACCCGCGATAAGACGACGCTGCAGATGCTGGATATGTGTCCCAAGGCTCTTTTTTAAAACTCACCCAATCGTTCCCTTCTTTATCTATGATTCTTGAAAAACCGCCTCCAGCTTTATCGTAATAATAGGTAATCTTTGGGGTATGAATTACAAAGTGTTCTTTCCCTTGATACATTTGTTCGAATACGACATAATTATTTTTTTTAGATTCCTCGTTGGTCTTTAGTTTAACCATTATGCCGGGCCATTGAACATCCATGCCGTGTACCATTTGTCCATCGTGTAACGGCGTTTTTAAAGTGGAAATTTCGTTTTCACCTTTTCTAAGGGCTGCTGCTTCTTTTTTAGTTAAGGTAAGTGCGTGATCGTAGGTGTCGTAACAAGGTAGTTTTTCGGTGTCCAGTTTTATCACTTCCCCATTTATTGCCAAATCGTTGGCATAGCATGGGCTCCAGCTCCTCCAATAAAGTTTTGCCTCTTTGATTCCTTCAGAATTAAAAGGAAGGATTACTTTTTGTAAATGCTTTCCATTTCTGGTAGTCCAAAAAGGATCTTGCTCAAATGGTTTTAAAATGGTTGTATTAGTCTTTGAAATTTTTAAATCTATCGGTTTGGAAACATAGGTATAGCCATTAACATCGGTAACAAACGCCAATATCTTTACAGGCTGCGATTGTGAAGGCAACCATGAATAATCCCATGAAACAGAAAAAGGCGCTTTTGCTGAAGAACCTATTGAAGAAACGAGTTTAGACCGCTCATAATCGTATTGCCATTTTTTATAAACGCCATCCCCCCCATAATTTACATCTTCGTAAAAACCAGTATAGGTAACTTCCTTTATCTTATCGGCATCTGCACCTTCTATGTGTAGCTCAACACTACCATTAGCATTGGACTTTTTTTTTACTTCGGAAATGCTACTTTTAGAAACGGCTATGGATTTTTCATTTTTATAATATACCCTTACCACTATTCCGTACACTAAATTTTGAGGCCAATCCCAAGACTGATCTTTTCCAACGGTCAATTTAAAAGTATTCGAGTTTCCTTCCTTTAAATAAGAAAGTGGCACCGCAGCTCTTATATTGGTGTGAAACATATAATTGGTGGCTGGAAATGGCAATGCTTTGGGCTCTGGAATTACAATAGGCTTTTCATTATTAAACTGAATCTTAAAATCTTTGGTGTCTTCATGGGATTGAACCCGTTCTATAAAAACCTCGGCACTTTCTGCTTGAGTTAAATCGATAGCTCCTGGCAATGTTATAAATCCGTTTTTATGCAATTCCGCAGGAAAATGATCTTTATTTATAGCATAGTCCAACTTACCACCGACTCTTAAAAACTTACCATCATCACTCACATTTTCGGGTTTCCAGGGATAGTCTTTAAAAATCATCCCTGTTTTTAAAGATTTAATCTCATCGTTTCTCCATACGTGCATAAAGTTATGTTTGTCCCAACCGGCGCCAATAATATCTAAATCCCCATCACTGTCCAAATCTATAAATTTAGCTCCCAAATGGTTTTCTTTTCCGGTATCAAGTACCGTTTTCTTAAAATTACCTTTTCCATCATTAAGCCATAGCTGCAATGCTAAATCTTCTCCTTTATGCTCCGCCGTTAAGATATCGATATCCCCATCGTGGTCGTAATCGGTAATATCTAAATTATTCATCGAGAATTGCTCTACAACCTCATGTGCTTGCCAAGTTTTAGCATCTTCTTGCTCATACCACCATAAGTGGGCATCTGGCTCCAGACCAGGATATCTCTCTTCCGTAAAAATAACATCGGCCTTTCCATCTCCATTTATATCGGCTACCTCCACACGATCAATTGGATGGTTAACGTGGGCGATTTCTGTTGGCTTCCAAAGGTCTTTATTATTACCAGGGTTCTCAAACCAAACCAAAATCTTTGGTTCTTCTTCTCCATCCGGACGTCTTCCCGCCGCAATATCCATATCACCATCATTATCAATATCGCCAACACCAATACCTTCATCCGAGGTGTTTTTACATATAAGCCTCACCTTCCAGTCGTTATCTTCTGGCGAAACCTCTGGAATTTCCACCAAATAAATATCCCCGTTCCCAGCAATTAAAAATTCTGATTTGCCCCCAGGGATTATCTGGGCTTTTTTAAAACCTTGGCTATTTACATGGGAAGTAGCTGGAACTTCCCCTATTTTTCTTCGCTTATAAACCGTTCCTTTTTCATCTACCGCTTCATACCAATATAAGTTTGGCAACGCTTGTGCAATAATATCGGCATAAGGGTCTCCGTCCACATCCATAAAAAATATGGCATCTACATTATCGTCTAACACTTTTCTCTTCCAATCGCCTTCCATATTACCTCCCGGATTGTGATATACATATCTTCCCGAAACAATATCGAGATTGCCATCACGATCTACATCCCCGGCGTCCAGCCCAAAATACCTTAACCAATCGGGATCGTCCCAATCGCCCCACATTTGTTTATTATCATCAATTTGTATGTATTTATAGATGCTTTCACTGGGCTCTTGTGCGTATCCGGTAACTGATAAGAATACCATTCCGCATAAAATCCCTTTTAAAAAATTGACTGGCTTTCGTTTCATTTAATCTAATTTATATTTTTTAATTATTGGTTGCATTGCTTTTGCCCATTGTGGATAGGCTTTCGGGGTAAGATGAGTATTATCTCCCTGTACATATTGCGGTTGTATATCTCCATCTTCACATAAATAAGGACGTAAGTCCATAAAATCGTAGCCGCGTTCTTGGCAAAACTGTTCCATTCTGTGGTTTAAAGAATCTATTTTCAGATTCCTCTCTTTAGCTCCGCGTTGATAAAGCACGGTAGTAAAAACAGGGTGGGTTCCCACTTTTTTAATGGAATCCAAGACCATACAGGTGTTTTGATAAATTCTGTTTGTTGAAATACCCAAAGTATAATCGTTGATTCCTCCCTTAAAAAAGCAAACTTTCGGTTTATTCGGAATTATAAAATCTTTAATAACCCACGATAGCTGTTGTGTGGTCCAACCAGGTTTTCCTCCATTTAAAACATCATCACGATTTAAAACTTTTTCCCAATTTCCTTGATAGGTTATGGAATTTCCCAACATGACAATATCAATATTTTGTTTCTCCGTTTTATCTTGTTCAACAACAACAACTTCTGCATCTCCCTCATTATTGGATTTTGGCATTAAAACATATACAATTAATGCAATGTTTAACAAAATCGAAATTATAAGGGCTGTTTTTTTCAAATTATTTATCTTTTCGAATAACAATATACGAATTTAGCTAATAGTCATTTTTACTACTTATCATATTTTATCATTAACCAATATAAAAATATCGCTGCTGTATCGTACTTCTCATTTATAAAGTAATAGATGAAATATTACTGGCTTTTTGTAACTTTATATAAAATACAATACTATGTTTTCGAAAAACAAAAAAGAGGCTTTGCACGAAATAGATACCGATCAACACGAGCTAATTGAAAATGCACAGGCTAGAATACGACAGAAAAAGTGGTTGTATTATCATTTTATAATCTTTCTTTTGGGAAGTATTTTTATGATCGTCCTTAATAAAGTGTTAGAATATGGCGTGCAGTACAACTGGTTTATATGGGGGATTGCTGCTTGGGGATTTATCTTTTTAATACACTTTATAAATGTGTTTGTTACTCATAAATTTCTAGGGAAGGACTGGGAACGGGAACAACGGGAAAAATTGGTGGCTAAGCAAAAGGCTAAAATCGCTAAATTGCAACAAGAAGTAGAAACGGAATATCCCGCGGAAAACAATCCAAAAAACACCTTATAATTAATGGTAACAATGATTGCTGCTGCTGCAGAAAACAATGCGCTTGGAAAAGATAATGATCTCGTTTGGCATTTGCCCGATGATTTTAAAAGGTTTAAAAAATTAACAACCGGTCACCCGATAATAATGGGCAGAAAAACCTATGAGAGTTTTCCAAGTCCGCTTCCCAATAGAAAACACATTATAATCACAAGACAGAAAAATTACAAAGCATGTGAAAATTGTGTCGTAGTCCCATCTTTAAAAGAGGCACTGGCCATTGCTGAAGAAGACGAACAACCGTTTGTAATTGGTGGTGGGGAAATCTATAAACAAGCCCTTCCTTATTCTGATAAAATTGAATTAACCAGAGTGCATGGCAATTTTGAAGCGGATGCTTTCTTTCCTGAGATAGATCTTCATAACTGGGAACTCGTTGCGGAAGAATACCATTCTAAAGACGACAAACACAATTATGATTTTACCTACCTCACCTACATTCGAAAAAAATAAATTGATTTGGTAAACAGGAAACTGAAGACGTACTTAACCAATTATTTTAAAACTACCCATTTACAATTATCACCCTTATCTGGTGGAGACATAAATGAAGTGTATCGTATAGATACCAACACAGATTCTTTCGTGATAAAGGTAAACGATTCCCATAAGGGCCCGAGAATGTTTGCAGCTGAAGCCAATGGTTTAACCGCTTTAAAAAATGCCCAAGCTTTTAAGGTTCCAGAAGTAATTGAAATAGGAACCATAGGAAATCTCTCTTTTTTAATCCTACAATTTATTCCAAGCGGAAAAAAGAATACTTCATTCTGGAGCAAATTCGGGGAGCAATTGGCCATAATGCACCAAAACAGCAAACCTTATTATGGATTTGGGGAAGATAATTACATTGGCAGCCTTCCTCAATTTAACACCACCTGTAAATCCTCGTTCCACTTCTATCAATCCCAAAGGCTGGAGCCTCAATTACGTATGGCAAAAGACAACGGTTATTCCTTTAGTAACATCCAAAGTTTCTACAAAACTTTGGAAAATATAATTCCTGAAGAGCCTTCAGCCTTAATCCATGGTGACCTCTGGAGCGGCAATTTCATGGTGAACACTTCTGGAGACCCTTGTTTGATTGATCCAGCCATATCTTATGCCCCTCGGGAGATGGATATTAGCATGATGCATTTATTTGGTGGATTTCCATCTGAAGTTTTTCAGGTTTATAACGAACTGTTCCCTTTACAAGAAGGATGGAAAGAGCGAATTGAACTTTGGCAATTGTACTATTTACTTGTTCACTTAAATTTATTTGGAACCAGCTATTTAGGCAGTGTAAAAAGAATTTTGAATAAATATGCATAAATCTAAAATCTTGTTTACTTTTAGTAAATAAACTACACCTTAAATAAACAAGATATTATGACCAAGTATTTTCTTTACACATTTCTTTTCCTCTCTAGCTTATGTATATCCCAAACCCCTATCGATAAAGAAATTGCTACAGAGGTTAGTGCGGCTACTGTGTTCTTGGATGGAGCGCAAGTAAAAAGAGAAAAATCTGTTTATTTACCAAAAGGGACTTACCACTTAAAGTTTACTCATTTATCTCCGTACGTACAAGAAAAAAGCATCAATTTAGGAGCGGAGGGTGGAAATATTACTATTCTATCCATCAATCTTCAAACTAGTTTTGAGGACGATCACATATCTTCCGATTACAAAGAAATAGAATCAAAATTAAAAAAACTAGAAGAGCAAAAAACTTTAGAACAGACCCACATAGAAGTAATACAAGAAGAAATAGCATTTTTAAAAGACAATAGAAATCTAAATGGTAAGAATGAAGCCCTATCGGTTTCGAGCTTAAGAGAGGCCAGCAATTATTACAGCGATAAGTTAACGAGCTTAAAACTGAAAGAAATAGAGCGTTATAAAAATATTGCCAGCTTAAACGAAGAAATAACCAATTTGAGAAATCAACTAAATGAGTTCTCAAGGAAACACGATTATAATTTTTCGGAAATACTGGTTAAAATAGAAAATAAAGAGGCATCACAAATTCTTTTCAACCTAAGTTACCTTGTGAAAAACGCCAGTTGGTACCCAACATACGATTTAAAAGCAACAAGTTCTCAAAACCCCATTAATATCGTGTATAAAGCAAATGTTCGGCAAGACACCAAAATAGATTGGAATAACGTAGCCCTTACTTTCTCTTCTTCCAACCCAAACGTCTCTGGGACTCCACCAAGTTTAAAAACATATTATTTAGACTACAATTTACCACCTCCAAGTTACAGTGAAGTCAACGAAGTTTCCGGAGTAGTTTCGAATGAAAGCGGCGAACCACTGCCAGGCGTAAATATTATAGTCCAAAACACCACCATTGGAACAACTTCAGATTTTGATGGTAGATACTCATTATCTGTCCCTAAAAACGCCCAGAATCTAGTCTTCTCTTATGTTGGCTATCAAACTAAAGTGAAATTTATAAATAGTGAAACCATAAATGTTCAACTTGACCTCGATTACAATTCATTAGATGAAGTTGTGGTTACAGGTTATGGAACAAAGGGAAATCGATCTAAAGCTTCCAATACCCTTCAAGGTAGAGCAGCTGGAGTAGAAATAATTAATCAAGAATCACAAAAAACAACACCAGTTGTATTTACAAAAAGAAATACTTCTATCAATTTTAAAATAGAACAGCCTTATACTATTCTTTCCAATAATAAAAACAATGCTATTGAAATGAAGAATAATCAAATACCTGCTGAATTCAATTATTTTAGTATTCCTAAATTACAGGAGGATGTCTTTTTAATTGCTAAAATAACTGAATGGGATAAATATGACCTATTGGCAGGGGAAGCTAATATTTTTTATGAAAACACATTTGTGGGCAAAACTGTTTTAGAGCTCAATTCCCAAAACGATACCTTAAACATTTCCTTCGGAAAGGACCAAAACTTAACAATTAAAAGAGAGCGTAATAAAAGCTTCAAATCTAAAAAATTCTTAGGCAGCAATAAGGAGGAATTGGTAGGCTGGACAACTACCGTTAAAAATAACAAAAATGAATCTATTGATTTAAGAGTTTTCGACCAAGTTCCTGTAAGCAATAGAAAAGAAATTGAAGTTGAAATAGAAAAGCTTTCGAACGGAAATTTAAATAAACAGACGGGGGAGGTAATGTGGCAAATGAATTTAAGACCAGGTAAAACTGAAAAAGTCGATTTAAACTACACTATAAAATACCCTAAGGATTCCAATATTTACATTGAATAGCACAATCAGATTCAAACGAATAAGTAATTAAACGTATAAAGTGAATTTTATGTATTCAACCTAAAATTCAAGAGAAAAATAAACAAATTTCAATAGTAAAGCACAAGAATTGTTGGCGTTTTGTATTCCTTCAGTTGTTATACTAATTGCCTGAAAAGCTTAAAATTCCAAAAAGGAAAAATTGGCAATATCTTCATAATCTTTCATTAAAGATTTTAATAGCGTTACATCCTTATTGGTATAGAACAAATTTTTAGGCGGAGTATCATTAAGTTTTAGCAAATCCAGTTTTTCCAAAACAGCTTTCGTTTGTTTAGCCACCGCATATCCAGAGTCAATTATGGTAACACTTTCAGGTAGTATTTTCTTGAGTTGCGGTACCAAGTAAGGGTAATGAGTGCAACCTAAAACCAAATAATCAATATCGGCTTTTACCATGGGATCTACATATTTATGAAGTAGCTCTTTCATTTCAGCAGAATTAATCTTCCCATTTTCAATAAGGGGAACCAAGCCATCTCCAAACTGCTCCATTACCTTACGGTCTTTTGCATATAGCGCAGAGGTTTTTGTAAAAAGACTGCTTGTAAGCGTACCCCTTGTGGCCAAAACGCCAACCACGCCCGTTTTAGAATTTAAGGCCGCCGGTTTTATAGCCGGTTCGATACCGATAAAAGGATGGTCATAGTTTTCCCTTAAATAATCTATGGCGTTTGTAGTAGCCGTGTTGCAAGCTACCACTATAATTTTACAACCTCTTTGAATTAAATATTCAGTGTTTTTAATGCTTAGCTGAAGTATCTCTTCCTGTGTTCGTTCCCCATAGGGTGCATGCTTGCTGTCTGCTAAGTAAATAGTGGACTCCTTCGGAAGCAATGAATGGATCTCTTTCCAAATGGAAGTTCCTCCCAAACCCGAATCAAAAATACCTATAGGTTTTGTGCTCATCGTTCGTAAAAATAAAAAAACTGCCCGCAAAATTGCGGGCAGTTTTTAAAATAAATAAAATTATTATTTTTTAGAATCCTAATTCTTTCTTTACATCTGGCATTATGTCTGTACCATCAGCAAGAATAACTCCAGCTCCTGGTGATGTATCCAATACATACTGGAAACCTTTAGCCTTTCCAACTTTTTGAATAGCATCGTTTGCTTTTTGAAGGATTGGTTCTAACAATTCAAGCTCTTTCGCCTGTAACTCCTTTTGAGCTTGCTGCTGCGCCTGCATAATACTTTGTTGCATTCCATCTACCTCTTGAGCTCTTTTTTGATTCTCTTCTTGAGATTTTGTAGAAGACTCATTTTTATATAGCGTCATTTTATTTTGAAGCTCTTGGTAACTAGTTTTAATATCAGCTTGATAATTCTCGCCTAATTTCTTTAGCTCAGCTTGTGCAGCCTTCATTTCTGGCATATCAGTCATTAACTTCTGTACGTTAATGTGCGCAATTTTGCTTTGTGCACTCGCAAAACTGATTGAACCTACTGCTAATACAACTGCAATTACTAATGTTTTAAAGTGTTTCATGGTTTTTAAAAATTTCTAAAATGTTTACTTAATATTAAATTACTATTCTTCCTCTTCGTTTTCCGTCGTGTTAGAATTGTTATTTTCCTTTTTTAATTGTTCCCTTTCTTCTAATTTTTCTTGTCTACGAGCTTCCCGCTCTTCCAACATTTTCTTTCTTCGCTCTTCGTACGCCTTTTTACGCGCCTCTATCTCCTTAAGTTTCTCTTCCCTTCTTTGCTCTATTTCTTGTGCTCTATCTTCCTTTTTCTGATCGTAAGCTTCTTCGCGCGCTTCTTTTTCTGGATCTGGCTCTTCAAATTCATCTAAAGCACTGTTTTGCTCTTTTCTATCTACTTTTTTTCTGGTGACATTAATACTTCTTAGTACCTGATCGCTTATATCGTGACGCTTATCAGAATACAACATAACCACATCTGCAGATTTATCGAACACAAAATCATACTTTTTGTTGGCTGCAATCTCTTGGACGGCATTAAAAACTTGATCTTGAATAGGCTGCACCAGTTGGCTCCGTTGCCTTACCAAGTCTCCCTGCGGTCCAAAACGATCCTGTTGATAGTCCTTCATTTGACTTTCCAAAGCGTCTATCTCTTCCTCCCTTTCCTGCACCAACTCTTTAGTAAGCAAGATTTTCTCCGCATTAAGATCAGATCTCATTTTATCTATAGTGCTCTCTTGGTCTTCAACTTCAGCCTTCCATTTTTGTACTTTACTTGCCAACTGTTTGTTGGCCATTTGGTACTCATCTACATTCTGCAAGATGTATTCCATATCTACATAACCAATTCTAACACCTCTTTGTGCCTCTATAGAAAAAGCTGATAAAGCTAACAATAAAAAAAGAACATATGTTTTCATCTCTTAAAAGTTTTATTTTCCATCTACGAAGAAAACAAAATTTTCTTACTTAACAATCTTTCTTGGCAAATGTTACAGATAAAAACAAATTATGCATAGAAAATATCGTGCCAAAGATTAAAATTGTTGTCCAATAATAAAATGCGTCTGCCAACCGCTTGGTTCAATTCTCCCTGGGATAGGATCAAACCCATACCCGAAGTCTATCCCTAATAATCCAAAGGCTGGCATAAAAATACGAACCCCGGCACCGGCAGATCTTTTTAAGTTAAAAGGATTATAGGTTTGAAAATCTTCGTAAGCCGCACCCCCTTCAAGAAAACTCAAGGCATATATCGACGCTGTTGGCTTTAAAGTTATGGGGTAACGCAACTCCATGGAAAACTTATTATAAACAGTAGAACCATCTACACCAGAAAGCGATTGGTTTGGATACCCTCGCAAAGCAATATTCTCTCTACCATCAAGTGTAAAATTACCTAAACCATCTCCTCCTAAAAAGAATCGCTCGAAAGGAATTACCCCTCTATCGTCGTTGTAAGCCCCTAAGAAACCAAATTGCGCACTTGTTTTCAATACCAATTTTGCCACTAAGTTTGTGTACCAATCTCCACTGAATTCAACTTTATAAAATTCCAGCCATTTGTATTTTTCCTGATCGATTTTTGGTTGATCTGGCACAACTTCGTTCTGGGAATTTATCCTTTGGTATTCTGGATCGTCCCCTAAATTGGCATAGTCAATTCCGTTAAACAATGAATAAGGCGGACTCAATTTCAAGCTTATATTAAAGTTGGAACCTGCCATTGGGAATATCGGATTCACCGATGTATTATTTCTAGAAAGCGCAATGGTATACGCTAAGTTGTTTGAATATCCATCTCCAAACGTAAACAATGAAGTGTTATAGTTTTGAAGGTCGTAATGCTGAAAACTCAACGCATGCGATAGCTGAAAGTAGTTATCTGGCCATTGCAAACGTTTCGCCAAACCAACGGTGGCCCCTGTAATTACAAAACGCTGATCTTTATCGGCATCTCCAGTTCTAGGGTTGTACCTAAACTGAAGCGTTCTTGAAAGCGAGGTAGAGAACTGCACTGGCTTTTTACCTCCCATCCAAGGCTCTGTAAATGAAAAACTATAGGTTTGGAAAAATCTACTCGCCTGAAGACGTAAAGACAAACGTTGTCCGTCTCCCATAGGCACAGGTTTATATGCTTCCTTATTAAATATATTTCTTATGGAAAAGTTGTTAAAGGAAAGTCCCAACGTACCTATAAAACCTCCACCACCATAACCACCTTGTAGTTCAATCTGGCTGGATCCCTTTTCTTCAACCGCATAGTTGATACCTACGGTTCCCGCTTGTGGATTTGGATCTAAAATTTCTGGACTGATACTTTCTGGATCGAAATACCCCAATTGCCCTAATTCCCTAATGGTTCGCACCACATTGTCTTTAGAATATAATTCCCCGGGCTTTGTTCTAAGCTCTCGGTATATTACGTGGTCGTTGGTTTTATCGTTTCCAGAAACAGTCACGTTATTAAAGTAAGCCAATTTCCCTTCTACAATTCTAATCTCAAAATCAATCGTATCGTTTTTAGCAGAAACCTCAACCGGATTTATTTGTGAGAAAAGATATCCGTTATTTTGGTATAAATTGGTAATGGTTCTACCGTCTGGTTTGGTTTGGTCGTCGATACGTTTATCAAACAAAACCCCGTTATAGACATCCCCTTTGCTCAAGCCTAAATACCTGCTTAAGAACTCATCTGTATACGCTGCATTTCCAACAAAATCAATATTTCCAAAATAATAGCGATCTCCCTCTTGTAAATCAATTTGGATATCGATTGTGTTATCATCATTGTAAATAATGGAATCTTTGGTAATACGTGCGTCTCTATAACCTCGCTCTTTGTAAGCATCTACAATAGAAGTAAGATCGGTTTCAAAATCTTCTGGGATAAACTTAGATTTTTTCCAGAAACGCCCAAAGAATTTTTCTTTGGTGTTTTTCATGGCACCCTTAAGCTTTTTATCACTTAGCTGTTCGTTGCCATCAAAATTAATGTCTTTGATCTTTACCTTCTCCCCACGGTCGATCCCTACCACCATTTTAACGGCATTTGCTTCCGTAGTATCTGGAATGGTATTGATATTTACCTTTGTGTTTAGGTATCCTTCTTTTTTATACTTGTTCACCAAATAGTTTCTGGTGTCTGTTATAAAACTTTCGGTAACTTTTTTCCCTTTTTTAAGATCGGCGTCTTTTTCGATATCGTCGATTTTCTTTTTCTTGATACCGGTTATTTTAACATCGGAAAGCGTTGGTAGTTCTACCACATTCAATTCCAGGAAAATTTTGTCCCCTTCTACGCGCGTTTTGTAGATATTAATATCACTGAAGAGGTTTAAACTCCAAAGTTTATTAATAACATCACTAATTTCTTCTCCGGGAACTGTAATTTCTTGGCCTGTGCGCAGTCCTGTATATGTAATTACTGTTTGTTTATTAAAACTTTTTACCCCTGTAACCTCAATTCCACCGAGGATATACCTCTTTCCTTTATCAAAAGTAGTTTCTTGAGCGGCAGTGTAGTTTGTAAAAGTTAGTAGTAGTAAAAAAATACCTAAATATCGCTTCAACATGATATTTTTAGTTAAGTTGTTCGCTCGTCTTTCCAAATCTCCGTTCTCTATTTTGATAGTTTATTATTGCTTCCCATAAATGTTCTTTGGTAAAATCTGGCCACAGTGTTTCCGTGAAATACAACTCGGCGTAAGCAATTTGCCAAAGTAAGAAATTACTTATTCTATGCTCTCCGCTGGTTCTTATCAACAGGTCTACATCTGGCAAATCTTGCGTGTAAAGATGATTATTAATTATTGATTCGTCAATAGCATCAATAGAAATTATATTATTTTTAACTTTAGTACAGAGCTGTACCACAGCATTTTTCAACTCTTCACGGGCCCCATAACTCAATGCCAAAGTAAGGGTCATTCTTTTATTGTTTTTGGTTTTCTCGATAACCTCTAAAAGTTCTTTTTGGGCTTTTTTAGGCAACGTTTCGAGCATTCCAATGGCATGTAAACGTATGTCGTTTTCCAATAAAGTGTGAAGTTCTTTTTTAAGCGAAGACACGAGTAATTTCATTAAGGTTTCCACCTCCAATTTCGGACGGCTCCAATTTTCAGTAGAAAAGGCGTACAATGTTAAATTTTTTACACCTACTTTGGCACTACCTTCCACAACTTCTTTAACGGCTTTTGCACCATTCTCATGACCAAAAATCCTAAGTTTCCCTTGTTGTTTAGCCCATCTCCCATTACCATCCATGATAATGGCTATATGTTTCGGTAGATTTTCCTTATTAATTAACTCTTCATTCATTACTCATTAATCATAACAGCTGTAACATGGTCTTTTACCAAAGGTATACGTAAGCGTAAGCCCCGAGAAAACGTACCAGTCGTCGCTAAAGATATTTCCAAACTTCAAATCATCATTGTTAGGCAGAAGCGTGTTAGGATTGCTTCCGTCTAAATTGTCTGTAAAGGTATAGCGGGCACCAACTTCTGCTGCTAGAACAAAACGAGTGCCTATTTTACCCTTAACACCTATTGCCATAGGGATTGCAAATGTAGTTTTTTCTCCAGATACTTGAGCATTATTGGTAACATAATATAATTCATCATGTAAAATTACCGATGCCCCCCCATATAAATAGGGTGTAACAGACCTTGAAAAGTCACTTAGATCAAATTCAATAAAATTGAATTCCATCCCGATAGAACCTTCCAATACTCCATTGGAAAAACTATAATCGCGTTGTTGCCTGGCAGAATTATTAGAATCCCTATCGGCAGCATGAAGTGTGGAAAATGTAAAAGAAGCCCTGTACGCATAACGCTGACTCACATTCCATTTAAAAACTCCACCTGCGGCAAAACCGTTGGGGTTAATATACCTAGAAGACCCTACATCTCCTATATAATTACTTCCTCCCACAAACGCTCCTACCTCAAACATTTGAGCAGAAGACATTGTGGTAATTAACATAATCGCAACGGTTAAGATTCTAAAATTCATAGGTTTTAAAGTTTGCAAATATATACATTATGATATTTTATGGGTAATATCATTATAATGAATGTGCTACTTAAACAAAATTTGTGGGATTTTATTGTTTTCATAGGGTTAATTACGACGATCTTCACCCCATAATAGTTTATTGCGCAGTGTTTTTAAAAAACTTTCATCTTCCAGGTCAACTAACTTTATATTAAATGGGGCTCGTTCAATAAAAATATCTGTTTCGTTTTTTAAGGTGGCAATTCTAGAGTCTAAGGAAACCAAAAAGCTATCTTCCCTCCCGGAAACCTTTAGCTTTATTTTAGTTTTATCAGGAATTACCAAAGGTCGGGCGTTTAAATTGTGTGGTGCTATGGGTGTTAACACAAAAGCATCTGTGCTAGGGGCAATTACAGGGCCATTGCAACTTAAAGAATATCCTGTAGAACCTGTGGGTGTGGCCACAATAAGACCATCTGCCCAATAAGAAGTTAAATATTCCCCATCCAGCCAAGTTGCTATGGTAATCATCGAGGTGGTATTCTTTCTGCTTACTGCTATTTCATTTAAAGCAAAATTTACTTCGGTTTGGTTTTCTACCGTGGTATTGGTGATTTGCAGCAGAGCCCTTTCTTTCACTTTAAAGCCATTTACCAAAACTTCTTCGACCGATTTTTCTAAATTATCTTTTTGAACGGTCGCCAAGAAACCCAATCTCCCCACATTTATCCCGAGGATTGGAATGTCCAAATCCCTCACGAATAATACGGTGCGTAGCATGGTTCCATCGCCCCCAACGCTAAAAAAAATATCGAAGGAATTATCTAAATCTTCGAAAACGGCAAAGGTTTCGTATTCCTCTTTAACTTCTAATGGTTCCCTTATTTGGTCGAGATACCCTGCTTCGATATGCACTTCTGCATCATTTCGCTTTAAAACTTCAAGCAGTTTGAGAATGTACTCTTCTGAATCTTCTTTATAATACTGACCGTAAACACCAACTTTCATTCGCTATTATTTAATGCTGAAATTAAGATATTAATTGAAAGGATTGAGTTCTATATTTTCAAGAACCTATCTAGGTAATCCGACCGTTTTTTTAAGCCTTCCAAATAAGAATCCTCTTCATTTCCGGCCACTATATTATAACTATAGCGTCTAAACGTCTGTATAATTTTATTAAGGCCAATACCTCCAATCTTCATGGTTATTTCTACCACATCATCTTGACTTTCAGAAATAAAAGCACCCAATAATTTACCGTCGTTACTTTCTACAATTTGAGAGATTTCGCTAAAGGAATAGTCCGAACTTCCCCTTTCCACAATTAAAATACCGCCGGGCTCATTTAAAAAAGGCGTTTCCTTGAACAAACTCATAATATCGATCAAATCGTAATACCCCACATATATTTTATTTTCATCCAATATAGGCAGTACATTCGCATTGTATTTTGCAAAAGCCTCCAAAACATCCAGCCAGTTTGTGTTTTTATAAACAAAAAAGAGATCTAGCGCATACAGGTAATCACTTACTTTCTTATCGGGATCGAACCCTTGCACGTCATCTTCAGAAATATTGCCCAAAAGATGATTGTCTTCCACTACTGGAATATGCGTGTTAGTACAGTCGGAAAACATCCCTCGCACCATTTTTACCGGGTAATTTGGCAATAATGGAAGGATATCGTTATTTATGTAAGAATGTATATTCATAATTAACTTATTTCTTTGGCAAATTAATCAATTTATAGCACATTTAAGCAGGGTTGTGCTACGAAGTAAGAATTTATTACTTCAATGCTTTAGACGAACAATTTATTGTTTTTGCCTTTATATGGCTCAATAACTTGTTGTACTATGGTTCACTTCGTATTTTTGTACTATCATTATAATAAAATTTTTATGACGAAGCTAAGCGTTAACATCAATAAAATTGCCACCCTTAGAAACTCTAGAGGCGGTAATGTGCCCAATCTCCTTAAAACTGCTAAAGACATACAAGAATTTGGTGCTGAAGGCATCACTATTCACCCACGCCCCGATGAACGGCATATTCGCTACCAAGATGCTAGGGAGTTGCCAGAAGTTGTTTACACAGAATACAATATTGAAGGCAATCCTATAAAAAGCTTTATGGATCTTGTTCTGGAAGTAAAGCCTACGCAGGTAACATTGGTTCCAGACGCTGTAGATGCCATTACGTCTAATGCCGGCTGGGATACCCTAAAACACAAAGATTTCTTGGTAGATGTTATTGCTGAATTCAAAGCGAACAAAATTCGAACCTCCATATTTGTTGATCCGGTAGCTAAAATGGTGGAAGGAGCTGCCAAAACAGGTACAGACCGAATTGAATTGTACACGGAGGCTTATGCCAGTGAATTTGAAAAAGGAAACAAAGACGGAATTAAACCTTACACAGAAGCTGCCTTGGTAGCCAATGAAGTGGGACTGGGGATTAACGCGGGGCATGATCTTAATTTAGAAAACACTGCTTATTTTAAACAAAACATCCCTAACCTACTGGAAGTTTCCATAGGCCATGCGCTTATTGCCGAATCTCTTTATTTAGGCTTGGAGAACGTAGTGCAGATGTACCTTCAAAAATTAAAGTAATGCTTTTCGCGCCCAAAAGGGTTGAGTGCTAAATGCAATACATGAAAACAAAAAAGGCTAACCCCTAATTTTAAATTTTTAGATCAGAATATGCAATTACTAAAATCAAAAATACTCGGCAGTGGAGAACCTTTACTTATTTTACATGGTTTTTTAGGGATGTCAGACAATTGGAAAACCCTTGGCAACAAATATGCAGATGAAGGTTTTGAAGTTCACTTGCTCGACCTACGAAATCACGGTAAAAGTTTTCATTCCAATGAGTTTTCCTACGAATTGATGGTAGAAGACGTGCTTACATACATTTCAGAAAAAAAACTAGGCAAAGCAAACCTAATCGGGCATTCCATGGGCGGAAAAGTGGCGATGCTTTTAGCTGTTACCAATCCTTCATCCGTTGAAAGATTATTAATTGCCGATATTGCACCCAAATATTACCCTCCACATCACCAAACCATCATTAACGGTCTGCAGGCCTTGGATTTTAGTAGCATTTCATCCCGCAGCGATGCCGACGAAGAATTATCCAAATATATCTCCGACTGGGGGACACGGCAGTTTTTACTTAAAAACCTTTATTGGAAAGATAAGGAAACCCTCGCTTTTAGATTTAACCTTCCGGTATTGAGCGAAGCCCAAGACGAGATTGGCGAAGCTCTTCCATCTCAAAAAACGTTCCCCGGAAAAACACTTTTTCTAAGAGGCTCAAAATCAGAATACATCTCGCCAAACGACACTGAAATTATAAAAACACATTTTCCACAGGCCACCGTAGAAACCATTGATAACGCAGGCCACTGGCTTCATGCTGAAAATCCCGAGCAATTTTTTGAGAAATCAAGTAGCTTCCTAAAGCAATAAATGTTAATTTTTTATTGAATTTAAAATATCAATACCCTCAAAATTGCATATGAATAATATTGTTTTAAATTTGAGGTGCTAATATTCACAATTCAAAACATTAAATAAATGAAAAAAATTACGCTTTTGGCGATGGTTTTGCTTACTAGTGCCCTTACTTATGCTGGAGGTTACCGCATTGCCCTGCAAGGACAAAAACAACTTGCCATGGGACATACCGGTGTT